>JABXIA010000306.1 GCA_013373325.1 Paracoccaceae bacterium
CCGGCGGGGTGGAAGCGAAGCGCCCGCCCCGTGGGGGGCGGGACGGGCGCTGCCCGGCCTATCGTCCGGGCGATGCAGGATTGGAGGGCATTACCCCGCGCTGGACCTTTGACCGTTACGCCGAAGCCTTCGGCGAAGTGAACCGCAATATCGGCAAGGGCGACATTTATCAGGCCAACCTGACCTTCCCGATTGACGCACAGGCCTACGGCACTGCCGAGGAGCTTTATGCCGCGCTGCAGGCCAAACAGGCGGTAGGCCACGGCGTTCTGGTCGAACAGGACGGGCTGCCGGACCTGTTGTCGCGCTCGCCGGAGCTGTTTTTCCGTACCGGCGCGGAGGGGGTGATCGAGACCCGCCCGATGAAAGGTACCCAGCCGCGCAGCGACGATCCCGTCGAAGACGCCCGCCGCCGCGACTTCCTGCGTCAGGACGAGAAAAACCGCGCCGAAAACCTGATGATCGTCGACCTCTTGCGCAATGACATCAGCCGCGTGGCACAGACGGGCTCGGTGCATGTGCCGGAGCTGTTTGCGGTCGAGAGCTATGCCACCGTTCATCAGATGGTCTCGCTGGTGCGGGCGAAACTGCGGCGTGATGCCGGCCTGGCAGAGATCTTTGCGGCGCTGTTTCCCTGCGGGTCCATTACCGGCGCGCCCAAGATCCGGTCGATGGAGATCCTGGCGGAACTGGAACCCTGGGCGCGGGACATCTATTGCGGCACCATCGGCTGGGCGGCGCCGGATGGATCGTCCGAGTTCAACGTGGCAATCCGCACCCTGATGCTGGAGGAGGGCCGCGCGACGCTCAACGTGGGCGGCGGCGTGGTCTGGGACAGCACTGCCGAGTCGGAATATGAGGAAGCCCTATGGAAAGCCCGGTTCGCCCGTGTGACGCCATCCAGAACGATCCCGCTTTCCGCCTGATCGAAACGCTGGGCTGTCATCCGGAGCAGGGGTTCCGGCACCTGCAGCCGCATCTGGCCCGGATGGGGCGCAGCGCGGCGGCGTTTGGCATTGCCTTTGATCCTGATGAGGCACGGGCGGTTCTGGCCGGGGCCGCCGGAGATGCGCCGCTGCGATGCCGGCTGACGCTGGATGCGGCTGGCCAATTGGAGCTTGCCTCAGCCCCGCTGGGCAGCACGCCTTCCGAATGGCGCCTCGGCATCGCGGACACCCGGCTGGACGCGGATGACATGTGGCTGCAGCACAAGACGACCCGCCGTGCGCTGTATGACACCGCGCGAGCGGCGCTGCCGGATGGCGTGGATGAACTGTTGTTCCTGAACCGGCGCGGCGAGGTCTGCGAGGGCACCATCACCAACCTGTTTGTGACCCGCGCGGATGGCCGGGTGGTGACGCCGCCGCTTTCATGCGGCCTGCTGCCGGGCATTCAGCGGCAGGTGCTGCTGGAGAACGGTCAGTGCCAAGAGGCCGTGCTGCGCCTTGAGGACCTGAAGGGGGCAAAAGCCATTTACATGGGTAACTCCCTGCGCGGGCTGATCCCGGCACGGCTAGTGTAAGGGGCGCGCTCCCGCAGACAAAAGGCCCGCTGGCTGGCGCCGGCAGGCCTTTGCCCTTTGGGCCCGGCAGCGCACCTGGCGGTGCGCTGCACGCCGCGCCGCAGGCGCGGCGCCCGGCCCAACGCTTGCTGGCCGATCGCGCCAGCGATGAGCCGGGAAGGGGCGGGAGATCCCCGATAGCGTAGGGAACCGCCGGTTTCAGGCGTTCGTCTGCGCCGAAATGGCCCTGTTTGCTTGACAAGCGCGCTGCAACCTTGTGTACCACCCCGGACGAATTCCGCGCCCTTTTGCGCATTTCCCGAATGACGGTCCCCAAGGACCCGCGACCCGCATAACGAAAGGCCGAGCCATGCACGCCTACCGCAGCCACACCTGCGCCGAACTGAACAAATCCAACGTCGGTGAAACCGTCCGCCTGTCGGGCTGGGTCCACCGCGTCCGCGACCACGGCGGGTTGTTGTTCATCGACCTGCGCGACCACTACGGCGTCACTCAGGTCATGGCTGACCCGGACAGCCCGGTCTTTGCCGAGATCGAGAAAGTCCGCAGCGAATGGTGCATCCGCATCGACGGCAACGTCATGGCCCGCGACGAGTCCCTGGTGAACCCGAAAATTTCCACTGGCGAGATCGAGGTCTTCATCCGCGACATCGAAATCCTGGGCAAATCCGAGGAACTGCCGCTGATGGTCTTCGGCGAGCAGGAATACCCCGAGGAAACCCGCCTGCGCTACCGCTACCTGGATCTGCGGCGCGAGAAGATGCAGCGTAACATGGTGCTGCGCTCCAACATGATCCAGTCGATCCGCAAGCGCATGTGGGACATCGGCTTCAACGAATACCAGACCCCGATCATCACCGCCTCCTCGCCTGAGGGCGCGCGCGACTTCCTGGTGCCGTCGCGCTTGCATCCGGGCAAGTTCTACGCGCTGCCGCAGGCGCCGCAGCAGTTCAAGCAGCTGATGATGGTCTCGGGCTTTGACAAGTATTTCCAGATCGCGCCCTGCTTCCGCGACGAAGACCCGCGCGCCGACCGCTCGCCTGCGGACTTCTACCAGCTGGATATGGAAATGTCCTTTGTCACCCAGCAGGACGTCTTTGACACCATCGCGCCGGTGATGGCGGGCGTGTTCGAGGAATTCGGGCAGGGCCGCAAGGTGGATGCCGCCGCCGACTGGCCGCAGATCTCCTACAAGGATGCCGCCAAATGGTACGGCACCGACAAGCCGGACCTCAGGAACCCGATCAAGATGCAGGACTGCTCCGAGCATTTCCGCGGGTCCGGATTCGCGATCTTCGCAAACCTCTTGGAAAACGAAGGCACCGAAATCCGTGCCATCCCGGCGCCGACCGGCGGCTCGCGCAAGTTCTGCGACCGGATGAACAAGTTTGCCCAGGGCGAAGGCCTGCCGGGCATGGGCTATATCTTCTGGCGCGACCAGGGCGAAGGCATCGAGGCTGCAGGCCCGCTGGCAAAGAACATCGGCCCCGAGCGCACCGAGGCGATCCGCCAGCAGCTGGGCCTGGGTGTTGGCGATGCGGCCTTCTTCCTCGGCGGCAAGCCGAAGGCGTTTGAAGGCGTCGCAGGCAAGGCCCGCACCGTCATCGGCGAGGAGCTGGGCCTGATCGATAAAGACCGCTTTGCCTTTGCCTGGATCGTCGACTTCCCGATCTACGAGAAGGACGAGGAAACCGGCAAGATCGACTTTGAGCACAACCCGTTCTCGATGCCGCAGGGCGGCATGGACGCGCTGCTGAGCGATCCGCTGGCGGTCAAGGGCTACCAGTACGACCTCGCCTGCAACGGCTATGAGCTGGTCTCGGGCGCGATCCGGAACCACAAGCCGGAGATCATGTTCAAGGCCTTTGAAATTGCCGGTTATGGCAAGGAAGAAGTTGAGAAGCGCTTTGGCGGCATGGTCAATGCGTTCCAGTACGGCGCCCCGCCGCACGGCGGCTGCGCGGCCGGCATCGACCGCATGGTGATGCTCCTGGCCGATGAGGCCAACATCCGCGAGGTCATCATGTTCCCGATGAACCAGCGCGCCGAGGATCTGATGATGTCGGCGCCTTCCGAGCCGCTGAGCGAGCAGCTGATGGAGCTGGGGCTGCGTGTGATCCCGCAGGACCAGTAAGCTCTGCAGGAGTTTTGATGGAGGCCCGGGCAAACGCCTGGGCCTTTTCTGTGCGGTTGAACGCAGCCGGAATTTTGCGAAAATTCCGGCCCGTTTCCCGCGCCGGGAAACGGCACCGGCAAAAGAAAGCGCAGGGCAGGCGGCGGAGACCGCGGAAACTTGCGTATCACCTGAGATTTACCTGTGGGATGGGGCGGCGATGCTCTAATCTGACGGCAGTTGGGCGATCCGGGGAGACAGCAGGGCGATGCGGTTTGACGGGGAACTGGCCGAGATCCGCTTTGGCGCCGGGCTGTCGCCGCTGCTGCCGCCGCCGGTGTCGGCAGCGGACATGCTGGAGCGCCTTAAGGGGCCGGATGATGCCGCGCGGGCCTTTCCGGTGCCCGGGTTCGATCAGGCAATGGCCGGGGTCCGGACCTTCTGGAAGCTGCGGAAAGAGCGCAGGCAGCAGGAGGGCAAGCCCGGATTCGAGGCTGCGGACGAGGCCTTCACCAGCTTCCGGCGCGCACGTAATCACACCCGCATCGGATGGCACGGCCAGCACCTGCTGCGCCATATCCAGACCCGGGACGGGTTCCGTGAACGGCTGGTGCTGTTCTGGGCCGACCATTTCACGGCACAGGGAAAAAACGGCGCCTTCCGGGTTCTGGCTGCCCCTTATGCGGAAACCGTGGTCCGGCCGCATCTGGCGGGCCGGTTCGAGGATATGCTGATCGCGGCCGTCACCAGCCCGCTGATGCTGCATTACCTGGACCAGAAGGACTCTGCCGGTCCCGCCAGCTGGGCGGTGCAGTGGCGCAAGCATCTGACCGGGCTGAACGAAAACCTGGCCCGCGAAGTGCTGGAACTGCACACGCTGGGGGCGGGCGGCCCCTACAGCCAAACAGATGTGCGTCAGCTGGCAGAGCTGTTCACCGGGCTTACCTTTACCGGCAAGGACGGGTTTGTCTTCTGGCATGGAAGGGCAGAACCAGGCCCGGAAACCGTGCTGGGCAGGGTCTATGGCGGCGGCAAACCGGAGCTGGAGCAGGTGCTGGCGGCCCTGCGCGATCTTGCCCGCCATCCCGCCACCGCGCGCCATATCGCCTGGAAACTGGCGGTGCATTTCACCGCTGACGTCCCGGATCCCGGACTGGTGGCGCATCTGGCGGCGCGGTATGAGGCCAGCGGCGGTGATCTGATCCAGGTCTATGCCGCGCTGCTGGAGCATCCGGCGGTTTGGGAGGCGGAGCTGCGCAACGTGAAGCCGCCGTTTGATTTTCTGGCCTCCGCCTGCCGGGCGCTGGCGGTGCCCCAGGCCCGGGTTGCACGCTTGAAACCGGGGCAGCTGAACCGCTTGCTGCTGGCGCCGCTGACGCCGATGGGACAGGCTTGGGCGTTTTCCAGCGGGCCGGATGGCTGGCCCGAAGCGGACACCGCCTGGATCACCCCGCAGGCCCTGGCCGCCCGGTTGCGCTGGACGATGGCGGCGCCGCGGCGGCTGCTGCCGGAGCTTCCGGACCCGCGGGACTTCGCGGCGGCGGCCTTGGGGCGCTATGCCAATGAGCGCGTGCGTTTTGCGGCCCGGGCTGCGGAAACCCGAATCGAAGGGATCGGCCTGATCCTTTCCTCGCCGGCGTTTCAGCGCCGCTGACAGGAGGCCTATGTGATGACACTGACCCGGCGTTCACTGCTGACCCGCTCTGCGGCGCTCGGCTGCTCGCTGGCGGCCAGCCCGCTGCTGACCCCGGTCACTCTTGCCGCTGCGCCCTGGGACACACGGCTGGTGGTGATCATCCTGCGCGGCGGCATGGATGCGCTGGATGTGGTGCAGCCTTATGGCGATCCGGATTATCCCGGGTTGCGCCAGTCCCTCTCTGGAGGCCCGGATGCGGGGTCGGCGGATCTGGACGGGTTCTATGCCCTGCACCCGGGGCTGGCGCCGCTGCTGCCCCTGTGGCGCGCGGGGCAGCTAGGGTTCGTGCAGGCGGTTTCCACGCCCTACCGCGACCGGCGCAGCCATTTCGACGGCCAGGATTTGCTGGAAGCAGGCACTGCCGGGCCGGGGCAGGCAGAGGGCGGCTGGCTGAACCGGCTGCTGCAGCTGGTTCCAGGGGCCGAGGCGCGCACCGCCTTTGCCATCGGCCAGGAGCGGATGCTGCTGATGGAGGGCGGCGCGCCGGTGTCGCAATGGGCGCCGGGCGCCGGGCTGGTGATGAGCCCGCAGGCAGAGCGGCTGGCGGGGCTGCTGATGGAGGAGGACCCGCTGTTCCACGCGGCGCTGAACGAGGCGCTGGAGCTGACCCGGCAGGATCTCTCCCTGGGGGCCGGGGGCGGCGTCAGCGATGCTGAGGACATGATGATGTCCATGATGGAGGCGCCTAAAGGCAAGGCGCATGCGGAGGTTGCCGCCTATGCGGCGCAGCAGCTTCGCGGCGGCTCACGGATCGCGGCCTTCTCCCTCAATGGCTGGGATACGCATCAGAGGCAGGCCAATGGCCTGAAAAACGCGCTGGGCCGGCTGTCAGAGACCCTCTTGACCCTGCAGAGCGGACTGGGGCCGGAGGCCTGGGGCAAGACGGCGGTGGCGGCAGTGACGGAATTCGGCCGCACGGTGCGTGAGAACGGTACCGGCGGCACCGACCACGGCACCGGCGGTGCGATGCTGCTGGCAGGCGGGGCCATCCGCGGCGGCCGGGTGCTGGGCCGCTGGCCGGGGCTGGCGGAGGCCGATCTCTATGACCGCCGCGACCTGATGCCCACCGCAGATGTGCGCAGCCCTCTTGCCTGGCTGCTGCATGGGCTAACCGGCGCCGGGCGGAGCGGGCTTGAGGGGGATGTGTTTCCTGGCTTGGACATGGGCAGCGACCCGGGCCTGCTGCTGTAAAGCCGTGCGATCCATGGGGCGGCGTCGGGACAACTTGGGGGCTCCCGCCGGTTCGGCCCCGTTCAGGGAACGGTCCGCACCGCTAGGCCCGTCCTGTCCGGCCCGGCACCGCCTTTCAGGCGGTGCCGGGCCCAAGGCC
>JABXIA010000325.1 GCA_013373325.1 Paracoccaceae bacterium
GAAACTGTCCAAGGAGCTGTCGAATCGCTCTACCGGGCGGACGCTGTATATCCTGGATGAGCCCACGACTGGCCTGCATTTCGAGGATGTGAAGAAGCTTCTGGAAGTGCTGCACGAGCTGGTGGAGCAGGGCAATTCAGTGGTGGTGATTGAGCACAATCTGGATGTGGTCAAAACCGCCGACTGGATCATCGACATCGGCCCGGAGGGCGGCGACGGCGGTGGCGAGATTGTTGCGGCCGGCACGCCGGAAGCGGTGGCCGAGGAGGTGCGCAGCCACACCGGGCGCTATCTGAAGGACATTCTGGCAGCGCGGAAGGTGGCGGCGGAATGAAATCTGCGCGACTTGCAGTCGGGCTGGTTCTGGTAGTGCAAGCACCATTTGCAAATGCTGACCAGGTGCCAAAGTGCTTTGGTCAGGCGTTGGAACACTGTGAATGCAGCGCGTTATTCTCTGTATTGGAGACTGAGGAGACTGAAGAAGGACGCAGGCAAACTGACGAATGGCGTCTGCTGTCGGACAAATTGCGGTCTTGGTCATACACAGTGATGGGGAAGAAGCTTGCCGACCGGCTGATTGATGCCAGAGTCGCCGAGTGGCGGATGGCATCTTCGGCGATTGATACACATCAAGAGTTTGCTCAGGTTTTGTCTAGCTGCGCCCGGTTCTGGGATGGATCGCTTTCTGATTTTCCGGTTTCCATTGGCCCTTGAGCCTTCGAACTAGCGAGACCTCGTGCTGCGGCAGGAAAACGTGACCTTAATAAGCAAAGGGGGCGTTGCCCCCCCCTTTGTTATGCAGTTTGCGCGGCGGCGGGGCGGGCCAGCATCAGCGGCGCCAGGAACAGCAGCAGGAAAGGCGTGTTCATTACCACGTTGAACCAAGCGCCGGCAGCGAGGGAGCCGAGGCTGTCGGGGATGTACCAGGCGAGCAGCGCCGGGATCAGCAGGCGGCGGCCAAGGGCCGGGTCGTTGCTGTAGACATGCTCTGCCACCAGGTAGATCAGAACGCAGAAGCCGCACATCAGCCCGCCGCTGATGGCAGTCATCAGCGCGGCCGGCCCGGGGGTGAGCGCCTGGGCGCCGTCCACGGGCAGGAAGGCGAGGTCGATGAACAGGCCAAGTGCCGCGCCCAGCGGCGTGGCCAGTGCCAGCAGCATCGCGAGGCCGAAGGCGGCGGAGAGGATCGAGACGGTCTTGAGCATGCGGGTTGCGGCGGCGTGGGTCATTGGAAGGCTCCTGTGTTGTGCCGCCTGCAGGGTGCGGCGGGGCAGGGAGGCAAAACAATTACCTGGGAGGTAAGTGAATTTCCGGGCGCATCGGCCTAAGCTTTGCAAAATGGAGGCACAGCATGGCAGAAGCATTTGGCGCGGTTCTGAAGAAATGGCGCGGGCTGCGGCGGATGAGCCAGATGCAGCTGGCGCTGGAGGCCGGGGTCTCAGCCCGGCACCTGTCGTTTCTGGAAAGCGGCCGCTCTCATCCCAGCCGCGGCATGGTGCTGCGGCTCAGTGATGAACTGCAGCTGCCAGGGGCGGCTCGCAACCAGCTGCTGACAGCGGCGGGGCTTGCGCCGTCCTATATAAGCCGGGCGCTGGACGATGCGGAGCTGGCGCCGCTCCGGCAGGCGGCAGAGCGGATGCTGGAGCGCCACGCGCCCTATCCCGCGATGATGATCGACCGGCACTGGCAGCTGCTGGAGGTGAATCAGCCAGCGCAACTGATGCTGGGCAGTGCCGGGATCACCAAGGGCAGCAGCCTGATCAATGCGCTGCTGGACAATGAAGCGCTGCGCGCGGCGCTGGACAATTTGGAGGAAGTGGAACGGCACAGCCTGGCGCGGCTTCGCACGGAATTGGCGCATTTCGGCGCCGATCCGGTGCTGGAGCGGGCAGTGGCACGGCTGCAGGCCAATGCGGCGGCCCAGGGCGCGGTACCGGAGGCCGCGCTGCCGGCGGTGATCCCGGCGCGCTACAGGATGGACGGGCAGGTGCTGTCGTTCTTCTCGACCATCACCCAGTTCGGCGGCACCGGCGACCTGATGATGTCCGAGCTTAGGATCGAGATGCTGTTTCCGGCGGATGAGGAGACGCGGCAGGTGATGGAGGCGATGGCCCGGTCCTGACCGCCCGCCGCGCAAGGTGTCAGTACGGCAGGTCGCCTGCCGCGCCGATCAGGCGCAGCACTTTCTGGGTTTCGCGGTTCACCTGATAGACATAGCCGCCGGCCTGCACATAGGTTCCATAGGGGTCAGGCGCCCATTGCCCCGGTTCGCCGATCCAGATGTAGTCATCGAGTATATGGTCGCCGCGGCGGTAGAACTTCTTGGCGGCAGAATAAGGCGTGCAGTGAGAGGATTTCAGGGCCAGCCCCTGCGGGCATTCCAATGCGCTCTTCTCCTGGCCGACATTGCCGGCAGCCAGCGGAATCGCCAGCGCGCTGGCAGCGGCAAGAACGGATATTGGAACAAGGCGGCGTAACATTTACAGCGGGTCCTCTTTGCGCTGACCCTCACATAAAGGGTCCGGCGGCAAAGCCAAGGGGGCTGAAAACGGGAGGCGGCGGGTTGCCGGTTGCGGGCCGCGCGGCGGCAAGAACCCGCGGGCCGCGGACGGCGCTTTTGCAGCTCCGGCCGGTTTCAGCGCAAGGAGGCGCAGGCCGCTCGCGGATTTCCGCCTGTGTGCAGGGGCAAAGCCGGCAGCGGTTTGGAGCCGGATAGCAAAAAGCCGGCCCCGTCAGAGGCCGGCCTTGCGCGGTGCCGGTTTGGGAGGCGGCCGCGCGTGGCGGCTGGGCGTGTCAGCCCTCCCGGCTGCGCTTCTCGAACCGCGGCAGCATGGCGGAGAAATCCATGCCCTTGCCGTCTTCCTCCTCGACGAACTTCTTGTAAAGCGCCATTGCCAGTTCCCCCATCGGGGTGTCGGCATCGGCGCTCTCAGCCGCTTGCTGGCTGAGGCCCAGGTCCTTGAGCATCAGTTCTGCTGCAAAACCCGGCTGGTAGTTGTTGTCGGCAGGCGACTGCGGGCCGACGCCGGGGGCCGGGCAATAGGCATTCATGGTCCAGCTGTAGCCGGAGGAGGTGGAGACCACGTCGAACATCTTCTGCCGGTCCAGGCCCAGCTTGTCAGCCAGGGCAAAGGCCTCGCAGGTGGCGATCATGGTGACGCCGAGGATCATGTTGTTGCAGATCTTGGCGGCCTGGCCTGCGCCGGCCTCGCCGCAATGCACGGCCTTCTGGCCCATGATATCGAACAGCGGTTCCGCCGCTGCAAACGCCTCTGCCGAGCCGCCGGCCATGAAGGTGAGCGTGCCGCCCGCGGCGCCGCCGATGCCGCCGGAGACCGGCGCGTCCACGGACAGAAGGCCTGCAGCCTCGGCCTGCTCGGCCACTGCACGCGCGGAATCCACATCGACGGTGGAGCAGTCGATCAGCGCGGCACCCTTGGCCATGGCCGGGATCACCTCTGCCGCGACAAGGCGCAGGATGGCGCCGTTGGGGAGCATGGTGATGACGGCATCCGCGCCTGCCGCGGCCTCGGGGCCGGAGGCCGCCATTCTGACGCCTTCGATGCTGACATCGGCCATGTCGAAGCCGGTGACGTCGTGGCCCGCCTTGGCGAGGTTGGCGGCCATCGGCCCGCCCATGTTGCCAAGTCCGATAAATCCGATCTTCATGCGAGTTCCTCCTCAAATGTCAGCGCATCCGCGCCCAAGGGCGCCAGCAAGTCCTCAACCGCCTGCGCAGGCACGGCCTGGCCCGCATATTGCCATTGCGGATTGCGGTCCTTGTCAATGATCTGGGCCCGGATGCCCTCCAGGAAATCGCTCTGTTCCATGGCGCGGAAGGTGTAGCGGTATTCCAGGTCCAGCGCCCGGCGGATGGCGGGGCCATCGGCGCGCAGGCGGCGCAGCATTTCCAGCGTGCAGGCCATCGACAAGGGCGAGTTGCGCTTCAGAGATTTGAGCGCAGCAGCGGCAAATTCGCTGTCCTCTGCTTCAAGCCCCGCAAGGATGTCTTCCAGGCTGTCCTTGCCGAAATGCCGGACGGTGTCCTTGCGGACCGCGCGCAGCTTGCCTTCCGGTGCCGGCTTGGCGGCATCCTCCACCAGCTTGGCGCTGCCGGTCTCCTCCAGCGCGGCGATCAGCGCGGGCCATTCGCCTTCAGGGATGAAATAATCGGCAAAGCCTGCGAGGATGGCGTCATCCGCGCCCATCCGCGCGGCTGTCATGCCGAGGTATTCTCCCAGGTGATCCGGCGCCAGCGACAGCATCAGCGAACCGCCCACATCCGGCACCAGCCCGATGCCGACCTCCGGCATGGCAATCTGGCTGCTTTCGCCGACAACCCGGTGGGTGCCGTGGCAGCCGATGCCGACGCCGCCGCCCATGGTGAAGCCCTGCATGAAGCTGATCACCGGTTTCTTGTACTCAAATATCCGCGCGTTCAGCCGGTATTCATCGCGCCAGAAGGTGCGGCCATAGGAATAGTCGCCCTTCGTGCCGGTGTCATAAAGCTCAGCAATGTCGCCGCCCGCGCAAAAGGCCTTGTCACCCTCGGCGTCGATCACCACCAGCTTGACAGTGTCATCGCCGGCCCATTCGCGCATGGCGGCGTCGATCGCCATGCACATCCCGTAGCTCATCGCATTGAGCGCCTTGGGGCGGGTGAAGGTGATGCGGCCGGCCTGGCCGGACTTGCGGATATGGATATCACTCATCGGGCGTGCTCCATCAGTGTTTGCGCCGCTGGCAGTCTGCCGATTGCAGGTTATTCTGCAATCAGCTGGCGCGCGACGATCAGGCGCATGATCTCGTTGGTGCCTTCCAGGATCTGGTGCACCCGCAGATCGCGCACGATCTTCTCGACGCCGTAGTCGGCCAGGTAGCCGTAGCCGCCGTGCAGCTGCAGGCAGCCGTTGGCCACGTCAAAGGCGGTGTCGGTGACCATCAGCTTGGCCATGGCGCAGAACTTGGTGGCGTCATGGGCGCC
>JABXIA010000018.1 GCA_013373325.1 Paracoccaceae bacterium
GAGTTCATCAAGACCGAGCTGGCGCCGCGCTATGAGGAGTTCATCGGCAACGAAATCCAGAAGGCGTACCTCGAAAGCTATACCGAATACGGCCAAAACGTCTTTGACCGCTATATCTCCTATGCCGACGCTTGGATCGAGGAGCAGGATTACAAGGATCCCGATACCGGCCAGTTGTATAACCGTGAGGTCCTGGATGCGGAGCTCAGCAAGATCGAGAAGCCGGTCGGCATCGCCAATCCCAAGGACTTCCGCAACGAGGTGGTCAAGTTCGCTCTGCGCCACCGCGCAAATACCGGCAAAAACCCGGCCTGGAACTCCTATGAGAAGCTGCGCGACGTGATTGAGAAGCACATGTTCAGCCAGGTTGAGGAACTGCTGCCGGTAATCTCCTTTGGGTCCAAGAAAGACAGCAAGACCGAAGGCAAGCATCAGGAGTTCGTCGAGCGGATGCGCGGCCATGGCTATACCGACCGCCAGGTGCGGCGTCTGGTCGAATGGTACATGCGGGTCAACAAGGCGGGCTAAAGAGGAGCGCTGTGCAACATGCATCATTTCATCGACAGGCGCGCCAATCCAAAGGGCAAGAGCCTAGGGAACCGCCAGCGGTTCCTGCGGCGGGCCCGTGAGAACATTAAGGAGCGCGTCGACCAGTCGGTCCGGGGGAAGTCGATCCAAAGCGGAAGCGGTGTCCCGGATGAAGGCGAAAAGGTCACCATCCCGACCCGGGGATTGAAGGAGCCGCGGTTCTTTCATTCCTCCAAGGGCGGCATGCGCCGCCACGTGCTGCCGGGCAACAAGGATTTTGTTGTCGGTGACACCATCAAACGGCCGCAGGGCAGTGCCGGGCAGGGCGGCCGCCAAGCGTCTGAGGACGGAGATGGTGAGGACGAGTTTTCCTTCACCCTGACCCAGGAGGAATACCTGGAAATCCTGTTTGAGGGGCTTGAACTTCCGGATCTGGTGGAAAAGGCCACGGTGGAAACCGAAACCATTGGCACCCGCCGCGCCGGTCTGACCACTGCGGGCACGCCAAACAACCTGAACCTGGTGCGCACCATGCGCAATTCGCTGGGCCGCCGTATCGCCCTGCAGCGCCCCACCACCAAATCCCAGCGCGAATTGGAAGAACAGATTGCTGAACTGGAGGCGCTGGATGAGCGCACCCCGCCGCAGGCGGATTTCCTGGAGGCGCTGAAAAAGCGGCTGGAGGGCATCATCCGCAAGCGCAAAGTGGTCGGCTACATCGACCCGCTGGATCTGCGCTACGATACCTTTGTGCCTGAGAAGATCCGCAACTCACGCGCGGTTGTGTTCTGCCTGATGGACGTGTCGGGCTCCATGCAGGAGCGCGAGAAGGATCTGGCAAAACGCTTTTTCCTGCTGCTGCATCTGTTCCTTGAGCGCTGCTATGAGCATACCGAACTGGTGTTCGTGCGCCATACCCACCACGCGCAGGAAGTGGATGAGGAAACCTTCTTCTATGCCCGGGAGACCGGCGGTACCATCGTGTCGACCGCGCTGGAGAAGATGAAAGAGATCATTGAGGAACGCTATCCGCCGGATGAGTGGAACATCTATGGTGCCCAGGCGTCTGACGGTGAAAACTTCGGCAATGACTCGGTGCGCTGCAAAAACCTGCTGCTGAACGATCTGCTGCCGGTCAGCCAGTTTTATGCCTATGTGGAAATCGTTGATGAGGCGGCGGAGATGCTGCTGAACAACCCGGAAGCAGGCGAAGACCTGTGGCAGAACTACCGCGAGGTGAAGGCGCAGGCGCAGCATTTCGAAATGCAGCGGGTTTCCCAGCCCGGTCACATCTATCCGATTTTCCGGGAGTTCTTCCTCCCCAAGGTGAAAGGGATGCAGCATGCAGGCAGCTGAAAAGGCGCGCGAGCCGCTGTTTGACGGGCCGGAATGGACCTTCGAGCTGATGGAAAAGGCGCGCGACGCGATCGAGCAGATCGCGCTTCAGGACCTTGGGCTGGACGTCTATCCCAACCAGATCGAGATCATCTCGGCTGAGCAGATGCTGGACGCTTATTCCTGTGTCGGTCTGCCGCTGATGTATCAGCACTGGTCCTTCGGCAAGCATTTCGCCCGTGATGAGGCGCTCTACCGCACTGGCCGTCAGGGGCTGGCGTATGAGATCGTGATCAATTCGAACCCCTGCATCAGCTACAACATGGAAGAGAACACCATGGCGATGCAGACGCTGGTGATGGCGCATGCGGCCTTCGGTCACAATCATTTCTTCAAGAACAACTACTTGTTCCAGCAATGGACCGATGCTGCGGGCATCCACGACTATCTGGCCTTTGCCAAAAACTACATCGCGGCCTGCGAGGAGCGCTATGGCCCGCTGGCTGTGGAGGAGGTGCTGGACGCCGCTCATGCGATGCAGTCCCAGGGGGTTTTCCGCTATGGCCGCCCGCCCAAGCCCACCAATGAGGAACTGGTGGCGATGCAAAAGGTGCGCGAAGGCTACGAGAGCGGCCAGAGCGTGCTGGATATCTGGACCGATTCCACCATGGGCCGGAACAAGCTGGAACTGGTTGAGGACGCCGACTTCAGCGCGCGGCGGAAGATGATGAACCTGCCGCAGGAGAACATCCTGTATTTCCTGGAGAAGCACAGTCCTGTGCTGGAGCCCTGGCAATGTGAGATCCTGCGTATCGTGCGGATGCTGGCGCAGTATCTGTATCCGCAGAAACAGACCAAGGTGATGAACGAGGGCTGCGCGACCTTTGTGCACTATTACATCATCAACAAGCTGTATGAGCAGGGCCAGATCACTCAGGGTGCCTACATGGAAATGCTGCACAGTCACACCAATGTAGTGATGCAGCCGGAATACGATGATCCGCGGTATTCGGGAATCAACCCCTATGCGCTGGGTTTTGCAATGATGGAAGACATCCGCCGCATTTGCCAAAAGCCGACCGATGAGGACCGCGAGTGGTTCCCGGATTTCGCCGGCAATCCGGACTGGCGCGGGGTTCTGCGGGACGCCTGGGCGAATTACCGCGACGAAAGCTTCATCCAGCAGTTTCTGTCGCCGAACCTGATCCGCAAGTTCAAGCTGTTCACCCTGACCAATGACGCGGAGCTGCCCAATCTGGTGGTCAGCCAGATCCACAACCGGGCCGGATACAAGGCGATACGCCGCGACTTGGCGAAACAGTATGACCTCGCCTATCTGGAGCCGGATATCCAGGTCACAGACGCCGATCTGCGCGGCGACCGGGAGCTGAAGCTGACCCACACCGTGCGCGATGGCATCCATCTGGACGAGGACGACCAGGAGGAGGTGCTGAAGCACCTGCGCAGGCTTTGGGGCTATGACGTCCGGCTCGACGCGGTGGAGGCCACCACGGAAAGCTGACGGCTGGGCCGAACCCGTCCTTCCTCCAAAAGAAAACGCAGGCCCAAGGGCCTGCGTCTCCAGTGTTTCACATGAATCCCGGGATCAGAATTCCACGACTGCACGGATCGACTTGCCTTCGTGCATCAGCTCGAAGCCTTCGTTGATCTGGTCCAGGGTCAGTTTGTGGGTGATCATCGGGTCGATCTCGATCTTGCCGTCCATGTACCAGTCGACGATTTTCGGCACGTCAGTGCGGCCCGATGCGCCGCCAAAGGCGGTGCCGCGCCAGGAACGGCCGGTGACCAGCTGGAACGGGCGGGTGGAAATTTCTGCCCCGGCAGGCGCCACGCCGATGATGATCGATTCACCCCAGCCTTTGTGTGCCGCTTCCAGCGCCGTGCGCATCACGTTCACATTGCCGGTGGCGTCAAAGGTGTAATCGGCGCCGCCCTTGGTCAACTCCACCAGATGCGCCACCAGATCGCCCTCGACCTCTGCCGGGTTCACAAAATCGGTCATGCCGAATTTTTCCGCCATCTCCACCTTGCCCGGGTTCAGGTCGACGCCGACGATCTGGTCAGCACCGGCCAGCCGCAGGCCCTGAATCACGTTCAGGCCGATGCCGCCGAGGCCGAACACCACCGCGCGGGAGCCGATTTCCACCTTGGCGGTGTTGATCACAGCGCCAATGCCGGTGGTGACGCCGCAGCCGATGTAGCAGACCTTGTCGAACGGCGCGTCCTCGCGGATTTTCGCCAGCGCGATTTCCGGCACGACGGTGTGGTTGGCGAAGGTCGAGCAGCCCATGTAGTGGTGGATCGGGGTGCCATCCAGCATCGAGAAGCGGGTGGTGCCGTCGGGCAGCAGCCCTGCGCCCTGGGTCGAGCGGATCGCCTGGCAGAGGTTGGTTTTCGGGTTCAGGCAGTAGTCGCACTCGCGGCATTCGGGCGTGTAGAGCGGGATCACGTGGTCGCCCGGTTTCAGCGAGGTCACGCCTTCGCCGACCTCGACCACGACGCCGGCGCCTTCATGGCCCAGGATCGCTGGGAAGATGCCTTCCGGGTCATCGCCGGAGCGGGTGAATTCGTCGGTGTGGCACAGGCCGGTTGCCTTGATTTCCACCAGAACCTCGCCTGCCTTGGGGCCTTCGAGGTTCACTTCCATGATTTCCAGCGGTTTGCCGGGGGCAACCGCAACGGCAGCGCGGGTCTTGATCATGTGACTGGTCCTTCGTTCTTATCTGCGGGACCGGGCCGCCGCTTGGCGGGTCCGGGGTGAATGCGGTGCCAGCGGCTGCGTAGCTGCCGGAATGACCCAGCGTTACATTTGCGCACCGGCACGCGCAAGCATTGCCTCGGCACCCTAACAGGAGAGGCCCGCCGGGCTTTGCCCCGAAAGCGGCAGATGGCCGACGGTCCGCGCCATTCAGGCCTGTTGGAAAACCTCCGGTTTCCAGCAGTTTATTCGAAGGGTTCCAGTTTTGGGAAGGAATTTCAGGTGCACCTCTTGACCTTCCCCTAACTGGAGCCCTCATATCCACTGTCAAAGGCGCAAAACCGGCGGAATCCCTATGTCAGACACAACCCGAATTTCTCTGCATGTCACCAACCTCAGCTGCGCGGGCTGCGCCGGGCGGGCGGAACGCGCGCTGGCGGCAGTGGAGGGGATCCAGTCGGCCTCCGTCAATCTAGCCAACGCTACCGGCCAGGTGGAAGCCGTTCAGGGTATGGCGCTGACCGACCTGACCGGCGCCCTGGCCGCTGCCGGCTACCCGGCTGCGGAATCGCAGGCTGCATTGGTGATCAGCGGCATGAGCTGCGCTTCCTGCGTGGGCCGTGTAGAAAAGGCGCTTCTGGCGGTGCCGGGGGTGCTGTCGGCCAGCGTCAACCTGGCGAACGAGACCGCGCAGATCCGCTATCTGACCGGTGCCGCCCGCGCTGCGGATCTGGCCCGCACGGTGACGGAGGCCGGCTACCCGGCCCGTCTCAGCGGCGCGGCGGAGGATGAGGCGGAACAGGCCAGCCAGCGCAAGGCGGATGAAATTTCCGCACTGGGCCGTCAGGTGCTGATCGCCGCGCTGCTGACCCTGCCGGTGTTCCTGATCGAGATGGGCGGCCACATGCTGCCGGCACTGCACCACTGGGTGGCGGCGAATATCGGCATGCAGAACAGCTACTTTCTGCAGTTTGCCCTGACCACCGCGGTGCTGGCGGGGCCGGGGAGGCAGTTCTACGTCAAGGGCTTCCCGGCGCTGTTCCGGGGCGCACCCGACATGAACGCGCTGGTGGCTCTGGGCACTGCCGCGGCCTACGGATTCTCGGTGATTTCCACGTTCGCACCCCGGCTGCTGCCCGCAGGCACCGCCAATGTCTATTACGAGGCCGCGGCGGTCATCGTGGTACTGATCCTCACCGGCCGCTTCCTGGAGGCCCGGGCCAAGGGCCGCACCGGCGCCGCGATCCGCAAGCTTGCGGGATTGCAGCCCAAAACCGCCATGGTGGTCTCCGGCGGCGATGCCATCGAAACCCCGGTGGAGGAGATTGGCACCGGCGACTTGATCCGGGTCCGTCCAGGCGAGCGGATCGCGGTGGACGGCGAGATCACCTCAGGCAGTTCCTATGTTGACGAGAGCATGATTTCCGGCGAGCCGGTACCGGTCGCCAAGTCCCGTGGCGATGAGGTGACGGCAGGCACCATCAACGGCAACGCCGCGCTGGAATTCCGCGCAACCCGTGTGGGGCGCGACACCGTGCTGGCGCAGATCATCCGCATGGTGGAGCAGGCGCAGGGCGCCAAATTGCCGGTGCAGGGGCTGGTCGACCGGATCACCCTGTGGTTCGTGCCTGCGGTCATTGCAGTGGCTGCGCTGACCGTGCTGGCCTGGTCGCTGTTCGGCCCGGCGCCATCGCTGCCGCTGGCACTGGTGGCCGGCGTCTCGGTGCTGATCATCGCCTGCCCATGCGCGATGGGGCTGGCAACGCCGACGTCGATCATGGTGGGTATTGGCCGCGCCGCCCAGATGGGGGTGCTGTTCCGCAAGGGCGATGCGCTGCAGCGGCTGCAGGAGGTGCGCGTGGTGGCGCTCGACAAGACCGGCACATTGACCGAGGGCCGCCCGGCGCTGACTGAATTGATCTGCGCCGAGGGTTTCACGCGCGAAGAGGTGCTGCGCCTGGCCGGCGCCGCCGAGGCGCAGTCCGAACACCCGATTGCACGGGCCATCACGGCGGCGGCAGGCAAGGGGCTGCCCAAGGCGTCAGGCTTTGAGGCGATCCCGGGTTACGGCCTGCGGGCAGAGGTCGAAGGCCGCGTGGTGCTGGCCGGTGCTGCCCGTCTGATGGCGCGCGAAGGCATTGCCATTGGCGCGCTGGAGGCAGAAGGCGCGCGGCTGGCTGAGCGGGGAGAAACCCCGCTCTATGCTGCCGTCGACGGCCGGATTGCGGCGGTGATTGCAGTGGCGGATCCGGTCAAGCCGGGCACTCCGGCGGCGATCAAAGCGTTCCACGATCAGGGCTTGAAGGTGGCCATGATCACCGGCGATGCGGTCGGCACGGCACGGGCGATTGCCGCACGACTGGGCATTGATGCGGTGAAGGCGGAATGCCTGCCCGCGGATAAAGTAAAGGCGTTGCAGGAGCTGCAGGCGGAACACGGCACCCTGGCGTTCGTCGGCGATGGCATCAATGACGCTCCGGCGCTGGCGGCGGCGGATGCGGGCATCGCCATCGGCACCGGCACCGACGTGGCGATCGAGGCCGCCGATGTGGTGCTGGTCTCCGGCGACCTGCGCGGAGTGGTCAACGCGCTGACCGTCAGCCGTGCCACTATGCGCAACATCCGCCAGAACCTGGGCTGGGCCTTTGGCTATAACGTGCTGCTGATCCCGGTGGCGGCGGGCCTGCTCTACCCCTTTGGCGGCCCGCTGCTGTCGCCTGCGCTGGCGGCCGGCGCCATGGCTTTGTCGAGCGTTTTTGTGCTGTCGAACGCGCTGCGCTTGCGCCGCCTGAAACCGGCCATAGATGAGGACCAGGCCGCACCGGCACCCAATGCGGAAACCAAGCAGGAGGCACGCGCATGAATATCGGGGATGTTTCCAGCCGCTCAGGGCTTCCGGCTAAGACGATCCGTTATTACGAGGACATCGGCCTGATCAAGCCGCACCGCAGCGCCAACGGCTACCGCTGCTTTGCCGAGACCGACCTGCACAAGCTGGCCTTTCTGGGCCGTGCCCGGGCGCTGGGCTTCACCATCGAGGACTGCCGGACCCTGATGGCGCTCTATGAGGACGAAAGCCGCGCCAGCGCCGATGTGAAACAGCTGGCGCTGGAGCATCTGGCCAAGATCGAGGAGAAGATCGCGGATTTGCAGGCGATGCATGACACGCTGAGCGAACTGGTCAAATGCTGTGCCGGTGACAGCCGCCCGGACTGCCCGATTTTGAAGGATCTGTCCGGTGAAAGCTGACCTGTCTGGAGGGCGGAGTACGGACGCCCGCGCCCGAGCCCGCCCGGGCAGCCTGGCGGATAAGGGCAAGACTTCGGGTCTCGTGGCCCGAAGCGGGCAGCCTCAGCCGGGGCGCAGCTCCAGGATCTCGCGGGCCTGCTGCCAGGTGGCAACAGGGCGCTCGTATTTTTCACACAGCTCTGCCGCCCGTTTCACCAGCGCGGCGTTGGAGGGCGCCAGCGTTTCGCGGTCCAGCCGCATGTTGTCCTCCAGCCCGGTGCGGGTATGACCGCCTGCGGCGATCGACCATTCGTTGATCAGGACCTGCCCCGGCCCTACGCCGGCACCGCACCACTGGGCCTCCGGCGCCAGCCGCTGCATGGTCTTGACGTAGTAGTCGAACACATCCTTGTCGACCGGCATTGCGTTTTTTACTCCCATGACAAACTGCACATAGAGTGTGCCGGGAATTCGGCCCTCACGGTTCATCTTCACCGCTTGGTGGATATGCGACAGGTCAAAGGCTTCTATCTCCGGTTTGACCTCGTGAGTGCGCATCTCCGATGCCAGCCAGTCTACCAGGTCAGGCGAGTTCTCATAGACACTGGTGGGGAAATTGTTGGACCCCACTGACAGCGACGCCATGTCGGGGCGCAGCGGCAGCATGCCGCCGCGTTCACGGCCCGCGCCGGAGCGGCCGCCGGTCGACAACTGGATGATCATGCCGGGGCAGTGTTTCTGCAAACCTTCCATCAACCGCGCGAACCTTTCCGGGTCCGAGGTCGGCGTCTGGTCGTCGTTCCGCACATGGCAATGGGCAATCGAGGCGCCGGCCTCGAACGACTCCTGGGTGCTTTCGATCTGCTCCGCGATGGTGACGGGCACCGCCGGGTTGTTTTCCTTGGTCGGGACAGAGCCGGTGATGGCAACGCAGATGATGCAGGGTTTGCTCATGGAATTCCCCTTCAGATGTCGAAAAACACGGTTTCATCTTCGCCCTGCAGGCGGATGTCGAACCGGTAGACGGCCAGACCGTCCCGCAGCGCGCGCCTGGCGATCAGGGTGGCGCGGCGGCGCTCCCACTCTATCACATTCAGTACCGGGTCAGCGGCGTTGGCCGCGGCCTCATCCTCAAAGTAGATCCGCGTGTTCAGCCCCACGTTAATGCCGCGCGCCACGATCCACAAGTTGATGTGCGGCGCCATCATCTGGCCGCCCCGGCCCATCACCGGCCCGGGCTTCACGGTGTCAAATCCCCATTCGCCGGTCTCGAAATCGGTGATCACCCGGCCCCAGCCGCGAAAACCGTCCTCCACCTCGCCTGTGTGCTCCGGATGGGCATAGATGCCGTCTGCATTGGCCTGCCAGGCCTCCAGCAGCACATCTTTGACCGGCGAGCCGGTGCCGTCGGTCACTACGCCCTCCACCCGGATGCGCTCGCCCCTGGCGTTGGGCCCGGCAATGTCCCTGCCAAGCTCCTGACCGTAGATCTCAAACCCTGCGGCACCGGGAGCCAGGCCGATGTGGACATACGGCCCGGCAGTTTGCGACGGGGTTTCTTTCAGGTACTCCAGCTTCTGGCGCATAGCATTCTCCTTGCCGCATTTCCGAACCGGAAAACCGGTTCCCACTTTTCCTGGAAATGCTTCAGTTCCCCTCCAACCGGTTTTCAAACAGGGTGGATCGCCGCCCGCGCAGCACAATGTCAAAGCGGTAGGCGATGGTGTCCAGCGGAATGGTGGCGTTCATGTCGAGCCGGGCCACCAGCATCTCCACCGCCTCCGGGTCCGGGATGGTGTTCACGATCGGACAGCGCGCAATCAGCGGATCGCCCTCGAAATAGAGCTGGGTAATCAGCCGCTGGGCAAAGCCGCTGCCAAAGACCGAGACATGGATATGCGCGGGCCGCCAGTCGTTCACCCAGTTGCGCCAGGGATAGGCGCCGGGCTTCACGGTGCGGAAGTGGTAGCAGCCGTTCTCATCCGTCAGCGTCCGGCCGCAGCCGCCGAAATTCGGGTCCAGCGCCCCCAGGTAGGTGTCTTTCTTGTGCCGGTACCGGCCGGAGGCATTGGCCTGCCAGATCTCCACCAGCGTATTCGGAACCGGCCGCGCGTTTTCATCCAGCACCCGGCCATGCACGATGATGCGCTCGCCGATCGGGCTTTCGCCGGGCTGGGCAAAATTCGACAGCAGGTCATTGTCGGAGGCATTGACGTCGTTATGGCCGAACACCGGCCCTGTGATCTCGCTGGCGGTGTTCTCCAGGCTGATCTGCGGAAACTGCGGCGAGCGGGTGACGGAGGTCTTGTAATCCTGCGACAGGGCGGGGGGATGCCAGCGGCGGTCCCTCTGATAGAACTCCCCGGGCGGCAGTGGTTTGGTCATGCGGTTTCCCCTCCCTCGCTCTCCATTTCGGCATAGGTCTGTTTGGCCAGTTTCAGCGCGCGGTTGGCCCGTGGCACCCCGGCATAGATGGCCACATGCTGGAACGCCTCCAGCACGTCCTCCCGGCTGGCGCCGGTGCGGGCGGTGGCGCGGATATGCATCGGGATCTCGTCAAAATTGCCAGTGGCCGCCAGCAGCGCCAGCGTCAGCATCGAGCGTTCCCGCAGGCTGATCCGGTCCGAGGCCCAGACCGTGCCCCAGGCGGCCTCGGTAATCAGTTCCTGAAACGGCTGGTCCAGCGGGGTCTTGGCGGCCTCCGCCCGGTCCACATGGGCGTCGCCCAGCACCCTGCGCCGCACCTGCATGCCGCGGTCGAAACGGTCTTGTGTCATTCCAGCCTCCCTTTGCCGGGGAGTATCGCATACCGCAAGTGAGCTGTATAATCTTTGGTTGAGCATGAACCAATAACCGGAATGATATGCGTTTATCGTCATCCTTGAAGCTGCGCCATCTGGAAGTTTTCGTCGAGGTCGCCCGCAAGATGAGTGTCACCCAGGCAGCTGAGGCTTTGGGCATGACCCAGCCCGCAGTCACCCGGGCACTGCGGGAACTGGAGGCTGTCTGCGGCAAGCCTCTGGTGGAGAAACACGGCCGCGGCATCCGGCTCAGCAGCTATGGCGAGCTGTTCCGCGATCATGCAGGCCGCAGTCTTGCACTGGCCCGAGACGGGGTGGCCCTCTTGCAAGGGCTGGACGAGGCAGAGGGGCCGCTGGTTGCTATTGGCACCTTGCCAACAGTGGCGGCAGATCTGGTGCCGGACACGCTGGCAGAGCTGCGCGGCAGCGGCGCTCCGGGGCGTTTCATGGTGCTGTCGGGCGATAACCAGCACTTGATCGACCAGCTGCGCCGGGGAGCTCTGGATTTGGTGGTGGGCCGGATGCCAGCTCCCGAAACAATGGCCGGTATCGGGTTTGACCCGCTTTACCGCGAACGTGTGGTTGCAGTTGCTGCACATGATCACCCGCTGGCTGGGGCCGGCCGCCTGCCGCTTTCCGCCTTCGAGGATTACCCGGTGCTGATGCCATCGGAGGGCTCTGTCATCCGTCCGCTTGTGGAGCGGATGTTTCTAGAGCTGGGTCTGGCGCTGCCCCGCTATCCGGTGGAAACGGTTTCATCTGCCTTAGGCCGGCGGTTTGTGCTGGAGCATCAGGCGATCTGGATTATCAGTCAGGGCGTGGTGCGGCCGGACCTTGCTGCTGGCACAATGGCGGCATTGCCGGTGGACACTGGTGGCACCCTTGGGCCGGTTGGTATTTGTGTCCGGCTGGAGCACCAGTTGTCGCCGGCTGCCGCTCGGTTCAGCGGGGCCCTGCGCAGCATGTGTGCAAAGCTGGGGCTGGCCTGATTAAAGGCGGTGCCGCAGCGGCCAGCATGATCGAAAATTACACCTTTTGAGTGTTTTTCGCAGCAAAAATGATCAAGTGAGGCAGTCGGGCGGTCTTCTCATTTGGAACCCGATTTGAGATGGATGTTTTTGTAATGTGTTGATTGTGAATGTAAATTTCTGGGCGAAAAATGTTGAGTTCAGATGCGGTCTGACGAAATTACCTCGTGAGTACAATCAGTAATTGCAAAACAACCTAAAGGTGTGCACCATAACGGTACTTTAATATTGAATGTATCATGCGTTGAGTGGGGGTGCGAATGACTGTCCTTCTGAAGATCCGCCGGTTCGGAGCATTTGGAGTGTTCCATGCGGATGGTGCGGGCGTGCAGCTCGGTGCCAAACATCAAGCTCTTGTGGCCTTGCTGTCCACCGCCGAGGGGGGGATCCGGACGCGGTCTTTTCTCGAAAAAACGTTGTGGTGCCTCGCGCAGCCGGAACAGGCCAAGGCCAGCCTGCGCACCGCCCTGTCCACGCTGCGGCGGCACTTGGGGCCGGAAGCGGCCAGGCTGCTATACGCGAATCGAGAGAGGGTCGTTCTGGATCTGACGCGCTTGGAGCTGGACAGTGGCACAGGCGGGGCGGAATTCATGGAAGGCTTCGAGTTGCCGCATGAGGCCGTGTTCAATGCTTGGCTGCAAGAGGCGCGGGCGGATCTAGCCCGCAGGCCAGCAGGGCTTTCTGCGCGGACAGGAGCGCCGCCGGGCCGGATCATCCTGGACGGGCTTTTGCCGTCTATTGCCGTGCTGCCCTTTGCGCACCGGTTTCCGGGCCAGTCTTCTGCACCGCTGGGTTCGCTTGTGTCAGAAGAGCTTTCACGCTGTCTGTCGCGCAGCTGGGCGTTTTCAGTTACGTCGTATCTGGCATCGCGCCAGTTTGATCCTGAAACCGTGCGTCCGGCTGAAGTTTCATCTGTGGCGGGCGCCGACTATTTGGTGTCGGGGGCTGTCACTTGCGGCGGCGGCCGGTTTCACGCCGAGATAGACCTGCACGATGCCTTGCGGGAAAAGGTGATCTGGTCACGCAGTTTCGAAGGCTCGCTGGACAATCTGATGCAAGGCCGCAGTTCGGTTCTGCGCGATGCCACCTTGCAGATTGGTCAAACTGCTGCTGGAGAGGCTGTGCGGCTGGCGGACTTCAAGCCGCTGCAGGAACTGGAAAGCCACACTTTGCTGATGGCGTCGATTTCCCTGATGCAGGAAATGGACGTGCAGAAGTTTCAGCAGGCGTACAGCATCCTGTCGCACTTGCAGGAGCGTGAACCCGGACACGCGTTGCCGCTGACCTGGATGGGGTTCTGGCATGTGATGAGGGTCGAACGGGGATTGTCGCCGGATCGCCTGGAAGACAGCCGTATGGCGAGCCGGCTGGCTGAAGCTGCGATCGAAGCGGCGCCGGGCTTTTCCTTGGCTCACACGCTGAAGGGGCTGATCTGCAGCCATCTCACTTTCAGGTTCGATCAAGCTCTGGACGCCTATGATCTGGCATTGCGTGACAATCCAAACGAGGCCCTGGCGCTGCTCCTCAAGGGGGCTACGATGGCTTATCAGGATATGGCCGACGAGGCCGTGCAGATGACCGATGCCGCCCGGCGGCTGACGCCGTTGGGGCCGCAATGCTATTATTTTGACGCATTGTCGGCCCTGGCGAATTTGTCAGCGCGCAAGTATGGCCGCGCGATAGAGCTGGCGGACCGCTCGCTGCAGGCCAAGGGGGCTTTTCCTGTGCCGCTGCGCTCCAAGGCGATTGCGCTGCAGTTGTCGGGACAGGATCAGGAGGCGCGAAACACTGTCCAGAAGCTGCTGGAGGCCGCTCCCGAGTTCTGCCTCTCACAGTTCCAGCGCGACAACCCGGCTGCAATGAGCCCGGCGGGTCAGGAGTGGGCGTACGCGCTGCGGCAGGCTGGTGTGCCGGACTAAGCCCTCTACAAGCTGTTTGCTAGCAATGTTCTCTGGAACTGTATGCCACTTCGCCCCCATGCATCGCGTGGGGGCTTCGTGTGCAGGCAGGGAGATCGCTAAAATCTGCAGCAATTTCTTCGCCACTCTCATCCTTTTTTTACGCCTTGCGGCGCTTCTGTAAGGGAGACGCGGGTCTCCTGCCTGCCAGAGGACCCTTGCCGCAAAAATTGCCCGGGGCGCGGAATACGGGCAGAAGACTTGGGTGATAGGATGAGTTCTAAGAAAGACCTCTTGGCGAAACGCGGGTTTCGGCCGTTTTCAAGCATTGGCGCAAAGATCACGCTTATCCTGATGGCGATGGGCGGGACTGCCGCGGCAGGAGGCATCCTTGTCACACTGGTTTTTGCCCAGACAGGCCGCCAGATGGAGGTTCTGACAGGCGAGAAGGTGCCGCAACTGGAACTAAGCAGCCATATGGTTGATGCCGCGAGCCAGACCAAGAATGCAATGATTGGCGTCTTGCAGGCGGGTTCGGTCGAGGAGCTGTCCACGGCGGAGGAGGCCGCGGCTGCAGCTGTGGCAATGCTTGAGGGAAGTGTCTCGGAGCTTCCGTCCGCGGAGCGGGCGCAATTTGCCCCTGAAGCGGCTGAAGCATCGGACCGGTTGAACAATCTGATAGCCTCCCGCCAGGCAGCCTTCCGGAACCAGGCATGGATCGATACTCAGACCGCCGATTTGCAAACCCTCAGCCAGGCCGTTCAGGAGAGGCTCGTGCAAGTGGCGGCAGAGGCGCGTGACAGCCTGATGGACGGTGGTGAAGAGACCATCATACAGGTGGACGAAGTCCTGAATAACCTGGTTGATCAGCAGTTTGGCAGCCTGCAAACGCTGCTGGAAGCGCGCGCCGATATCAGCATTCTGTCCGGTGCGGCGCTGGCCTTGGGGCATGTGCGGGATGTGCCGACCAAGCGCGCGCTGAAAAAAATGGCCACTGACGCCCTGAAACGCCTTGAACCGGTGCTTGGCCGTCTTGAGGAACTGGGGCTGGACGCATTCCGCGCCAAGAAGGTGAGTGAAGGGGTTGAGCTGTTCCGCTATACCCTGACAGCCAGCCGCAAGGAACTGAAGGAAAGCCGCAAGCAGGTGCTGAGCGCCCGCAACGCCAGTGTCCGTCCGCTGACGCAGGCGATGGAGCGTATGGTGTTCACATTGTCGGTGGCCGCCACGCAGGCCAGTGCTGACAACAGAACAGCCATTCAGAGCCTGTTGGACAATCAGGTCGACGTTCTCCTGCGGCTGCTGGAGATCAACGGCTGGACAAGTGCTTTCCAGGTCGCTGCGCTGGATATGGCGGCGGCGCAGAGTATTGAGGCTGCCAACGCTGCGGCGGCACCTTTGCAGGAAGCAGCAGTGGCGCTGCAGGGCTACACCGGGTTTGGCGACGGCGTATTTGCTCAGTCGCTGGAGGGGATGATCGCGCTTGCCGATCCTGCTCAAGGCCTGCAGGCATTCAAGGTTGCTTCGCTGGAAGCCGCGTCCGAAGCTGCCCAGGCGTCCGAGGCCACGGTGGAGGCTGTTTTGCAGTTTGCCCGCCGTGCTACCGCGCTTGGCAACGGAAGCCAGTTGGAAATCGCCTCAATTGCAAACGGGCTGGCGGCCGATGTGAAGGGAGCGCAGCGGCAGCTGCAAATTCTGGCAGCGGTTTCCGCGGGGGTGTTCGTAGCGGCCCTGATTCTCACCAGACTCCTGATTTTGCGCCCGCTGGCCGACATCAGCGGCACAACCGAACGCTTGGCCGCTGGCAATCTGCGCCCGGTAAAGGGCTACGAGCGCTCCAGCGATGAAATCCGCCGCATTGCAACGGCCCTTGCGGTGTTCCGCGATGGTCTGGTGGAAAAGGCTGAGGTTGAAGCCGCTGCCAATGAAGAGCGAAACGCCCGGCTGGCGGAGCAGACCGCCGCGGTGACTGCCATCGGGGACGGGCTCGAGCGGTTGTCGCAAGGCGATTTGACCTTCCGGATCCGCGAGGAAATGGGGGAGGGGTATGCCAAGCTGCGCGACGATTTCAATGCTGCGCTAGAAAAACTCGAAATTTCTGTCCGCGGTCTCAGCGCCAACGGTCAGTCCATTGCCGGCGTCAGCACTGAAATCTCTGCTGCCTCTCGTGATCTGTCTGAGCGTTCCGAGCGCACCGCGCAGACCCTGGCAGGCACCGCGGCCGCGGTGAACCAGCTTTCAGTTTCGATTACCGGCACTGCTCAGGCCTCAGGTGAAGCTTCAGCCTCAGTCGAAGCTGCGCGCCGCAACGCAACCGATAGCATCGATGTCGTGAAGCGCACATATGGTGCAATGGAGGCGATCAAGGAAAGTTCCGAGAAAATCTCGCGTATCATCGGCATGATTGAGGCAATCGCACAGCAAACCAACCTTTTGGCACTGAACGCAGGGGTTGAAGCCGCTCGGGCGGGAACCGTTGGCAAAGGCTTTGCTGTGGTGGCGTCCGAAGTTCGCACTTTGGCGCATCGTTCCAAGGAAGCAGCGACCGAGATTGCGGCCCTTGTGGACGAGGCAGGTCAGAATGTTGAATTGGGGGCCGACCTGGTCGAGCAGACCCGTGCAGCCATCGGTGAAATCTCCGAATCCGTCGCCAGTGCTGCCGACCTGATGAAGACCATTTCCCAGGCATCCTCTGAGCAATCCGGCAGCCTGCAGGAAATCAACTCGGCTATGGCGAACCTGGACGACGCCACCACCCGCAACGCGGGCCTGTTCGAGGAGGTGACATCCTCCAGCCACGGCCTGTCCAAGGAAGCTCAGGCCATGGCGGGCGCGTTGGGCGCATTCCGCACGAATGCTGGCGCGCCAGAGCAGGCATGGGATGACGCAGAGCGGCCAGAAGAGGACGATTGGCGGTTGCAGGCTTGACCCGACCATGAGGCCGGCCGCCAGCGCGGCGGCTGGCACCATGTTGTGCTAACAGGCGCAGCTGCTGGTCGAAGGGGAGCGGCCAAATAACAGCACCCAGCACGGTCGATTTCGCTAATATTTTGAAGATTTGGTGGAGCCTAGCGGGATCGAACCGCTGACCTCCTGCATGCCATGCAGGCGCTCTCCCAGCTGAGCTAAGGCCCCAAACCTGTCCGCTTTCAGTGTCCGATCCGTTTCCGGTGCGGTCCGTCTTGCGGTGTGAGCGTCGTTTACGGGACGGCGGCGCGGGCTGCAAGCGGAAAATGCGCCGGGTCCGAAAATTTTTGCCGGCCTTCAGGACGACCGGTCCGGGGGTCGCTCAAAACACCCCCGAACCGTTTGAAACGCCTTACGAATCCTCGTCAGGCGATGACATGTCCGCGATGTCGTCCAGCGAGACGTTGTCATCATCATCGTCATCGTCCAGGACATCATCGCCCAGATCGACATCGACGTCGTCGTCATCGTCCAGGACCACGTCATCCGCATCCATGTTCTCTTTGGCCTTCAGGGTGGCCGCGTCTTCGGCATCGGCTTCGATCATCCGGGTCTTGCCGGTATCCAGCTCGACGACCTCGCCCGTGTAGGGGCTGACGATCGGGTCCTTGTTCAGGTCATAAAAGCGCTTGCCAGTGGTGGGGCAGACGCGCTTTACACCCCATTCTTCCTTGGGCATGTGGATCCCCTTGATTTACTGGTGAGTCGTATCGACGATTCCGGTGCCTTGCCATATGAGGGGGGCACTGTCAAAGCC
>JABXIA010000288.1 GCA_013373325.1 Paracoccaceae bacterium
GGAACAGAACGACAAAGCAAGCGCGAAACCGACGACTACCAAAATCAAACCCGCAGACTCTCCTCATGAGCGAGGGACCCGCGGGGGGCAGGTCACGGCGGATAGTCAAAGCAGGCCGTCCAGCGCTTCCAGTGCCCGCCCGCCGTAGACCACTGACGGCCCGCCACCCATCTCGACCGCAACAGAGATCGCTTCGATCACCTCATCCTTGCTGGCCCCATGTTTCAGCGCAGCGCGCAGGTGGAAGAGGATGCAATCCTCGCAGCGGATGGCGATGGAGACCGAAAACGCGGTCAGTTCTTTGGTTTTGCTGCTCAGCGCTGCCTCAGCGGAGGCCCCTTTCACAAGCTGGCTGTAGGGCGTCATGACCGAAGGGGCTGCCTTAAAAGAGCGCCTGCGCGCTTGTCGATCGCTGCGGTGTGCTCTTTGTAAGCTGTCGTCAATGTCTGAGTTCTCCGTTAAGTTCTATGAGACGGCCGGATTGCAGATCAGCACGCAGCCGGCTGTGTCTGACTATTGGCGGGTGGTCGGGTAAAGTTCTGCTGTTCTCACGGCGCTCAGAAAGCGCTAGTGCCGGGCCCTCGTTCGAGACCTTTAAGTTGTCTCATCGAGCATGCAGATTAGACAGTTGCTGTCTGCCCTCACAAAACACGAAGGTTTTCAGGCTTTCCTGCCCGTGCAAATGCTTCGTGGATCTCGAAACACTCCGGGCTGTTAGAAAGCGGCGATAGGCCGGGAACGTTGTCTGCTGCCGCAGGCCATTGGGTGGGGCGGCTCTGCTGAAGCCGCCTGGGCAATAAGCGTTCCGAAGGATGCGGTCTGCACACTTTATTGCCAGGTTTGCATGACGTGATGAATTAACTGAAACAGCACGCTAGACATGTGATGCCAGAAGATTGTCAGGCCTGCCCATCCTCTTGCCAAAGATCCTGGGGGGAATTGGGTGTGAGGCTAAGAGGGGCATAGCCGCTGCCGTGAGGCAGATCACTTGTATTCCAGAATGCCGCGCCCGGAGCCGCGCCAGCGGCGCCAGTAGAACTCCAGCGCGCCCGCGGCCTCGGCGAACTTTCCGAGCACCGTGAACAGCGCCTGTTCAACCCCCATGCGGCGGGACAGGCGCAGCACCTGCGCGGGGTAGACCAGTGCCGCCAGCAGCAGTGATGGGCTGAGCAGCCCGGCCATCAGGATGCCGGCGGGCAGGGCAGCGCCCCACAGAAGCGCGCGGCGGGTCTCGGCCACCCAGTGACGCTCCGGCCCGGTGCCGTGCAAGGCGGCGCCTTCGGCAAAGGCGTGGCCTGCGCGGCGGCTGCGGTTCCACCATTGGGTGAAGCGCAGCATCTGCGCGTCATGCAGGGTCATTCCGGCCTCCAGCCGCCAGACCTGCCAGCCGGCCCGGCGCAGGCGCAGGCACAATTCCGGCTCCTCACCCGCGATCAGCCCCTCGCGGTAGCCGCCCGCGGTATAGACCGCCGCCACCCGCATCAGCGCGTCGCCGCCGCAGGCCTTGGCCTCGCCAACGGGCGTGTCCCATTCCGCATCGCACAGACGGTTGTAAACGGACACCTCAGGGAACCGCTCCCGCCGCCGCCCGCAGGCAACTGCCGCCTTGGGGTGTGCCTGCATGAAATCGGCGGCGGTGGCGATCCATTCCGGGTCTACCTCGCAGTCGCCATCCACGAATTGCACAAATTCAATCCTGGGCTCCAGCACCGCCAGCCCGGCATTGCGGGCGCGGGCGGCAGTAAACCGCTGGCTAAGGTCCAGTGCCACGACTTCGGCCCCCAGTTTCCGGGCGGCCTCAGCCGAACCGTCTGTGGAGCCGCTGTCGACATAGACCAGCTGCTGCACCTGGCCTTGCAGGGAGCGCAGGCAGCGGATCAGCCGTTCTCCCTCGTTGCGGCCGATGACCACAGCGGCGATGGCGGCGGCGCTCATGCGGCCTCTCCGGCAAGAAATGTGCGGTACGCTGACGAGTCGCGCAGGAAGCCCCGGCGCTGCAGATCCGCAATTTCCGCGTCCTTGATTGCCTCGGGCGACCACAGGCTGAGGTCCGGCTGTGCCTGCATCACACCGCTGCGCTGGCGGTCTTCACCATGCGTGGAAACGGTCTCGGCCTGGATTTGCAGATCCCGCGCCAGGCTGTCGCCGGCAAATTTGTAGTGGCGGATCAGCCCTTCCACGTCTGCAACCCGCACTCTTGCTGAGGCGTGCGGATGCACCGCTGCCTGGACGTCCGGCCCGTTGAACACCAGCGGGTGCTTGCTGAGGCAGCAGGTCTCGCCAAAGACTTTGCCGCGCACGCCGCCGAACAGTATCTGCGCGCCGCCGGGCGGCAAAGCGTTCTGGCGCAGGTAATAGGCAAAGCCGGTGTCCTCAGACGAGTAGGGCAGCGCCCGCACAGCGCTGATGTCAGAAAACCGGAAGCTCTGCACCGCGTCGGCGTAAGGCAGCCCGCGGGCCGCGGACAGCGGGCCGTTGGGGAACATCTCCAGCATTTCGGCCTGCAGCGCCGTGTATCCTTGCTGCGTCAGGTAGCGTGTCAGCCCGCCCAGCCCCACTGCGGGGCTGCCCTCAAAATCGAACAGTTCATCCATATCTGCAAACAGGCACCAGCGGTCCCGGCCATACCGGTCCGCGGCATAGGCGCGGAATGTGTTTTCGTATTGCAGCCATGGCAGGGCGGATTGCAGCACCGCTGTGTCCGGTTCCTGCCGGATGCGGTCTATGGTGCCGTCGGCAGAACCGTTGTCAAAGAACACAAAGGCAGAGACCCCCAGCCTGCGGTAGTGGTCAAAGAACACATCAAGGTAATAGGCTCCGTCGCGCACCAGGGCGATCAGCACCACCTGATCCGGAGCGGCAGAGCGGTGCGCCGGCCCGTGCAGATGGCGCAGCGAGGTGCGGAACCTGGCGCGGTGCGCGATACGGCCGGCACGGCCTGCCAGCTTCTGGGTGAATGTCTTTCCCACAGCGTCCCCGATCTGCGGTTGCCCGGAATTCCGCTTGCAGCTTGCAGGCTTCCGGTCCTGTTCGCAAGAGGCCGGAATTCTGCCAGAATTCCGGCTCGGAAATCATATGATTTCCGGCCCGTTTTCCGCGCCGGAAAACGGCTGCTGCTGCGGCCGTCAGTAGTCCCGCTTGAAAAATAGGCCGACGCCGGTTTCCCCCTCGCTGTCCACGGTGCCCTGAACCGTCAGGCTTTTGGTGACATCCAGATTGATGCTCAGCTCGCTGTCGCCCTGGGTGTTGACGTTGAAGTCGGTATAGACGTTTTCCGCCACATACCCGCCCAGCCCCAGCTGCCCGGCGCCCAGGTTGTCGGTGCCGATATCAACATCCGACGCGCCCGTGGCGTCGCGCACTTTGCTCTGGGCGCCGCCGCCGCGGCCGCTGAGGGTCAGGGCAGAGCCTGCCAGCCGTGCCAGCGCCAAGGGTGAGATATCCCCGATGTTGTCGCCGAACAGCAGCATTGCCAGCGCTTCCTCGCTTGGCCGCGGCGGATCGGAGGTCACCTTGATCTCCGGCGCATCGACCCGGCCGGAGATTTCCAGCGTTGCGGTGCCCTGTTCCGTGGCCGCCGATGATTTGAACTCCAGATACGGTTTCAGGTCGCCCAGAAGGGTGATCCGGCCCTCATCAAGCTCCAACCGCCGTCCGAGGATATCAAAGGTGCCGCGGATCAGGCTGATCTGGCCCGAAGGCGAGGGGCGGGCAGTGGTGCCCCGAACGTGGATCTGGCCGCCCAGTTCCGAGCGCAGGCCACGGCCGCGGGCAAAGATCCGCGACGGCGCGCTGATCATAATATCCAGGTCGGTCCTGCCGGAGCCGCCTGCGCTGCCGCTGCTGCTGCCGGTCAGCCCGGCGCGGGCCAGTGTCCGGCGCACCTCGCGCGGTGCGCCAACGTGGCGGATTGGCGGGATCGGAGCAGAGGAGACCGAACCGCCTGCCGTGTTCAGGTTAATATTGGTTTCACCCACATTGATCTGGCCGGCAATCCTGTTGTTCCCGGCCATGGCACCGGACATTTCCAGGCTTCCGTTCAGCAGGGATTCATAAGACAGGTGGTCGGTCACAACCACATCGCCGATGGCGATCTGCAGGGTGCCGTTGAACGGCGGCAGCAGCCCGACCGGACCGCTGATCCGCACCGTGCCGCCGTCACGCGGACGGGCGGAGACCCGCACCTGCGCATTGGACCGGGCAATGGAGACCGTCGCGTTGATATCATCCACCCGCTGTGCCGCGGCCGGGATCGCCAGCGAGGCGCCGGGGATGGAGATGGAGCCGCTGACCCCATCGAGCGCCGGAACACCGCGCAGGGCCATGTCGAAATTCGCGGGCCCCTGGATCAGGTTGGGCGAGAGGAACGGATTAAGCCCCTCCAGCCGCAGAGTGCCCTTGGCGGTCACATCAGCGGTGCCCTTGGCTTCGTTCCAGCTGCCGGCGATGCGGCTGTCGATGCCTGCCGGGCCGCTGGCAGTACTGTCCACGGTCCAGGTGCCGTCGCGGCGGGTGGCGGTGCCTGCGGCTGCCAGCCGCCCGGGAAGGTCGGGCACCAGCCGCTGCAGCTCTGCCATCACCGCGTCGAATTTCAGATCGGTGCTGCCGTTGCTTTCGGTGAAACGGGCCTCGGTCTCCACGGATATCCCTGCAGGGCCGGCGGCTTGAACAGTCGCCTGCCATTCGCCATTGCGCCGTTCCGCCACACCCTCGGCGCTCAGCTTGCCTGCCAGTTGCGGCACAAAGCGTTCCAGCTCGTTCCAGGCGGCGGCAAAGGTGAAATCCGCGTCGCCCTCAAGCGTGACCGACCCATCCAGCTTGGCGCTGGAGGTATGCGGCCCCTTCAGCTCCGCGACACCGCTGAAGGTATCGCCGGTGCGGCTGAGGGTGGTGGCCAGCTCAAGCGTGCCGGGCGCCTGCGTCACCAGCACCTCCAGCCGGTTCAGACGGGCGGTGATGCCCAGCTGGCCTGCCTGGTTGTTCAGCGTGCCCTTGGCGTTGGCGGCCAGCGCGCTGCCGGACAGGTCAAACCTGTCTATGGTTATTCCGTCCTCATCTCGTGCCGCCGTCAGAGCGACGGTTGTGGTGCCAGCCAGCAGTTCATCCGCCTGGGCAATGCCCGCGGACAGGTCCTGCGCCTGCAGTGAAAGATCGGTGTCGAACCCGCCGGTCAGCGGGATGAAGGAGCCCGTGACCACGGCCTGCACCGCGCCGCCCAGCGGGCGGCCTGCCAGATCGGAAAACCGGCCAAGATCCGCAGCGCCCGCCGTCAGGTCCGCGGTAATTTTCAGCCCTTCTTCCAGACCGTCAAAGGCGACATCGCCCGCGGCCTGATAGTCGCTGCCGCGCAGCTCCATACCGGTGATGCGCAGCGCGCCGGGGCCGTCGGTGCTGAGCGTGCCTTCAAACCGGATCTCATTGCCGGTTGCCTTGGCCAGCGCCGGGTCGCGCGGCTGGAACCCGCTGAGGCCGGCGCTCAGCCGGCCCTCCAGCGCAAAGCCGCTGGTCTGGTCCAGGGTGCCGCGGCCCGTGATCTCGGCCGTATCCACCAGCGCGCCCGGATGGCTCAGCTGGTTCAGGACACCGTCCAGAACCCAGCGCCCTTCGAGGGTCTTCTGCAGTTGCAGGTCAGCCTTGGCCAGCGTGGTCTGGCCGTCGCTGGTCGGCAGCGTGACCGCGGCCTGGCCTGCGGGCGGGGAGATCGCGGTCTTCAGGTTGGCGGTGGCCAGCTTGCCGCCCGCATCCAGCGCTGCGGCGCCGGTGATCCGCAGGGCATTGGTGCGCAGGACCAGCGTATCCAGCGTTACAGCGCCGCTGCCCTCGCGCAGGCCTTTGACGTTCAGGCGCAGGCCGGGGCCAAAGAACGGCCGGTGCACCGGCGGCAGCAGCACGTCGATATTGCCGCCCAGATCGGCGGAAAACCCGATGTCGCGCGGCGTTTCCGGCGCGGCATCTGCAGGCAGGGGACGGGCTGCCAGCACCACCTGGCCGCCCAGCCGCTCGGTGCCATTGGTGCTGAAGGCGATATCGGCAGCGAAATCCGTGACCGGGCCGCTGCCCTTGGCCGTCAGCTGCAGATCGGGATTGCCCGGCAGGTCCAGCCCGCGTGAAATTAGCCCGCCTGCGGCCTCATCCACCGACAGGTCCAGGGTGATCTGCTGGGTTTCATTGGCATAGGCTGCCTCCAGCCGGATGTGGTCGCCGGGCTTGTCCAGCCGTGCAGCCTCCAGCTTGGTGTCCAGCGCGCCGTCTGCCAGTTTCAGCGTGCCCTCGACCCGCAGGCTGGCGGCTGATCCGGTCAGTTCCTCGCCCAGTTCAATCCGGGCGGCCTTAATCTGACCCAGTTCGATGGCCACCGGCAGCTCCGGCAAGGCAAAAGGTGTGGTTTCGGCCTCCGGCAGTTCCGGGTCCGGCGGCAGCGGCTCTGGCGCGCGCTCCACCGCGATGCGCTCGGCTGACAGTTCATTGACCGAGAACCGCCCGCGCAGCAAATCCAGCCGGTTCCAGTCCAGCACCGCGCCCTCGATGGTCAGCCAGATGCCGTCCTCGTCCGCCACGGTGATCTTCTTGATCTTGGCCTCAGAGGAGAACGCGCCCTCCAGCCCCGACACGCTGATATAGCGGCTGTCGCCTGACAGAGTGTCCTCCAGGAAATCAACCAGCAGCCCGCCGGCGTCCTCCGTTGTGGTTTCCTGCGCCGCAACCGGCGCCACGGTCAGACCCAGTGCGAGCGTATAGCCAAGAACCTGTCTCAAAACGCCTGTCCTATCCCGATATAGAATTGCAGCCCGTCCTCAGACCCGCCGTCCACCGGATAGGCGAGGTCGAGCCGGATCGGGCCGATGCCCGCCACATCATAGCGCACACCGATGCCTGCACCCGCATGGCGCGCGGAAGAGCCGGAGACGAAACTGTCCGCATCGACAAAGCCCAGGTCGTAAAAGCCGACCAGCGAGATCTTGTCGGTGATCTTGCCGCGCACTTCGGCCGATAGTGACGCAAAGCTGCGCCCGCCCGCGGTGCCGCCGTTGGCCGGCACGCCCAGCGACTGGTACTCATGCCCGCGCACGGTGCCCGCACCACCGGAGAAGAACAAAAGCGTGGGGGAGATTTCACTAAGCGACGGGCCCACGACGGAACCCAGCTGCACTCGGCCCGCAAGCACGATCCGGTCCTCCGCGCCCAGCCCGTAATAGGCGCGCCCGTCGCCCTTCATCTGCAGGCCCGACTTGCTGCCGTCAAACCCGATGAACGGTGTGGCGGACCCTTGGAGGAAATAGCCCGAGGCCGGGTTCACCCGGCTGTCGCGGGCGTCAAACTCGGCGCGGAACCTGCCAGCCACGTATTTGAACCGGCGCTTGCCGAACACGTCCTCTGCCAAGGTGGAGGAGATGCCAAGGGCGGCCTCGGCATAGAAGGTTTCCGAAAACGTCCGCCGGGCGCCGATGGCGCCATAGACGCGGGTCGCGGTGTAGTGCTCCTCGTCCAGCCGTTCGGCCTCTGCCAGATAGAAAATCAGGTCATCCGGACCCAGCTTGGCAGGCCGGTCCAGCCGCACCGCGATGCGGCCGTCGATGTCGTTGCTGCTGCCGATGCCGCTGACACGCGCCTCGATCCGCAATTTCTCGGCATTGCCGAACAGATTGCGGTGCATCCAGCTGCCCGACAGCTCCAGCCCGTCGGAGGAGTTGACCTCGGCACCAAAGGTCAGGCGGCGCGGCGGAAGGTCCTCAACCTGGGCCACGAAATCCAGTGTGCCATCCGGGTTCGGCTGCTCCGCCTCGCGCAGGACAACGCTGGAGAACGTGCCGGTGCGTCTCAGCCTGGTGGCAGATTTTGCGATCAGGTCAGGGTGGAAATTTTCGCCTGCAGGAAAGCCCGCAATGCGGCGGATAGCGTCCTCACGCACGGCCGTATCGCCGGTGATCCGCATCTGCCCGAACTGCAGTTTCGGCCCCGGCGTCAGCCGCAGCTGCGCGTCCAGCCGGGCCTGCAGGTGACTGGCGGTGATGTTCTGCTCCGACACGTCTGCCTTGGCATGACCGCTGCGGCGCCAGGCGCGGACACCGGCAATGGCTGCGTCGCGGATCACTCCGGTTCCGGCCGGCTTGCCGGGGGCGAATCCCTCCGGGATCCCGACATCACTGTTTTGTGGGAACGGCGCCAGCTCTGCCCGGCCAAATACAAACTGCGGCCCAGGTTTTACGGTGATTTCCACCTTGTTTACGGTCTTCGGCGGGTTCAACGGCTGGATCTGCGCGGCCTCGCGCCCGTCCAGGCGGATGTTCACCACCGGCGAGAAATGCCCGGCGTCATAAAGCACCTGCACCAGCGTCCGGTAATCCGACAGTGCGGCCGCCAGCAGCTCCTGCACGCTGGTCTCGCCGCTGGCCGCAACCGAAGCCGATGCGCCGCGCAGCTTTTCCGCAAGGGCCGCGTCGGCACCAGGGGCTTGCAGGGTTGCTTCGGCCGCGTTGCCGGGCAGCGCCGGCAGGGTCAGGAGGCTGAAGGCGAGAGCACACGCCAGGAGGCGCGGGCGAAAGGGAAAATTCATGTCTGCTCCGGCAGCGGGCGTAAAATTGCCGCCTGACCCCGGCTGAGGCCCAGGCGTTCCAAAGCAAGCCTAGCACGGGGAAATTGAGGGATGGAACCGGCAAAGCGGCGGCAATCCGCCGGTGTCTGGCAACGGCGGATTGCCGCGCATGGGCGGCGGGGCTGCGGCGGCAGCCAATCAGCATTGGAAAGCGGAACGGGGTATGTGATAAGTTAAACCAGCTCCAGCGGGTATCCCGCCGGAGCTGTCACTGTTTAACAAAGAACAAGAGCAACGTCAGGCGCAGCCACCACTCACAACGCAGCCAGCCTGACTGGAATGATACCACGCATGATTTTACTGTCCATATAATTGTCAGTTTGATAAACTTGCGTGGTGTCATTTCACCCCGGCCCCTTGCCGGGCGCTGTTTATGAGGATCCGGGAGAACGGTTTTGGACCGGTTGAGACCAATTTTCGAACTTCGCGACATGCTTCACCAGATGGAGCGTGACCTTGGCCTGGACCGCCTGAGCCGTTCAGAGCGGGATGTGCTGCTGGCGGCAAATTCGCTGACAAAAACACCCGGCGAGGCGGTGCAATCCGAACAGATCCGCAATCACCGGCTGGTCAAGGGGCTGGCCCAGGCCACTTTCCACCGCACCCTGAAATCGCTGCTGGAGCTGGGGCTGATCAAACGGGCCGGCGGCAGCAAGGCCAAACACTATGTGGTGAGTTTCAATCCTGCGGCAAAGTGACGGCGCCGCGCCGACCATACATTCCACGGATTGCAGGTTTCTCCGCTCCCGTTTAATGGGAGCGGCATGAGACGAGTTTTGCAGCTGTTTGCTGGCCTTCAAAGTCTTGCGGTGATCACGGCCGCCTATATCATCTGCCACGGGCTGACGGCCTGGGTGGTTACACCTGTGCAGGGGATCTTCCTTCCAGAGATCACGGTCTTTGCCAGCCTGGTCTACCTGCCGCACGGGGTGCGCATTCTGGCGGTTTGGCTTCTGGGCTGGCGTGCGGTGCTGCCGCTGGTGGCAGGCGCCTTCCTGTCGGAGCTGATTTTCACCGAAGCCGGCGTGCGGCAGGTGATGGAACCGGTGCTGCTGCAATCGATTGCTGTTGGTGCTGTCTCAGCCTATGCGGCTTTTGAAATTGCGGGGCTGTTCGGCCGGAACCTTTATGCCGGCCAGTCGCGGCGGATATCCTGGAACAGTCTTCTGGCGGTTGGCGCGCTGGCATCCCTGGTCAATTCTGCGGGGCAATCGGTTGTCTTCTCCGGCCTCATCTTTCCCGGCGATCAGCTGCCTGTGATGGCGGTCTATGCCGCCGGCGATCTGCTCGGCCTTGCTGTCTGCATGCTGGCGCTCACGCTGATCTTCCGCTGGCTGCGCCTGGCCGGCAAGCGGCGCTGCCCGCAGGAATAGCAAAGCCCGCCGCCGGCGGGCTTGCGGTCACGGCAGAGGGCGGCGGCGGGTCTCAGCCCGCCATCAGCCGCGCCACATCCAGCATCCGCGCCGAAAATCCCCATTCATTGTCGTACCAGCCGAACACCCGCACCTGGGCGTCCCAGGCCATCCGGGTTTCCGGCCCGGCAATCACCAGCGATTCCGGGCGCGCCCGCAGGTCGGAGGAGACCAGCGGCCTGTCAGTCCAGCCCAGCACTTTCGACGCGGCAACGCCTTCGCGCAGGGCTGCACCAAATTCCGCCTCGTTCATCGGGGATTTCAGGTGTGCGACCAGATCAATGGCAGAGACACTCGCCGTCGGCACCCGCACCGCGGCACCGCTGACCCGGCCCTTCAGATGCGGCAGCACCTCGTCGATCAGATGCATGGCGGAGGTGGTCGTCGGCACCATCGACTGCGCTCCGCCGCGCGAGCGCGCAAAATCGCCGCGCGGCGCGTCCACCATCGGCTGCGAGTTGGTATAGCAGTGAATGGTGGTCATATGCGCGGTGTCGATGCCTGCGATGCCATCCAGCAGCTTGACCAGCGGCGTCAGCCCGTTGGTGGTGCAGGAGGCATTGGAGACGATCCGGGCATCGCCCAGGGTCTCCTCGTTTGCACCCAGCACAACGGTCAGCTCAGCCGCGGGGGAGGGGCCGGAGATCAGCACCTTGGCAGCCCCTGCTTTCAGCCCGCGCTCGGCCACATCGGACGTCCGCGCAATGCCTGTGCACTCCAGCACCAGATCAACGCCGCTGAGGTCCACCTTGGTCAGATCCGGTTCATGGCTCACGGGGATGGTCCGGCCCATCACCTGCAGCGCATCGCCGCCGTGCTCCACCGGATGGGCAAAGGGGCCAAAGGTGCTGTCGTACTGAAACAGATAGGCGCACATGTCCAAGGGTGCGATATCATTGATCCGCACCACCTCGATGCCGTCTCCGCGCGACGTGGTCAGAATCTGGCGCAGGATGGCGCGGCCGATGCGGCCGAATCCGTTGATAGCAAGTTTCATGCGCAATCTATGGCAGGCGCTCCGGCACCGCTCAATCCATGGACTCCCGGAAAATGATCACATTTCCCAAGAGGATGTTTCAGAAAAACCCTGCCAAACCGCGTAAGCGTCAGGCGCGTGCCTAATTGCGGCAGATCACCTGGGCGTAGTAGGTGCCGGTGATGTTGCGCACCATCGTGTCCAGGTTGACGCGGCAGCCGGTGGCGGTGCGGATGGCGCGGACCGCCTGGAGCGCGGTCAGCACCGCGGGCGGGCGGAAGGCCAGATGCTCCAGGTTCATCCGGGTGGCGCTGTAGCGGCCCGGAGCGTCCTCCACCGGGGCCACCACCCAGTCGCGGCCCAGCACGGTGACCTGCTTGCCTTCCACGCCCTTGGCCCCTGCAGCCGGGACCAGCACGGCGCAGAGGGCCGCTGCCAATGCAGTCTGTTTCATCATCGAAATGCTCCTGCGGTAATCACTGGCCTCAGCCTAGCGCAGGGCAGGGTCTTTGCAAGGTGCTGCTTAGGGTCCTGACCCTAAAGGTGATCCACCGCTTCCGCCTGGCGCAGCTCTGCCGCGCACAGCTGCAGCCCGCGCAGCAGCCGCTCGGCATCCGCCTCCGGCCGCTGGCCCCGCGGCGCAGAGCACCCCGCCACGATTGGCGTCTGGCCGGGCCGCGACACAGGCACCGCGTAGCCAGTGATCCCGGACTCGAATTCGCTGTCCGTCAGGCAGTACCCTTGGTCCCGGGCCTGTGCGACGCGCTCCAGAATGGCGGCGGGATCGGTCAGGGAGGCCTCTGTGTGGCGCGGGAGGTCCGTTTCCGCCAGAAGCTTGGCGGCCTCTTCCTCCGGCAACCCGGCCAGCAGCATCCGCCCCAGGCTGGTATGCGCCAGCGGAATGTGGGAACCGGCGGTGAAGCCATAGGTGATATGGCCGTGCTCGACAGTGGATTGCGCCAGCAGCAGAACCCGGCCCTGATCCAGCATCGCCAGCGTCACCTCAATCTCCATCTGCCGGGCGTGGCGGTTCAGCACCGGCTGCACCCGGCGGCCGAACTGGTTGGCCTGCAGGAACCCGCCTGCCAGTGCCAGCACCCGCGGCGTCAGCGACAGCATCCGCCCGTCCTGGCGCAGATAGCCCGCCTGCACCAGCGTCAGCGCTCCCCTGCGGGCGGTGGCCCGGTCCTGGCCACTGCGCCGGGCAATCTCGGCCAGTGTCATGCTGGGGGTCTCGGCGTCAAACACCGCCAGCACCGCCAGCCCCTTGGCAAAGCTTGACGAAATATTCCTGTCCTGTTCTGCCGTTGTCATCATTTGGCCGTCCCGTTCTGTTCCCGTCGTGCCGCTGCCCGGCCGGGCATTGTGCGGATACCGGCATCAATGTTCGCTTTGCGAACGCTGTCAAGGCGCAAAACCTCCGCAATATCCAGATAGCGCAACGGGTTGCGGTAAATGCGGCTGCCGGCTGGACGGCACGGCATTTCCAGTGCAATTTCAAACAACTCCGCATGACGAGGCCGCCCATGGCAGAAGATTTCACATCCGGCAATCTGGCCCGCCTGGGGCTGCTGACTCCCGAGGACTGCCGCAAGGCGGCGGAGATCACATCGCGCGCCCGGTTCGACGGGATCGAAACGGTGCGGGTGCTGTTCCCCGATCAGCACGGGCTGTTGCGCGGCAAGACGGTGATGGCGGACGCCTTCGCCTCCGTCTTCGGCCGCGGCCTCAACGTGCCTGCAACCCTGCTGCTCAAGGACACGTCGCACCGCACCGCCTTCCCGGTTTGGGAGGAGGGCGCGGATCTGGCCGGCCCGATGCAGGGGGCGGGCGACGTGCTGCTGGTGCCGCGCCCGGACACCTGGCGGGCGCTGCCCTGGTCCGGCCATTCCGCCTGGATCTTCTGCACCCCTGTCTACCCGGACGGCCGGCCCATCCCCTTCGCCCCCTGTGCGGTGCTGCAGCGGCAGGCGGAGATACTGGCGGGGCAGGGCATGGCCGCCACCTTCGGGCTGGAGGTGGAGTTCCACCTGTTTGAGCTGGCAGACAAGGCGGACGCCCATGCCCAGGCGACCCGCCCCGGCGTCCCGGTGCAGACCCGCAACCTGACGCAGGGCTACCAGTATCTGACCGAAACCCGCTATGGCGAGGTTGAGGGGATCCTGGACCTGCTGCGCCGCAACGCCCAGAAACTGGGCCTGCCCGTGCGCTCGGTGGAGATCGAAATGGGCCCCAGCCAGGTCGAGTTCACATTTGCCCCCGACAGCGCGATGGTGCAGGCCGACGCGATGGTGATGTTCCGCTCCATGGTCAA
>JABXIA010000051.1 GCA_013373325.1 Paracoccaceae bacterium
GGACGCCACCATTGCCGACCTCGCGGTTGCCACCAACTGCGGCCAGATCAAGACAGGCTCGCTGGCGCGCTCCGACCGGCTTGCGAAATACAACCAGCTGATCCGGATTGAGGAAGCGCTGGGTGAAGTGGCTGAATACGCAGGCCGTTCGATCCTGAAGTAATTTGCATCTTGTCGAGAGTGTTCTGGGAGGGCCGATTTTAGTCGGCCCTTCTTTTTTTGGGAAGGATTCCAATGCCCATATTCTTGGATCTGCCTGAGGCGGTAAACACCCTTTTCGAAGCGCGTGCCGACCTGGAGACACAGTTCATGGGCTCCGGCTTGAAGTTTACCCTGGATGGTAAGCTTGTTGGCGACATTGGAGAGGCAATTGCATCCCAAGCGTTTGACCTCGAAATCATCGCAAACAATAGTCCGGGAATAGATGCTTTAACGGCTGATGGGAAAACGGTTCAAATCAAGGCAACTGGAAATCCGAAGGGAGCGGCACACTTTCGGCCGAATGATACGGGAGCCGAATTTCTGATCGTTCTGTTACTTGACTATAGAAATCGAAGAGCTGAGGTTGTTTTTAACGGCCCTGAGGCTGGCGTCCGTGCTTACTTGATCGAGAATACCACCTTTACGAGCCAACGTTCAGTATCAGTGAGTAAGCTGCGAACGATGCAAAAGGGAAACTTAGCCGCAGCGCAATTGCCTTTAATTTTGAAAACAGAAGCATAGTTGAATTTTCCGGATGATGTGAAGACTGAGCATTGAGGAAAAATTGGAACCACTATGGCCGACCCGGCACCTGACAATCGCCACCGAGCTGCTGCACATGCGGAATTGCTTCTGTCGTCCTTTGAGCAGGCGACGGGCCGTTCGCTGCTGAAGAGAGCTGATGCCGAAGCGCTCTATCACGCGCCGTTTCCGGTGCTGTCGCATAACACAGCCGCCGATCCGGTGCTGACCTATGGCAATCTAGCGGCGCAGGTGTTGTGGGAGATGGGTTGGGAGCAGCTGACGTCGATGCCGTCAAGGCTGACGGCAGAGCCTGCGCACCGGGCGCAGCGGGATGCGATGTTTGCCAAGATGCGGGCCAAGGGGTTCATTGAGGATTATGCCGGCATCAGGATCAGCGCCTCGGGGCGGCGGTTCGAGATCCGCGGGGCCGTGATCTGGCCGCTGCTGGGTCCGGACGGCGTCAAGCTGGGCGAGGCCGCAAGTTTCCGGGACTACAGGTTTATCTGACGGCATACCTGCCGGAAACGGCATATGTGGCCCTGATCACAGACGCTCACGCGGGCGTCATGGTAGCGTGATCTTACGCGGTGCAAAGGTGCTGCGGGAAAGGGGAACAGGCCATGCAGATGCGGATGTGGCGCACAGTGGCAATCTGTGCAGTTCTTTCGACACTATTAGGGTGCAGCGGACCGGGGATGTACCCGTTCAGCGGTCAGGCCGCGTCACCGGATGATCCGGTCCAGCGGTTGAACCTTGGCGGGGAAATACGCTGATACCAGGGCTGCGGCCTGTGTTCGGGTTGCGGCCAAAGATCTGGCGCCCTGTCCGGGGGCAGGGCGCCAGATCAAAAAATCATTAGCAGGCTGCGGTGTAATAGGTGCCGTCGCCGCGGGAATAGGCGCACTGATTTGACTGGTTGTTCTGGGCGACCAGGGTGCCGGCGGCAGCGCCGCCAAGCGCCGCGATAAGCCGCCAGTCGTCGTCAGCCTTGAGCGCGTCAGCGGCAATCAGGCCAGCTGCGGCGCCGCCTGCCACACCGGCAACGGTGCGCTGTTCCGGGGTCAGGTTGGTACAGGCGCCAAGGCCCAGTACGGCGGAACTTGCGAGAGCAGGGATCCAGCGGAAAGTCATTTGATATCTCCATTTTCAGGTCCGGTGCGGCCGTATTGCGGGCCGCAGACGGGACTGTAACGCCGGTCCCGGCAGGATGGTTCCTTATAAATGCGCGCAGTCATCACAGCAGCGCAATTCTGCCGGAGGGGGGCGCACAGCGGCGGGCTTTTGCCGGGGAGGGGTGGAAGAGCCCGCCGTGACGTGCCGCATTTCAGTTCGATCTCAGGCCTGGAAGCCGGTGGGTTTCCGGGCCGTATTCTGTACGTCAAACTGTCTGCGGGTCCGGCGTGTCAGAGCTGCTTGGACATCAGGATGTAGTTCTTGCGCGGCTGGAAGCGGGTGCGCAGATAAAGCCGCTGTGCGGTTTCGTTCTCGCGGTCGACCTCCAGATGAAGGGCCCGCATGCCAGCGGTTGCAAGAGTTTTCGGCAGTTCGGTCAGCACTTCGGTAGCAATGCCGCGGCCGCGCACGGCGGGGCGGATGTAGAGTTCATCGACAAAACCGTCCATGCCGCCGAATTCCACCGACCAGCCGAAGGTGATCACGATATAGCCGATCGGCGCACGGGTAGGGCCGATCAGGTAGACGGCGCCGTATGGGTGGCCGTTCAGCAAAGGCTCGATGCCGGCGCGGCGGTGTTCGTCGCTGCTGTCCATTCCGGATTCGGCGTGGAAGGCGGCAACCAGGGCCAGAACAATGTCCAAGTGTTCGGGTTTTGCGAGATGCAGGGCGGCGCTCATAGGCGGGCGAGCCTTTCTGTCAAAAGGGTGAAGAAGCCGTCCGCGTCGGCATCGCCGATGAACAGGGCATTGGGGGTGCGGTCGGTGACGCCCCACCAGTCGGCAACGGTCATGCCGAGGGTGAGGTCCGAGGAAGTTTCAATTTCCACGTTCACATGGCGGCCGGAGAACAGTGCCGGCTGCAGCAGCCAGGCGATGACACAGGGGTCATGCAACGGGCCGCCCTCTGAGCCGTATTTCTCCACATCAAAGCGTTCGAAGAATTCCAGCATTTCTGCAGTGAAATGGCCGACGCGGGTATCGAGGGCGCGGATTGCTTCGATGCGCGGCTTGGTGGCCAGCACTTTATGCGTCACATCGAGCGGCATCACTGTGACCGGCACGCCGGATTTGAAGACGGTTTCAGCGGCTTCCGGGTCGACATAGATGTTGAATTCCGCTGCCGGGGTGATGTTGCCAACCTCGAAGTAGGCGCCGCCCATCATCACGATTTCCTGCACCCGGGGGATGATGTCCGGGGCGGTGCTCAAGGCGGCAGCGATATTGGTGAGCGGACCAAGCGTGCAGAGAGTGACAGTGCCGGCATCATGGCTTCGCAGCGTTTCGACGATGAAATCAACGCCATGACCATCGGCCAGCGGCATCTCGGGCTCCCACAGGTCCGGACCGTTGAGGCCGGTCTGGCCATGCACATGTTCGGCGGTGATCAGCGGACGGGCAAGCGGCGCCGCGCTGCCTGCATATACCGGCACATCCGTCCTGCCTGCAGCCTCGCAGACGATGCGGGCGTTCTTGCTGGTCAGTTCCAGAGGGACATTGCCCGCCACGCAGGTGATGCCGAGCAGGTCCAGGTCTTCCGGGCTGGCCAGCGCCAGCAGGATGGCGACGGCATCGTCCTGGCCGGGATCGGTATCGATGATGATTTTTCTGGCGCTCATGGCGGTCTCCGCTGGTCGTGAGCTGTGAGACTACGCGCTGCCGAACCGGGATTGAACCGGCAGGGCGCGAACCTTTGCAAATTTCCGGAGATTTTCTGCGACGGAAGTTTGCTGCCCCCGCGTTTGCTTTCTATAGTTGCCTGACGCAGCGTCACGGGCGGGATGGCCCGCAGACGCCGCCAGTGATTACTCAGCCCGGTTCCGGGCCTTATTGGTACGGCTTTGTTCGGCCGGAAAAACATTGATTTGCATGGGGAAAGTGAGACATGCCCAAAGAGCCCAAAGTTGTTGGCGATATCCTGAAAGACAAGAAAATGACCGCCGCTTACATGGATTATTGCAAGCGGCGTTACTGCCTGAATGAGTTCATGTTCACCCAGAACAAAGGCAACCCGGAATCGCTCTGGACCCGTTACATGGACCAGAAGAAAGGCAAGGAGCCGGTCAACATCACCTCCAAGACTCATCTGGCTGCCAAAGCGCTGGCCGATAAGGGCGATTTCAAGAGCGGCGACTGGAAGAAAATCATCGCGACCGGCAAGGAAGAGGTCGTGAAGATGCTGAACAAGGATGTGATGGGCTTCACCGGAGGCGATGAATACAAGAAATACGTGGCCGAAAACGCGATGGGGGACCCCAAGAAGGCGGCCAAGCTCTTGGGCATCACCGATGTGAAGAAGCTGAAGGAAGTGATGGTGAATGTCGCCGTCGACGACAAGAAGACCGCCGAAAAGCTGTGGAAAGAGCTGGCGAAGAAGGAAAAGATCCTGGAAGACTACAAGGCAATTTCGTCTTCGTTGAAGAAGGCCAACCTGGTCTGATCCAGCCGCGCCTGAGGCCCGGCGGCTGCGCCGCCGGGATTTGAGTGTTCAGGCAAAGAGAAGGGACAGGGCGCGTTCAGGCGCGCTCGTCTGACTTCACTTCATCCCAGAGCGTATCCATTTCCGCCAGATCGCTGTCTTCGGGGCGTTTGCCGCGCGCGGCGAGCTTGGCTTCGACGCCTTCGAAGCGGCGGGTGAACTTGGCGTTGGCGGCGCGCAGGGCAGCTTCCGGCTCAACCCCCAGGTGGCGGCCCAGGTTGGCCATCACAAACAGGAGGTCGCCGAATTCCTCTTCGACTTCCGCGTGGGTGAGGGTGTCGCGAGCCTCGACCAGCTCGGCGCATTCCTCGGTGATCTTGGCGATGACATTGTCGGCGGACGGCCAGTCGAAACCGACGCGGGCCGCGCGTTTCTGGAGTTTGTAAGCGCGCAGCAGCGCGGGCAGGCCAACGGCAACGCCGTCCAGCGTGCCCTTCTGTTCCTTTCCTGCGCGTTCAGCCGCCTTGATTGCCTCCCAATCCTGCGTCTGCTGTTCGGCGGATTTCTCGCGGGACTCATCGCCGAACACATGCGGATGACGGGAGACCATCTTGTCCGACATGGTCCGCACCACGTCCTGAAAGGTGAAATGCCCGGCTTCTTCTGCCATCTGTGCATGGAAGACGGATTGGAACAGCAGATCGCCGAGCTCGCCCTTCAGTTCCTGCCAGGCCTCGCGCTCGATGGCGTCGGCAACTTCATACGCCTCTTCAATGGTGTAGGGGGCGATGGTGGCGAAATCCTGTTCGATGTCCCAGGGGCAGCCGGTTTGCGGGTCGCGCAGGCGCGCCATGATCTCCAAGAGGCGCTCGATGCCTGCGGAGGGGTCGTGGATCAGGTCTGTTTCTTGCATTGCGGCTGCTCTTTTTCCGGTGTCAGATGCATCATCCCGAGTCTGGAGCAGGAGTCCACCCCGATGCCCGTTGTGAACCGTATTGCCGATTA
>JABXIA010000120.1 GCA_013373325.1 Paracoccaceae bacterium
ATGAGGGCCATGAGGGCCATGAGGGCCATGAGGGCCATGAGGGCCATGAGGGCCATGAGGGCCATGAGGGCCATGAGGGCCATGAGGGCCATGAGGGCCATGAGGGCCATGAGGGCCATGAGGGCCATGAAAAATCGTCCGCGGTTTCCACGCAAGCAGAAAAGGCCCATCATCAGTCGGATGCTGTGACAAGCGCCGAGACGTCCGCCTCCTATGTTTGCCCGATGCACCCGGAAGTGACCTCGGACACGCCCGGTTCCTGTCCAAAATGCGGCATGGACCTCGTCCCGCAGGCCGAGGCCGGAGAGCACGTGCACCACGGCCATCACGCCGAACCGGCCACGGAGCCGACAGGCCCCTATACCTGCCCCATGCACCCGGAGGTCACCTCTGACACGCCCGGCTCCTGCCCGAAATGCGGCATGGACCTCGTCCCGCAGGCCGAGGCCGGGGAACACGCGCATCACGAACATGGCCATCACGCCGAACCGGCCGCAGAGCCGAAAGGCCCCTACATCTGCCCGATGCACCCGGAGGTGACTTCCGACACACCCGGGTCCTGCCCTAAGTGCGGCATGGACCTCGTCCCGCAGGCCGAGGCCGGGAAACATGCGGACCACGGCCACGGCCATCACGCCGAACCGGCCACGGAGCCGACAGGCCCCTACACCTGCCCCATGCACCCGGATGTCGCCTCCGACACACCGGGTTCCTGCCCCAAGTGTGGCATGGACCTCGTCCAGCAGGCCGAGGCCGGAAAGCATGCGCATGGTGGACATGGCGGTCACAAGCACCACAAGGACATGCCAGCGCAAGAGGGCCAAGGAGAGCACGCCGCGCATGGCGCCCACGAACAGCAGGATGCGCATGGCGCGCATCATGGCCACACAGGCCACGGCGCGGCGCCAGACATCCCGGGGATCGAACCGCATTTCATGTCAATGGTCGAACTCACCGAAGGCAAACCGGTCAGCCCCGACGGATTGGTCATGGAATGGATAGACGCGCCCTTTGGCCCCTTCTTCCCGGGTCTTCCGGGCGGTCTGCACCTGGACCTGACCCTCGATGGAGACAGCGTCGCGGGCACCGCGGTCAGAGGGATGAAGATGGCGGCGCTGCCATCAGGCGTTGCTCTCGAAGACTTCGCTGATCATCTTGCGGACGCGGTGCCCTTGTCGCCGGTGGCAATGCGCGAACTGGCTTGCCGTGCTGCCGAGAAGGCTACCGGACAAACTGCACCCAAGGACACTCTGGCCGCCCGCGCCGCAGCAGTGGAACGCGAACGGATTGCAAGCCATCTCAACTGGCTGGCCGGGTTGGCTCGACAAGCGGGCCTTGCACCGCTGGGGCGCCGGGCGGCGGCCATGGAACACCGCGTCCGGACGGCTAAAGCGGATGAGGTGGCAGAGCAAGCAACTTCTATAACGAGCCTTCTGTACGGTGCACTCAACCGATCACTTATGGGACCAAAACTGACCGGGATCGGGACGCTTCAGGGAGCATCGGAAGGTCCTGTGGCACGTGCGGCGGACCATGCGTCCGATGCCAGACACGGCGACGGGGTCTACGACGAATTAGGTTTCGAACCGATCACGCAGGATGAAGGCGACGCCATGGCGCGGCTCCGCCAGCGCTGCGCAGAAATCGGGCAAAGCCTTGACCTGATATCGGCGGCGGGCGCGACCGCGATGCCAGAGATGCCGCGTGCAACAGGCGACGGCCACGGCACGGCAACGTTGGAAACACCGCGCGGACCCGCAACGCTGCACCTGACATTAAAGGGCGGTACAGTCGCCTCGGCCCATCTGAAGACGCCGTTCTCCGACCTCGCCGCGCATGTGCCCGACCTGATAAAGCAGATGGAACTTGCCGACGCACTGACCGCAATCGCCTCGCTCGATCTCGATCCCTGGAGCGCGACCCAATGAGCATCGCGGTGATTATCCTCGCTCTCGCGATCGGCTGCTACGCCGTGGCCGTTCTGGAAGGCTGGGCCGTCCATGGACGCCTCAGCCTCACACGGCCGGCGACCTCGGCGCTAGCGCTGCTGGGCCGCGAACAGATCCTGCCGCGCACATCTGACAGGCTGTTTTTCGAGGCTGGCCCGGTCCTCTTGCTGGTCGCGGGCCTGTTGTCAGTCGCCGTTATCCCACTGGCACCGGGGCTGATCATCACCGATCTGGCCATCGGCGCGTTGTTTCTGAACGCCGCGCTGGCTTACGTGCTGGTTGCGCTTATCATGGCCGGCTGGGGGCCGAACGGGGCCTACGGGATGATCGGCGGCTGGCGCTTTCTGGGCCAGTTCGTCGCCTATGCCATGCTGATCGTGATGCCCATAACGGCAGTTGCGATGCGGGCCGAGTCGCTCTCCACCACGCAGATCGTCCTGTCGCAGGCGGCCTTGTGGAACGTCGCCTATCAGCCCATCGGCTTCGTCCTGTTCGTCATCGCGGCGATGGGTGTCGCCTGGCTGCCGCCCATCGACCTGCCCACCGGCGGCGGCGATCTGGCGGGTGGAGTCGAGGCCGAATACACCGGCGCGCGGCTGGCCGTCCTGCGACTGGCGCGGCTTGTGATCATCGTCGCACTGGCCAGCGCGACCGTTACCTTCTACCTCGGCGGCTGGCTTGGACCGTGGCTGCCGGGCTGGGCCTGGACTGCGCTCAAGACACTTGGTGTAGCGGCCGCGATGCTGATGCTCGGGCCGCGCCTGCCGCGCCTGCGCGAGGCGAAGTATCTGGAACTGAGCTGGAAGCTCGGCATCACCCTGGCGCTGGCCAATATCTTCCTTGTGGGCGTCATCGCCCTCGTGGTGCCGATATGAGCCTTGCCACCGCTCTGTTTCTCGCCTTTTTCGGCACCGCCGCGATCTGGTTCGGGGTGGTCGTCTTTCGCACACATTCGATGGTGCGTTCGGCCATTGCGCTCCTGTTCAGTCAGACCGCCATCGGGGCGATGTTCCTTGTCATGCAGGCCGAATTTCTGGGCGTGCTCCAGATCATGATGATGGCCACGGAGATGAGCGTCATGGCGATTTTCATGGTCATGTTCATGATGGACCCCGGCGGCATGGGCAAGATGGACATGACGCACCAGAAACGCCTGTCGCTCTGGGCGGGCGGGATTGGCTTGGTCGCCGCACTGGTGGTGATCTGGACCGCCGGCTGGCAAGGCCCCGTGCCCGACGTGCCCGGGGCCGATGAACAGGCGCGCTTGCTGGGCCGCGAACTGCTGGGCCGCTCCATGTTCATTTTTGAAAGCGCGGCGCTGATGATCCTGACCGCGATGATCGCGGCGACCATGGTCGCGATCGCCCCGCAAGAAAAGGATAGCCAATGATCCCGGAACTCATGATCGCGCTCAGCGTCGGTGCGGCGCTTTTCGGCGTTGGCCTCTATGGTGCGCTCAGCCAGACCAACCTTGTGATGATCATCATGGGGGTCGAGTTGATCCTTGCCGCGGCACTGCTCAATCTCGTGGCGTTCTGGCGCTATCTGCACCCCGATGTGACAGCGGCGAAGATGTTCGTGCTGATCGTCATGGCGGTGATGGCGGTCGAGATGGCCGTGGGTTTCGGCATCGCCATCGCCCGGTTCCGCTCGCGCGGGTCGGTCGAGATGGAAGAAGCGCGGGAGCTCAGGGGGTGATCTGGCTTTCGCTGACGATCCTCGCGCCTTTGGGCGCGGGCCTGACGACACTTGCGCTCCGGCGCATGCCCGAGGCGATTGCGCTGACCGGTGCGGCCTTGGGCCTTGCCGGGGCGATTGCTCTGTTGGCCGGGGTGGCGGGCGGTGCGGATGTCACGGCCACCCTGCCCTTCCTGCCGGACCTGCCGATCCGGCTGGTGGCCAACCCGCTGACGGCAACGCTGGCGCTGGTCGTCGCGACCGTCGCGGCGATGGTCCTGACCTATGCGGCGGGTTACATGTCCCATGACCCCGAGCGCCCCCGCTTTTTCGGCACCATGCTGATGTTCGTGGCCGCGATGCAGCTTCTGGTGCTGTCGGGGGACTGGATCACCCTGCTGGCCGCGTGGGAGATGATTGGTTTTGCCTCCTACCTTCTGATCGGCTTCTGGCATAGGCGAAAGGGCGTGCCCGGAGCGGCCATGCGGGCATTCCTCTATACCCGGACGGCCGATCTGGGCCTCTACCTCGCGGCCTTCCTGCTGATCGGTATCGCCGGAACCTCCGAGATTTCGGCCACGCTTTCCACCACCGGCACCCCGGCGCTGATCGCAGGGCTGCTGCTCTTGTTTGCGGCGATGGGGAAGTCGGCGCAGGTGCCGATGCAGGACTGGCTGATGCGGGCGATGGCGGGGCCAACGCCGGTGTCTGCCCTGCTCCACTCGGCCACGCTGGTGGCGGCGGGGGCGATCCTGCTGATCCGGACCGCGCCGATGCTGCCCGGCGGCGCGCTTCTGGCCATCGGGATTGTCGGCGGGGCGACGGCGGTGATTGCCGGGCTGATGGCACTGGCCGCAACAGACCTCAAGCGTCTGCTCGCCGCCTCGACCGCCAGCCAGTACGGGCTGATGCTGATCGCGGTGGGGGCCGGCGCGCCCGTTGCCGCGCTTTTGCATCTGATCGCGCATGCCGCGATCAAATCGGCGCTCTTTCTCGGCGCAGGCGTCTTTCAGCACGACCGCGAGAGCACCGATCTGGACACGCTTGCCGGCGTGGGCCGCGCCCGGCCCGGCATTTTTGCGGGCTTTGCACTGGCCGCGCTGGCGCTGGCCGGGCTGCCACCGCTCGCCGCCTTCTATTCCAAGGACGCAATCCTCGCCGCGGCTCTCGATAGCCCCTCTGCCGCGTGGTTTCTGCCGCTGGCCCTTGCTGGGTCGGTGCTGACCGGGGCTTATATGGGCCGGGCATTGAAGGTGCTGTGGTCCGGCACGCCGGAGAAGCCCCGCGATAAGGTGCCGCTCATGGCCGTCGGCATGGGCGTTCTCGTGATACTCGCCGCGACTCTGGGCTTCGCTTTCAAACCGCTGGAGGCGATGCTGGGCGCGCATCTGGCCGAGCCCGGCTGGATCGTCCCGGCCATGGGGCTGGCGGTGGGTCTGGCCGGGCTGGCGCTTGGCTGGCTGCTGGCCCCCGCCCGCCTTCTGGGTCCGCTGCTTGCGCCAGCACGAAACGGCTTCCCGCTCGCAGGTGGCATGGACGCCCTCGTGGTCCGCCCGACGCTGGCCCTGGCACGGCTCTGCGACCGCCTGGATGCCTGGATCATCCGCCGTGTCGTGCTGGGCGGCATCGTCGCAGGTACACAAGCATTGTCACGCCGGATCGAACGCGCCGAAGACAGTCTTCTGGCGCTGCTCAACGCGGTGGGCAGGCTCAACCTGTCCCTCGGGCTGGCCAGCCTGCGTTTTGACCGCGACACCATCGATCGTGCGATCTTTGGCCTTGTCGATCGCACAATCGCCCTCGGCACCCGCGCCCGCCGTCTGCAAAGCGGCCTTATCCACCGCGAAATGGCGCTGACCGTCGCCGGAATCGCTCTCGTCACCGGCGTACTCCTCGCCGCCCCGTTCTACTTCTGAGGATCGCGCCCATGCCGCTTCTGACCATTGCCACCTTCCTGCCCATCCTTGCCGGTCTCGCGCTCATGGCGCTGCCCGACCGGTCCACGCGAACGGCACATGCGGTGTCCATCGCCGCCACGGGGGCCGTGTTCCTGATCACACTGGCAATCTGGGCGCGCGGCATCGTGGCCGGAGACTTCGCCCAGGTCGAGGAAATCGCCTGGATCCCCGCCATCGGCGCGGCCTACCGGCTGGGCGTGGACGGATTGAGCCTGCCTCTGGTGCTGCTGACCTCGCTTCTGTTTTTCCTGTCGGCGTTGTATTCGGCGCGGATCGGGGAGCGGGCGGCCTCCTATGTGGTGCTCATGCTGATGCTGGAAACCGCCTCGCTCGGCACGTTCATGGCGCTTGACGGCCTGCTCTTCTACGTCTTCTTCGAGGTCTCGCTGGTCGGCATGTACTTCATGATCGCAGGCTGGGGCTATGAAGAGCGTCAGCGGGCCGCACTCATGTTCTTTCTCTACACGCTTCTGGGCTCGCTGCCGCTCCTGCTGGCGATCATCGGGCTTTACCTCGGATCGGGCACCTTCGACATGCGTGTCTGGGTCGAGGGCACCGCACTGGGCGGGCTTCCTGCCATGCTGGCGCTGATCGCGATGCTCGTGACCTTCGCGGTCAAGATCCCGGCCTTCCCGGTCCACACCTGGCTTCCGGCGGCGCATGTGCAGGCGCCCACGGCGGGCAGCGTGATCCTGGCCGGCGTGATGCTGAAATTCGGTACCTACGGGCTTGTGCGCTTTGCCTACCAGATGACGCCCGAGGCCTTCGCACAGGCCGGACAGGTGATCCTCGCCTTCGGGGTGGTCAGCGCGCTATACGGGGCCTTCGCGGCACTGGCGCAGAGCGACCTGAAAAAGATGATCGCCTACACGTCCGTTAACCATATGGGGTACGTGGTGATGGGCGTCGCCATTGCTGCACTGGCGACAGAGCCGCGCATCCGGACCATCGCATTGGATGGCGCAACCCTGCAAATGGTCAGCCACGGTCTGGTCACGGGCGCGCTCTTTTTCCTTGTGGGGATGTTGCAGGACCGAGCCCATACCCGCGGAATCGGCGATTTCGGCGGGCTGCTGGGCCGTGTGCCGTGGCTTGGCTGGGCCTTCATCCTGTCGGCTTTCGCCTCTCTCGGGCTGCCGGGGCTCGCACACTTCCCGGCCGAATTCCAGATCTTCCTTGCCACGCTGAACGGCATGCCCTGGGGGTTGATCGCGATCCTGGCCATCGTGATCACCGCAGCACTCTACCTGCGCGCCATCGCCGGCGTCTTCCTGGGCGAGATGAACGACAAATGGGCCGACATGCCGGATCTGGATAGGCGTGAAAAGCTAGTGATCCTGCCGCTTCTCGTCCTGACCGTTCTGATCGGTGTCGCGCCCGGCTGGCTGATTGACATGATCCACACCACTATGATGGGCCTCGGCAACTGATGGAGATGGGCCGCGATCTTGCCCTTCTGGCGCCGGAGCTGACGCTGGCCGCCGCGGCGATGCTGATGATCGTTGCGGAGATGTTTCGCGCGGCGCGGCTGGTGCTGGCCATCGGGCTGGCCGGGCTTGCGGCGGCGACGATCCTGACGCTGCCGATGCTGAGCGTCGACGCCACCGTCTTCGGCGGCACCTACCGGATCGACCTGATTTCGGGCTGGGCCAAGCTGATCCTGCTGCCCGGCACCGCACTGTCCCTGCTGCTGGTCCGGGCCGAGATTGCTGGCCGCCGGCGCGAGGGCAGCGTTCAATCCCTCGTCGTGCTGGTGACCCTCGGCGCGCTGATGCTGTCGGGGGCGGGCGACATGATGGTGGTGGTGATCGGTGTCGTGCTCACCGGTCTGGGCTCTTTCGCGCTTGTGGCCTGGCCGCGCGACGATGCGGCCACCGAAGCGGCGATGAAATACCTCGTCTTCGGGGCGGTCACCGGATCGGTGATGATCTACGGGCTGACCTTCTGGTTTGGGGGCTCCGGTTCGACGCTGTTTTCGAAACTTGGCCAGTTGCAGGGCCAGACACTTGTGATCATCACCGGGCTGATCGCCATCATCGTCGGTCTGGGTTACAAGGGAGCTCTGGTGCCGTTCCATTTCTGGGCACCGGACGCCTATCAGGGGGCGCCCGTCTCGATCGCGGCCTACCTGTCCGTCATCACCAAGGCGGCCGCCTTTTTCGCCTTCGCACAGGTCCTGCGCGACCTGCCCCGTGACGGTGGCTGGCCTCTGGCACTGGCGGTGATCGCGGCGGCGACAATGACCTATGGCTATCTCGCCGCACTGGTGCAGACCTACCTTGTGCGCCTCATCGCTTATTCCTCGGTGGCACAGTCGGGATATTTCCTGATGGGCGTCGTGGCCCTTGGGGCCAGCGGCTTTGCCGTTCCGGGCATTCTGGTCTTTGCCGCCGCCTACGTGGCGATGAACCTCGGCGCCTTTGCGGTTGTCCTGCTGGCCGGGCGCAATCTGGGCGATCTTGAAGGCTTTGGTCGCACCCATCCGTGGCTCGGCGCGGCGATGGTGGTGTTCCTGCTGTCACTGACCGGCATCCCGCCGCTTTTCGGTTTCGTGGGCAAGTTCTACCTGCTCTCGGCAGCGGTCGAGGCCGGGTATCTGTGGCTTGCGATCATCGGCATCCTGAACTCGGTGCTGGCGCTCGGGGTTTATCTGCGGCTGGTGGTGCCGATGTATCGAACTTCTTCGACAGAGCACCCATCAGAGGTGGGCGCTGTTCTGGCCCAAGGAACAGTCGTGGTCACCGTGCTTGCCACGCTGCTCATCGGGCTCGCGGCCGGAATCCTGCCCGGGCCGTAGACCAGACATCGGCATGGATTTGAAGGTGACCGGGCCAGCCCGCCGGTTTGAGACGCGTTCAAGCGAAGAGCATCGGACATTCGCGCGCGCACCTTTTGCGCGCGATGATGTAGATGAGGTGCTGGGTCCCGAGACCGGCAAGCAGGCAAAAAAAATCTACGTGTCGCGTAGCCCTTTAATCGGTTCTGCCTCACTTTGTGTGGCGCAACTATCCTGAAACTGGAAAATTCAGGAGGTATAGTTGTGAGTTCGAAGAAGCACTGGTCGCCCGGGAGCGATGTTGCCGTTCAAAGCGTTGAGCGAAGTGAAAGAGGCGGGTGGATTGTATCTGGCGTCTTGGCTCCCAACGGCATTTGCCCAGACTGTGGATTGCATTCACGCCGACGTCACGGCTGGCGGCGTCGGCGGCTGCAGGATTATCCCGCGCATGGAGACGAGGTAACGGTTGATCTCGCAATTTGCCGTTGGCGATGTCAGGCACCCGCTTGCCCACGCCGGACATTCTCAGACCAAATCGCCTCGATTGCGCGTCCATTTGCACGTCGTACTTCGCGTGTCGGGGAGATTGTCACCCATCTTGGGCATGCGACCGGCGGACGGCCAGCCGAGCGGTTGTTGCATCGTTTGGGCCTTGGAGTCAGCGATGACACGGTGCTTAGGCAGCTGAAGAACCGTGCCCAAGACAGTGGCGAGTCGCCGACAGTCATCGGGATCGACGACTGGAGTTGGCGGAAATCGCAAACCTACGGCACGATCATTGTGGATCTGGAGCGTCGCGTGGTGATCGACATTCTTGAGGATCGAGATGTCGTCAGCTGCACCAACTGGCTGAAGCGACACCCCGAGGTGGAAGTGATCAGCAGAGATCGCTGCGGTCTCTACGCCCAGGCAGCACGGCAAGGGGCACCGCAGGCGAAGCAGGTCGCTGACCGGTTCCATATCGTACAAAACCTGCGGCAGGCCATCGAGGAGCAAATGAACCTTCACGGCCGTGCGACCGGCAGGGCGCTGCTGTCCGACGCCGACAACATCACCGCAGCCGGCAGCCTTCTGAAGTCACGCCTGGCGCATAGGACGTCTCGGGAAGAGATTTTCGCCACCATTCATGCGCTCCGAAATCAGGGGCTTTCATGCAGCGAGATCGGGCGGCGAACAGGGTTCCCGCGTCGCAGCATCGCGAAATGGCTGCAGTTCGAGACACCACCGGACCGCAGGCGGGCCGCTTTGAAGCCGACATCGCCGTGGTACTTTGAAGAGTTCCTGAGCCAAAGCTGGAAGGAGGGCATTCGAACTGGCAGCGCCCTGTTCCGTCTGATCCGAGAGCGCGGTTACGAGGGGAGTCAGTCGCATTTGCAGCGTCTGTTGGCGGGCTGGCGAAAAGCAGAACAGCAAGGGAGCGACTCCAAGGTAGAGCACGAAATCCTTAAGCCAGTCCGGGACCCGGAAACGGGGCACGCGATTTCCCCGGTCATCGCAGCCGCGCTGTGCATCAAACCCCGCGGAAAGCTCACCCCGGATCAAGCGCGGAAAGTCGACGCGCTCAAGGCCGGTTCTCCCGCCTTCGCAACGATGCGAAGTCTCGCCATGCGGTTCAACGGTATCCTGCGCGGCCGCCAAGCAGACCCGCTCCCAGCATGGATCGACAACGCGATCGAAACCGATCTGGCGCCCATCGTGCGCTTTGCCCGCACATTGAACCGGGACTTCGATGCAGTCAAAAACGCCATCGAGATGCCATGGAGCAACGGCCAAGCAGAAGGTCAGATCAATCGCCTGAAGACGCTCAAACGCGCCATGTACGGTCGAGCCGGTCCAGAATTGTTGCGGGCGAGAATGCTACCGTTCCGCCACACAGATTGAGGCAGAGCCCAATTAAGGGCAACGCGACATCAGGATTCTTGACCCATTGGTGAAGCGCTAAGGTGAAATTCCAGCGCTTCAGTTTCAGCTTACTGCTTCAATTGAAATCGGGAACTAAACGCGACATCGTGAGCCGTTTCACCCTCCTCGATGGTGATGAGGAGGTCGTCGAAATCATCAGTAAAAGCGAATGCTTGGGTCTTCATATGTGCAAAATACTGATCTTTTGCACATTACCCAAGTGATTTTGTGGCGATTGCCTTCGCTCTTAATATAGTACGCGCGCGCGACTGCCGGTGGAACCTCTCAGATTGCGCTCAGCGCAAGGATACCAAGGGTTTTTGGACAAGCACGAAGAGAGAGCACTTACTTGCATTCGTTTACAAACGGTCGTTTATTAGTGATACATAAAATTGCAAACGGCCAGATTTCATGCCCCTGATAGGCTATGCCCGCGTTTCCACAGAGGATCAGACCCCCCTGCCCCAGTCCGAGGCGCTGCAATCGGCGGGCTGTGCCGAGATCTTTGAAGAGCACGCCTCAGGCGGCAATCGCGCGCGTCCTGTGCTCACGCGGGTGCTCGAACGCGTCCAGAGCGGCGATACGCTGGTCGTCGTGCGGATCGACCGGCTTGCGCGGTCTCTGTCGCACTTACTGGAGGTGATCGAGCGTCTGGAGGCCAAGGGAGCTTTCTTCCGCTCGCTGCAGGACCCCATCGACACCGCCTCCCCTCAAGGAAAATTCACATTGCAGGTTCTGGGCGCCGCGGCGGAGTTCGAACGCGCGCTGATACGTGAGCGCACGAAGGCCGGGCTTGTCTCTGCGCGCGCCAAGGGCCGCGTTGGTGGCAATCCTGGGCTTCGCACCAAAGACCCCGCCGCGCTGCGCAAGGTGTGGCTGGCACGACAGGACGGCTACATGGAGCGCCTGAACGAAACCGCGCAGGATTGGGTGCCCCACGTGCGACGCCTGCGGCCGGATATGGCCTGGGAAGATGTTTTGCGAATCATTAATGGCCCCCTGCCCCACGACCGGCACTGGACCCAAAGCCGCCTACTCCGTGCTGTGAAAGCCTATGTCCGCGACGGGTTTCTACCAGATGCTGTGCTTGGCCGCGCCGGACGCCGCGAAACCGATGACCGCCTGCCGGCTATCGTGGCTGCCATCAAAGGCTCGGACCCCGAAATAACACTGCAGGCGATCTGCGACCGGCTGGAATCGATGCGTGAGCGCACCCCTCGAGGGCGCACCAGCTGGCAGCCGTCTTCGGTCAAAATGCTGCTTGAGCGTGCGGAAAAGTTGGGGCTCCTCTGAACACGACACTTGTGTTGGCCTAACAGATTGCCACTAAATCTAGAAAGTGCTTGCACGAATCTGGCTGCTCGGGCAATAGTCTCGAAAAATAACGCGCGGTCACATAAAAAACGCGCCCACGGATCGGGGCAGACATGAGCGAAGCAGAACAGGATCTAGATATCGCCATCGGGCACTACGCGGAACTTCTCGCGTCGAACCTGCATGCTCAGCGCGCTGCACACTTCCCACCAGATGCAAAGAAGGAGATGCGCACTTTGACCAGCGGCGAAGCTGCTGAGCTCCTTGGCGTCGACCATACCTATCTTCGGAAGCTTCATCGAGAAGGAAAGATCGTTGACGTCGAGACGACGGCTGGAAGTCATCGCCGCTATACGCTCGACGATATCTGGGAAATCCGACAGACGCTTGAAGGAAACGCAAAAAAGTCTGGAACTTACGTGCCTGGACGTCGCGACGGTGACGAGCTTCAAGTCATTTCAGTGGTGAACTTCAAGGGCGGGTCCGGCAAAACGACGACGTCTGCTCACCTCGCTCAGCGCTTGGCGCTCAAGGGGTACAGGGTTCTTGCGATCGATCTCGACCCCCAAGCATCTCTTTCGGCTCTTCACGGAATCCAGCCAGAACTCGACCTCATGGAGGGCGGAACCCTCTATGATGCCGTTCGCTATGACGATCCGGTTCCGATCGCCGAAGTGATCCGCAAGACCTACATCCGCGGCCTTGATCTTATCCCGGGCAACCTTGAACTCATGGAGTTCGAGCACGAGACGCCTGCTGCGATCCAGCGAGGCGGAGCGAAGGCGTTCTTCGCGAGAGTTCATGACGCACTCGATAGTGTTGAAGCGAACTACGACGTTGTTGTGATCGACTGTCCGCCGCAACTTGGTTTCTTGACAATGTCAGCACTTTCCGCGTCCTCGGGTGTGCTCGTGACGGTTCACCCGCAGATGCTTGACCTTATGTCGATGTCCCAATTCCTGCGAATGACTGCGGATCTCCTTGGAGTAATCAGGGATGCAGGCGCAAATCTGCGCTTCGATTGGCTTCGCTTCTTGCCAACGCGATACAAAGTCGGCGACGCGCCACAGACCGAAGTCATCGCCTTCATTCGCGGGCTCTTTGGGAGGTCGGTCCTGACCAATCACATGGTTGAGTCGACCGCAATTTCTGATGCCGGCTTGACCAAGCAAACGCTCTACGAAGCTGACAAGAAGGACTTCACGCGTCAGACGTTTGATCGTGCGATCGAATCTATGAACGCAGTGAACGATGAGATCGCTGAAATCATCCAGAACACATGGGGGCGGAATGGCAAGAAAGCCTAAACTTGGCCTGCCGCTGCAGACCCTTCGCAACGCTCCTGACGCTCTTGAAGGGCGCCGACTGCGTGGCGGTGTTTTTGAGATCGATCCGGTGCAGATTGTTACCGAAGGACGGTTGGATGACAGGCTTCAGATTGAAGTTGAGGGCCTGAAGAACTCTATTTCCAAGAACGGTCAGCGTGTGCCTGTCTTGGTCCGCCCACTGGAAGGCGATCGCTACAACCTGATCTATGGCCGCAGACGCTTGGAAGCATGTCGCGAACTCGGTATCAAAGTTCGAGCCATCGTCACAGAGGTTGAAGGTGATCAAGCGCTTCGAGATCAGCTTCTCGAGAACCAAGAGCGTCGTGATCTGAGCTTTATTGAACGTGCGCTTGTAGCGACGGCGCTTCTAGACGGCGACCATTTGGAAGGGGCTGAGCGCACCAATCGTGGTGTCGCCGAAGTCCTTAACCTCCACGAAGCTGGGGTTTCACAGCTCTTGAGTGTCGTTCGGACGGTCGGCGAGGATCTCATCCAGGCAATTGGTGCAGCTCCTGGGATTGGTCGCCCGAGATGGGAAGAGCTCAAAAAGGCTTTGGGTGCCTACGACGGTGATCGGGACCAACTGCTAGCCATAGCTCATGCAGCCAAGTCCGGAAGTTCCGGCTCGGCCGATGAGGTTTCTGAGCGTGCGTTTCTCGCAGTTCTGGCAGCTGCGAAGAGCGCAGAGAAGAAAGCAAGCCCGTCTAGAAAGGGTGTGCCTGCTTTGGCGATCCCCGGTGTTGGAGCTGCGACGGTCAAGACTAGCCGCCAAGGCAAGCAGCTCAAACTTGATCTAACTACGGATGAACCTGATTTTATCAGCTGGTTGGAGGGCAACGCCCCAAAGCTGATTACCGAGCTTCATGAGCGCTGGAAGCGTTCAGGAGACTGAGGAAGAGCAACCAACAAGAAGGAGGCACGATACAGGCAAAAAGAAAAAGGCCCCGAGAAGCTAGCTTCACGAGACCTTTGTAAGGTTTCGCACCGGGATCAGCCCGCTACAAAATCTCAGTTTTCGCACTTCTGAATGTAGCGTTCTGGCCCCTACCCCGCAAGCGCAAAGCGATTCGCGGGCCCTAGAATTTTTGTCTTCGTGGACATTTTCATGGAGTACACACCAATCTCGCCGTTTATGCGGCCGATTTCGCACGCCCATTTGCGCGTCATTGAGCGACCCGAGGCATCTGTTCCAGCCAGACCCGTTAACAAGTGGGAACTCCTGCGCGAGCTCTCCAAGGCGCAAGCGGCCTTTGGGGTCTCGGAACGTGATCTGACGGTTTTGCAGGGGCTCCTCAGCTTCTTTCCGGACGATGCGCTTGGCGGGAACGCCGAGATGGTCGTCTTCCCCTCGAACAAGGCGATCTGTGAGCGCCTGAATGGTATGCCCTGCTCCACGATGCGTCGTCACCTCGCGCGTCTTGTCGAGGCTGGCTTGCTCCAGCGGCGCGATAGCCCCAATGGGAAGCGCTACGTCCGTAAGCACGGCGAAGACCGCGTTGCCTTTGGCTTCGATCTTTCCCCGCTCTACTGTCAGTCCGAGGAGATAGCACGGGCCGCAGAGGCCGTACGTGAGGCTGAGGAGCGCGTCAGGCGCCTGAGAGAGGTCGTAAGCCTCATGCGCCGCGATCTCGCGGCCCTCGCCGAGTTCGGAGACGAGATGCAGCCAGGCCTAGGCTTCTGGGATCAGCTTCGCGACAGGGCTGCCCTCACAGCCCGCGCGCTTCGCCGCAAGCTTTCAGTTGAGGACCTCGCGGCCTATCGAGCCGACCTTGAAGCTCTCCTTGACCAGGCACGCAACATCATTGATGGCCCTGAAACAGAAGAAATGAACACCAATGATGCCCAATCTGAGCGTCACCATCATAATTCAAATAAAGAATCTATAGATCTTGAACCTGCTTTAGAAAAAAGCGGGGCGGCGGCGGGTGTGCCAGATGTGGATACGAATGAGCCGGTGGCTGACGTTGATGAACAGGACACAAGACACCTGCCAAAGATCCCGCTGCACCTAGTGATCGCGGCATGTCCCTCGCTCAAGACCTTCTACCAAGGTGAGATCCGGCATTGGCATCAGCTTTTCGATGCGGCGTGCCATGTGCGGCCAGCCATGGGCATCAGTGCGTCTGCATGGGAAGAAGCACAGCGTTTCATGGGTCCGGAGCAAGCGTCGATCGTCGTTGCTGCCATGCTGGAACGCTTCGCCGACATAAGATCGCCTGGTGGATACTTGCGAGCTCTGACTGCCAAAGCTGCGGCAGGCGAGTTTTCCTGTGGCCCAATGGTCATGGCATTGATTGGCCGGCGGAACGCGGCTTAACAGCTGTTAAACTCCGATCTCGTGCGGCTGGCATGGCATAACTTAACAGCTGTTAAGTAGGCTCTCGGCACACAAACGGTGTTCGAGAGAGAAAAGTTAGGGGGTTGAGGTGTGGCGGTATTTGAGATCGTGAAAGTGGCTTTCGTCTTCGTCGCGGCGAAGATCTGATGACGAGGGCATCCCGATCATCATGGTAAAACCTCAGCTGGTGACCATCGCTGCTAGTAGCGCAAAGGCGGCTAGCGAAGAACATACAGAGCGTTGCGCTGTAGCCAACCTAGCAGTTGCGCGCCTCCGCGGCCCCTGCCCTTTTCGATGTCTGAGATCTGATGATGAATACCCTCAACAATTGGCTCAACGCTATCCGGCGCCTGCTGACGGCGATTTGGGTCCTGGCCTCGGATATTCCCTTGGCCTTCATCGGTGCTAATGCCTGAGAGGTAGGTTGTGGATGTCTGTTGCATGATATCGTGGCTACGGGCCGTAGCGCACAAGGAGCAGACGATCGATGGTTGCCAAAACCGTTTGACCAAGGGCTCGATCCTCGAATTCCCGCGCGCGGGGAGCCGGTAACTTCTCAGTCACTTCGATAATGGCGACATGGCCAGCGAGGCAATCGGTTCCTCAAGCGCAGCAGCTGGTTGCCAGCGGTCCCGCGTTCCACTGATTTGGTCGTAGTGGACGGCGACGACATCGAAGAACAGCGGGTGCAACTTGATCTCTTGATTTCATGACACCCGAACTCTTCAAAAGAGTGCTTTGATGTTGGCTGCGGAATGATCTGATCCACCCGGTGGATGAAAGCGATTTAATAACAATGGGTTATTGTGTTTTAGTGTTCGCGATGAGAAATTATGCCCATAACAGCCATCATCGACATGGTTTCCCTTTCCAGGGTGCCGATCCGCTACATCGGCGGGAAGCCAAAGCATCAGCACGCTTTATGAAGAAGTTGGCAGTTGCGGGCCGATTGAACGGTTTGGGCTATCTCGTGAAGAAGGAGCCGCCACAGGTCTAGCCGATGGGCCCTGTGGAAGTTCTGATCCCGTCGTACCAGTACAGTTCGGTGGCGATTGGGTGTTTCATGGGTTTGGTCCACGAAAAGTGAAAGTGTTCTTCGGGTTTTGTGACTGACGGATGAGGGCCTTTGGGGTCCCTCAGATGGGTCCGGGCCGGGTTCCGGTCTGCCGTTCCGGATGAAGGGCATTCCCATGCAAACAGGTGTCTTGCGCGTGCTCCGCGCAACCGCCGCCTCCTGGTGGCGACATAGAGAGCTGCGCCGAACTGGCCAGACGGCGCTGGCACAGCGGCTCGAACGCCAGACCGTCCTGCGTGATCTCGGCTATCTGAAGCAGGCGGCGTCATTGCCAAACGCGCGTGTGATCTGCGGCGAGGGTGGGACATTCCTCCATCTCGGTTGGACCACCGTGTCGAGTTTCGCGCCGATCGAGCGCTTTCCCTTGGCCGCGCTTACGGTCGCGCGAGGGACGCCGTTCATCGATATCCGACCCATCAGTGACGTCATCGCCTTCGCGAACGTGCCGCGGGTGGCGCGAGGCGGATCGGTCGACGCTGACCATTCAAGTGCCGGCCAGTCTGTCTCGCTGACCACCTACATCGACATGGTCGAAAAGCTCGGCGCGAGCATCACCAACGATCCGCGGCCCTGTCGGTCAACCTGATCCCCAAACTTCTCACCAACACACGAAAGGACGCCAGCCATGGCCCGATCCCGCACGCCCAAATTCGATGCCTCCGAGGTCATCACAAGCGAAATCATTCGCATCATCGAGCGCGGTGTACTGCCGTGGCGCAAGCCATGGACCGCAGGTGGCAGCTCGCGTCCTCTGCGCGTTGGAGGAGAGCCGTACCAGGGGGTCAACAACTTCATGCTGACCATGCGCACCGTGATGGCGGGCCATAGCTCGCCCTTCTGGATGACGCTGCCTCAGGCCAATGCCTTGGACGCGAAGGTGCGCAAAGGCGAGAAGTCCTCTGTCGTTGTCTACTACGGCCAAAGCCGGAAAGACGCCGGCGGCGAGGATGATCAGGAGGAGAGCGATGATCGGTCCGAGGAGGCCGGCATCTACCGCTTCCAGAAATCCTACCGCGTATTCAATGCCTGCCAGATCGAGGGCTTGCCCGACAGCTTCTTCCCCGATCCGGAGCCCGAGCCCGAGCATCCGCCGTCCGAGCCCATCCCGCACATGCAGGCGTTTTTCGATGCCATCGACATCACAACCGTCTTCACGGGAACGGAAGCGTACTATCTGCCCCCCGTGGACAAGGTTTACATGCCATCCATCACGCGGTTCCAGGACCCGCGCAATTTCTACGGGGTCTGGGCGCATGAGTTGGCCCATGCGACGAAAGCCCCCCATCGATTGAACCGTGATTTCGGGTTCTCGAAGTTTGGCAACACGTCCTATGCGCGCGAGGAGATCGTCGCGGAACTGACCTCGGTGTTTCTGGGGCAGACGCTCGGCTTCACGGCGCATACGCTCGAGATGAATGCCGCCTACCTCCACAACTGGTTGCGTGTCCTGCGCTCCGACAAGGGCGCGATCTTCCGGCACGCCGCCGATGCGCAGCGCGCCTGTGATTATCTGATCGCCAGATCGGAGGCGGGCAGGGCAGGGGAGGTCGACCAGGCCGCTTGAGGGAATGTGTCTCGGCAAAGGGAAAGCAGGCTTTGGGAAGGGTATTTCAAACTTCTCAAAGGACAGACCCATGACCTCCGTAGCACACCCTCTGACAGACCGCCCAGACCCCGCCGTAATCGCCGATCAGAACGATGCCTTCCGCAAGCTCGCCTGCCTCGGGATAGCGCCAGAGGCGCCCATACAAGGCCGCATGCATGTGACTCGCTCGCTCATGGAGGCCGGTGACGGCTTCATGGCCGAGGCGGTGAAGGCAACCGGTGAGTTTGCCACGTTCGAGCCTGAGAATGACCCGGAAGGCTGGCACGATTTCGGGGCGGTCGAGATCCGGGGCGAGACCGTGTTCTGGAAACTGGATCTGTATGAAGCAGGCTCGGATTTCCGCTACGGGGCCGAGACCCCGGACAACCCCGCCACCACCATGCGCGTGCTGACCATCATGCTGGCGCGCGACTGGTAAAGGGGCAGGGGACGCCCCCCCCCTGACATCTCAGACGATGAAGGCCCGCTGCCCCTCAAAAGGCAAAGCGGGCCTTCTGTCGTTTTGATCCCCGAAGCCGGGGATTGGTCGCGCGCGAGCGCGGGCCGCACCATACCCATCGAAAAGGACATCCTATGACCGCAAGTTTCAAACCCGTCTCCGTCGCTATCGGCGATCTGACCGCCCATCCCGCCAACGTGCGCAGCAACTCCCCGGAAACCTATGACCCCGAGAACATCGCGCATCTCAAAGCCAGCATCGCCGTTCTGGGCCTGCTCCAGCCGCTCCTGGTCCAGAAGCTTGACGGCAAATACGCCGTCCTCGCTGGTGGCCGGCGCCATGCCGCGCTGAAGGAGCTGGTCGCCGACAAGGTCGCGAAGGGGTTCACCGCGAAAACCAAGATCGACTGCCGCCTCGTGCCGGACGATTGCGACGTCACCACGGCGCTGTCGCTCGCCGAGAACATCACGCAGGCCCCCATGAATGCGATTGACGAGTTCGAGGCCTTCGCGCGGATGATGGAGGTCGACGGTCAGACGCCTGAGACCATCGCAAAGACTTTCGGCACGACCGTTGCCGCCGTGAAAGGCCGGTTGCGCTACGGGCTGATCCACCCCGATATCCGCGCCGCCGCTCGGGCGAAGACGATCACGCTCGACACGATGAAGGCCTTTGCCGAGCACCCGAGCCAGGAGGTTCAGCGCGAGGTCTACGAGGCGCTCACCAAGGAAGACAGCTATCTGCAGGCCTATACCGTCCGGCAAGCGCTCAAATCCCGCGGCGTGCAGGTCAGCGACGATATCGGAGCCTTCGTGCGCGCGGACTACGAGGCGCGTGGCGGTGCCGTCGCGGCTGACCTTCTGGAAGAGCATTCCGTGCTCGAGGATGCGGCGCTGGTCGAGACCATCCTGCTCGAGAAGCTCGGGGTCGCCGCCGAGGAGGCTCGCGCGAAACTGGGCTTTGCCTGGGCGGATGCGATGGTCCGCTACGATTACGCGACCATGGCGGACTATGGCCGGGTCTATCCCGGCCCGATCGAGCCGGATGAGGCTGCCCAGAAGCGCATCGATGAGATCACCGCCGAGCTTGAGCAACTGCAACTCGAGATGGAAGATGAGGGGCTCGACGACGGTGCCTACAACGCCCTTTACGACCGCGTCGACGCTCTGGAAGAGGAAGCCCGCGACCTGCAGGAGGCCTATAGCGCCGAGGATCTCGCCCGTGCAGGCGTGATCGCGTCCTGGTCGGGCGGGCAGGTGACGCTCCATGTGGGCCTCTTGCGCCCGGAGGACATCGTGAAAGAAGAGGGCGCGCGCGCCGCCTCAGCCAACACGACCGGGGAGGAAGCCCCCGACGCCGGCGAAATCACCTACCCGGCCTCGCTGGCCGACGATCTCAAGACCGAGCGGGCCATGGCATTGGGGGCCGCGATGGCGCTGCATCCGGAAGCCACGCTCGATCTGACGCTCTTCAAGCTGGTGAGCGACGTTCTGGCCAGCGGCATGGCCGTGACGCAGGCGATCAAGATCGATGCCCGCAAGGAATACCGCAGCCATGCCAAGATGGACGAGATCGACGAGACCTCGCTCGAGCAGGTGGCGGCGGCGCATGATGCGCTTGATCTCTCCTGGCTCGATGACACCCGCGCGCCCGCCGATCAGTTCGCGGCGTTTCGCGCGCTGGAGGCCGGCGAGAAGGCCAAGCTCGTGGCCTATGCCACGGCCAGCACCACGCAGTCCTGCTTCGCGCGGGACCGCCAGCGCGACAGCCTGATGCATGCGTTCGAGATCGAGATCATGCCCGACATCCGCGCCCACTGGACGCCGAATGCGGCGCTCTTCAACCGCTTCAAGAAGGCTTGGCTCCTGAAGATCCTCGGCGAGGATCTGGGATTGGCCCAGGAGGCGGTGACGCTGGCCTCGTCGAGCAAGAAAGAGATCGTCGCCTTCTGCGACAAGCTCTTCGCCGAGCCCTTCGCCACGCTCACGGACGCGCAGCGCGCTGCCGTGGTCGCCTGGTGCCCGCCGATGATGCAGACGGCCGGTGTCGCCTGTGATGAGGCGGAGCCCATCGAGGAATCTCCGGAGCCTGACAGCGAGGTCGCGCAAGCGGCCTGAGTCCTCACGCGACCCGCGCGAGGCATTCCCCGCGCGGGTCGACCCCTCCCACACCCAACGGAAAGACATCCCCATGGCTATTCTCAAGTTCTCTGCCTCCGCTGTTGCGGCGCAAATCGCGCATGCGCGCGCCTGCAAGACCTTCCTGCCCAACTGGAACGGGCCCGTGGACAGGCCCGCCCTGATCCTCATCGTCGGCAATGGTGTGCATCTGCGCTCGAACGGCATCGATGGCACGACCACCCGTATCGTTACCACCGAGCAGGCCGATCCTTCCTTCGCCTTCGCCGACGGCATGAACCCGTTTCGGGACACCGACTGGATGGCGCAGCGCCGCATGGCGTTTCGTGATCTGACCGGCCAGTTCTACACCGACATCCTGGATGACGTGCAGGTGCTCATCGACCGGGGGCGAGGGGCCATCCGGCTCGCCACCGATGGCCACAGCATCCGCGTCTTCGTGCGCCGGGCCTCGGATTATCTCATCGGCGGAACCTACGAAGTGCCCTCGGGCCTCGGCGGCACCTTCCGGGTTATCCTCAAGGATGCCTGCGACACCTTCGCGATCGTGCAGAACTGCGGCAATTGCGAGGATTTCGACGCCATGCAGCCCTACCGCGTGCCGCTCGATGCCCTAATGGAACTCGATGACCGGAGGGTGGCGTGATGGGTTGGCTTTTCTACACCGATCGCCGCGTTCAGACCTACGCGGATGAGAAAGCGGAAATCGCCAGGCTCTGCACCTCTCATGGCGACACGCGCAAAACTGAACTGGTCAAGGCCTGCAAGGTCGGCTCAACCTGGTATGCGGCGGCAAAGGTCACCAATCTCGACGGCACCCCTGTCGAAGACACGACCTATGTCACCGATGCGGATGGCTCCATCACTTTCGGGGCTGTCTTCCTCACCCGATACGATGACGGCTGCTGGGGCTACAAGGACATGGAGGAAAGTGCTGGCCCGAACGAATCTCGTGCTCCGCTTGGGCTGATCGAGCTTCTCTCCGACCTGAAAGACCCGGACAGCTACGCCCAGGACTGGCGTCAGCGCTGCCGGAATTGGGCTGCGATCCCGGACTACGAGGAAGGCGACAAGATCAGGCTCGCCACGCCCGTGACGCTCACCGATGGCAGTACATGCCAGATCGTCACCGCGACGTACTACAAGCGGGGGCGGCAAAAACGCCGCTGCTACCGCATCGAGGAAACCGGTGGGCTCGTACGCCTGTCGAAGGCCTCGCTTGCGGGCTCGGAGCTGCTCAGCTCCGCAAAAGGCGAGGCCAGTCCTGTGCTGGCGGAGTTCCTGGCGGGGCAGGGTGGCTGAGTTTCCCGCTGAGACAACACCACGGGACCACGCGCGCACATACTGCCGACTTGAATTCGTATCTCAAATGAGATACAACACTTCCATCAACTGGAGGACCATCCATGCCTGCCCAAACATCCATGCTTCATGTCCGTGTTGACGATCAGCTGAAAGCACAGGCTTCGGACGCACTTGCGGGCGTCGGTCTGACGCTCTCCGACGCGGTGCGTATTCTTCTGACCCGCGTGGCCGCAGAAGGCGGCTTGCCTGCCGGATTGACCGCTGATCCGGATGCCTATGACGCCTGGTTCAGGGCGAAGGTACAGGAAGCGCTGGACGATCCAAGGCCCACAACGCCCCATGCCAAGGCGATGCAAGACGCCCAGGCATTGATTGACGGGAAGCGCCTTGCCAAATCTTGAATGGAAAGCCACGGCCATAGCCGACTTGCTGGCAATCATTGACTACATCTCTGACGACAACCCGGATGCCGCCCAAGTTCTCAAAGACGAGATTGAACACAAGACGTCCCTCCTTCCAGAACGCCCTCAGATGTACCGCGCGGGCCGTGTGGACGGGACTAGGGAGATGGTTGTTCGGCCGAACTACATCGTGGTTTATGCTGAAAGCCCTGAGATGGTGACCATTTTGCGCGTTCTTCATGCTGCGCAGCAGTGGCCATGATCGGGGTGCAGGCCCCCCGCTAAGAAATTGCCCGCTCTACGCCTTCAAAGTGTAGAGCGGGCTTTTTGTCCTTTGGAACTCAGACCCTGATCCAAAGGAAAATCCCCATGTCCAAACCCAGAACGGCCAACCCGGCTCTCGCAATCTCCGAAGCCGATCTCGCCTCTGCGCTAGCGCTTATCGGCACAGAGATCGACCACCAACCCCTGCGCAGCTCAGCGCTCGCGCGCGTCATGCGCGAGACGTTTCTTGGCAGCAATGCCGGCGGTGCCTGGGACTGGCGCATGGCATATGACCTGATGCAGGCCGCGGCTGTCCAGGTGCTGCTGCGTGGGAACGGCGTGGCAGGTGACATCGCCGCTGCAAAGCTGCTTGCCTCGCGGCTGCTGACGGAAACCCGCCGGTCAGAGCAGCAGATCCGGCTGCAGCAGTTTTCCACGCCGTTGTCTTTCGCGGCAATGGTCGTGCGGGCGGCAGCCGTTCGCAAGGGCGAGACTTTGCTGGAGCCCTCGGCTGGCACCGGTGCCCTGGCTGCTTTCGCCGCCCGGGCCGGTGCCACGCTTCTGCTCAACGAGATCGACCCCTTTCGCCAGCGCCTCCTGCGCGCGGTTTTCGGCGGCGAGGTCACAGGCCATGACGGCGAGCATATCGATGATCTGCTGCAGAGGCCGGTTCTACCCGACGTCGTGGTGATGAATCCGCCCTTCGCCGCCTCGGTCGATCGGTCGCGGGACAAGCACATCGCCGCCAAACATCTCATCGCGGCTGCAAAGCGTCTCGCGCCGGGTGGGCGCCTGGTGGCGATCATGCCGCCGGGGTTCACGCCCGAACGCGATGCCGCGCATTGGTCCCGCGCCTGCAGCCTCCTGACGCCGCGACTGGCGTTGACGATGCCGGGGCAGGTCTACCGCAAGCTCGGCACAACTGTGGAAACCCAGCTCATGATCTTCGACAAGGTGCAGGAGGATTGCGAGATGATCCGCGCCGTTGTGTGCGATCTGGATGAAGCCCTTCCTTTTGTCGACGCCGTGGCCGCAACCCGGCCTGAGATGCACCCCGCCCAACGGGCAGCAGCGATCCCGCACATTCGGCCGACCGTTCCATCCTCTGCTCCGCGCAAGACCGCCGCTGCGCCTGTCGCCGCCTCCAAGCCTCGGGCCAATGCCGTTGTCCCGCTAACTTTCACGAGCTTTGATATCCCGCGCGACAACACGCCCATCTCGGACATCTATGCGCGCTACCGTCCGCAACGGATCGAGATCGCGGGTGCGCAGGAACATCCCACCCCGCTCGTCGAGAGCATCGCCATGGCCTCGGTTGCCCCGCCCATGCCCTCAAATACGGGTCGTGATGACTTGCGCCTGCCCGCACGGTTGGTCGAGGAGGGTCACCTCTCCGAGGCGCAGCTGGAAACCATCATCATGGCGCATGACGCCCATGGGCGCGACCTGCCCGGTCGGTTTACCATCGATGACGACCAGACCAAGCTGACGCGCGCCGATGATGACCCGGATGCACGTGCCTATCGCCTTGGCTATTTCCTCGGCGACGGCACCGGTTGCGGCAAGGGGCGCGAATGCGCGGGGCTCATCCTTGTCAACTGGCTGGCCGGGCGCAGGAAGGCGATCTGGGTCTCCAAATCCGCCACGCTCATCGAGGACGCCATCCGCGACTGGACCGATCTCGGCGGCTCGCCCGCCGACATCCAGCCGGTCTCCAAATGGAAACCGGACCAGTCCATCCCGATGGGCGACGGCATCCTATTTGTCACCTACGCCACGCTGCGGTCCGCGGGCAAATGCGGCACCACGCGACTGAGCCAGATCCTCGCCTGGATGGGCGAAGACTTTGAAGGCGTGCTGGCCTTTGATGAGGCCCATGCCATGCAGAACGCGGCCGGGTCCGAGCAGGGCAGGGGGGTCAAACCCTCCCAGCAGGGCCTTGCTGGCCTCCGGCTGCAACTGGCAGCACCCCGCGCTCGCGTCTTCTACATCTCGGCCACGGGTGCGACGAGCGTCCACAACCTCGCCTATGCCGCGCGGCTGGGGCTCTGGGGGCAGGGCCCCGAATACCCCTTCCCAAGCCGCGAGAGCTTCGTTTCTGCGATGGAAGCCGGCGGCGTGGCTGCCATGGAGGTGGTCGCGCGCGATCTCAAGACGCTCGGGCTCTACACGGCGCGTGCCCTCAGTTTTGATGGGGTGGAGTATGACGTGCTCGAACACGCGCTGACCCCGGCCCAGATCGAGATCTACGACGCATACGCGGGTGCTTTTCGGATGATCCACCACAATCTCGAAGCGGCGCTGACTGCGACCGGCGTCAACGACGCCTCGGGGGAAACTAATGCGTCGGCCGCACGCGCCTCGGCCAAGTCCCGCTTCGAGAGCACGAAGCAGCGCTTCTTCAACCATCTCCTGATGGGCATGAAAGCCCCGACCATCATCCGTGCGATCAAGGACGACCTGGCGGCAGGCAATGCTTGCGTCATCCAGGTTGTCTCGACAGGCGAGAGCCTGCTGAAGCGTCGGCTTGAGGCGATGGACCCGGAGGATGAACTCGTCGAGGGTGCCTTGACGCCGCGCGACTATGTTCTGGGCTACCTCGAACAGGCCTTCCCGATCCATGCGCAAAAGCTCGTGGAGATCGACGGCAATATGGTGGCGGAACCCTTGCGGGATGAGACCGGGGCGCTCGTTGTCTCGCGCGAGGCGCTCGCTTTGCGTGACGCGGCCATGATGGAATTGATGACGCTGGCGGCGATCCCCTCGGCGCTCGATCAGATCCTCTGGGCATTTGGCGATGAGGCCGTGGCAGAAGTCACGGGGCGGTTCATCCGGCCACTCAAGGCCGAGGATGGCCATCTCTTCATCGAGAAGCGCAGCGCCAGCAGCAATTCGTCCGAGACCCAAGCCTTCATGGACGGCGAAAAGGATATCCTGATCTTCTCCGACGCGGGCGGTACGGGCCGGTCCTACCATGCGGCGCAAACCGCGAAGAACCAGAAACGGCGGCGGCACTATCTTCTGGAGCCCGGCTGGCGCGCGGATGCAGCCATCCAGGGGCTCGGCCGCACGCATCGCTCGGCCCAGGTCAGCGCACCGTTCTTTCGGGTCTGCACCTCCGATGTGCATGGCGAGAAACGTTTCACCTCGACGATCGCCAAACGCCTCGACCAGCTGGGGGCCCTGACCAAGGGCCAGCGCGAGACCGGCTCGCAAGGCATGTTCCGCGAGGAGGACAATCTCGAAAGCCCGATCGCGCGAGCGGCGCTGCGTGGGTATTTCGCCGATCTTGCCGCCGGGCGCGCCGAGGCGATGAGCTACGAGAGCTTCACCGACTGGACGGCCCTGCGGCTGATCGACAAGGACGGGGTGCTGCTCGAAGAGCTTCCCCCGATCCAGCGGTTTCTCAACCGGGTGCTTGCCCTTCCCATCCACATGCAGAACGCGCTCTTTGCCGAGTTCATGCGCCGGATTGCCGATCAGTCTGAGCGGGCGCGCGCGGCGGGCACGCTCGATCTCGGCGTGGAAACCCTACGTGGCGAAAAGATCGAGCAGGTCTCCACCGAGGATCTCTGGACCTGCCCGAAATCCGGCGCCGTGACGCGGATTATCGGACTTGAGGTGACGGACCCAGTGTATGTCCTGGTCGCCGAAGAGGCCATATCGCGCAATCCCGACAAGCTGCCGATGGTGAATCGCGCCTCCGGTCGCGCGGCGCTCATCTCGGCGCGGCCCATGCAGATGTATGACGAGGACATTGTCACGCTGATGCGCAAGGCGGTGCGGCCAAACGGGTCGAGCTATCTCGAAGAGGCACGGTTTGAGTCCTCGGCTTGGGAAGAGATCGACAGGCCCGAATTTGCGCAGATTTGGGAGGCCGAGGCTGCGTCCCTGCCAAAAACCACCACGACCAAGCTCTACCTGCTGACCGGGCTGCTGCTGCCGATCTGGAAGGACATTCCGACCACCAATGAGCGGATCTACCGTGTCACGCCAGACGGGGCGACGGCCATGATCGGGCGGACGCTGAGTGAGGAAGGGGCGGCCTCGCTGCGCGCCCGCTTCCTCGTCTCCAATCCGCAAACGCCACAGGAGATGTTGACCGCCGCCCTCGGCACCACCGCACCTGTCGATCTGGGCCGGGGTCTGACCCTGACCCGTCGCCGGGTCGCAGGCGAGATGCGCCTTGAGTTGGGCGGTGCGGATCGGGGCATGATCGATGGCCTCAAGGCGCTCGGCTGCTTCACCGAGATCATCGCCTTCCAGTTGCGTGTGTTCCTGCCGCATGGGGACGGGATCGACACGGGAAGCATTCTGGCCCGGATCGTGGGGCAGCGAGTCGCCAAGGTGGCAGAACAAGCCGCCTGAAAAGTCAAAGCGAGCTTCCGGTCGGGCGGCGTGGATGGGATTTGGCCGATCTGCGCTTTCCGGGCGCGCGCTGACCAATGCCAGGCCCGGCCCCCCCAAATTCAGATAAGAGGACAGACCCATGACCAATCCCCAGATCGACTATGCCGCAATGGCGGCTCAGTGGCGTGCAGAGCGCGAAACCACCTTGAAGGCATCCAGAGTGGAGCTGCTCGCGCAACTACGTGCGCTTGGCATCAGCGAGGTCGCTGTCGAATACGAAGGCTATGGCGACTCCGGCAATGTCGAGGATGTGACGGTGCAGCCTGCAGAGGTCCAACTGCCGGAGCCGCTTGCCACAGAGGTTGGCGACTTCGCCTGGTCGCTCGCCTATCACCATCACCCGGGGTTCGAAAACAACGAGGGCGGCTACGGCACGCTGACCTGGGACATCACCGCCGACAGTGTCACCTTGGATCATGCCGACCGCTATGTCGAATGCTCGCACAGCTATGACGAGGGGCTGTGAGATGGCCCATCCGCTTCATCATGCCGAAAGCTCTGCCCGGAAATTCGGCGGGGTGCCGTCCGACTATCAAGCCGTCCACGACTGGTTCGACGCTTCCAAAGAGCACCTCGCGCTCTTCACGCACAGAGCCATGCGTCACCATGCGCAAGGCCTTTTTGAGGCCGAACGGGTTTTTGGCCTGACACTGACCAATAGTGCGGGCCGCGACATCCCCGTGCGCTGGATCGGCGAGCAGCATATCCGTGAAGACTGCCAGGGCCGCATCCCGAGCATGGCGGACTGGCTGCGACGGATACAGCCTGAGCCATGGATGGCCAATGGCCACATCGACCGGCATTCCGGCGATGAGCCCTGCGGCGACCCAAGGGTTGCCTGGGCCTCCGAGGTCGCCGCCGGACGAACGGTTCTTGGCCTGAAAGATTGGATGGCGGCGCGCGCGACGCGGGCCACGCAAAGCGCCTGACAGCTCTCGGCCGTTTGCCAAACGAATACTGTATGGAAGCCCGGTTGGAAGATCGGGCTTCTTGCGTCGTTTCCCCACCATTCTTCTTGAGGAGGATCGCATGACACTCAATGATATCAAGGCGGCCGTCGATGCGGGCCAGACCGTGCATTGGGCCAATACCGGCTACGTCGTCCACAAGGACCGGCTCGGTCAGTACCTCATCACCTATGTGCCGAATGGTAGCTGCATCGGTCTGACCGACCGGGGCGGGCACCGGTTGAACGGAAAAGAAACGGAGTTTTTCGTCGCGCAATCGAAGGACGCCGCAGAAAATCCGGGCAACCAATCAAGACCAGACGGGCAGGGGAGGGGCGTAGCACCCGGAGGCGCGGGGGCATTCCCACTCGGACGGCAGCTTTGACCCGTGGGCGGGGCTGAAAGGAAAGCAGGCTTTCTGATTTGTGATCCCTCAAGGGGTCGAGAAAGCAATCCCGGATGCGTTGGCAAAAACGTCAGGCACCGGCCAATCCAAAAGGAACCATCCCATGTTCGCAGGAACCCTCACCCGCAACGTCGAGACCGCAGCCGCTCAGTACACCGGCATGATCCATTCGACACGTTTCGATATCGCCATCCAGCTTGAAAACCGCCCGAAGATGTCCGAACGCAGCCCGGATTTTGACGTAACGGCAGTCAACAAATCAGGCCGCAAGGTGCGCATCGGCACGGCCTGGAACGAGACCGGCAATACCAGCGGAAACCCTTACATCTCGATGCAGATCGATGTCGGCTTGGGCCCGTTCCGGGTCAATGCGGTGCAGACGAAAGAGGCGCGCGCGGCCCAGAGCGGCGAATTCGAGATCATCCCGCTGGTCTCGAACGGCCTGATGAAATCCGGCTCGATCTCGGGCGAGCTCACCGCTATGGACGCCGACAACGCCTTCACCGGCTACATCGCCAACATGATGTTCGATCTGGAATTCATGCTGATCGAGAACAGCTATAAATCCGAGGAGACTCACCCCGATTACCGGATCGAGGTCAGCTCGCCCCGGGGCACACCGATCCGCGTCGGCTCGGCCTGGATGGCGAAAAGCAGCCGCACGGGCAATGACTACCTGTCGCTGCTGATCAACACGCCCGATGGCGACCTGCGCGTGAACGCCGTGCAGAACGAAGAACAGCGCGGTGGGCAGACCTTCTCGATCATCCCGTTCATCGACAGCGGTGAGCAGCCGCAGGATGCAGGCACGGGGCTGTCGTTGGTCGCCTAATCGGCGCGCGAGATAAAACGATACGAACCGAAAGGGGAGCCGTGGGACCACGGTTCCCCTTTTTCCATGTCTGGCGGTACGACGCACACATCTGCTTGCGATCTGCTGAATATGATATACGATAATATATTATTGAGAGGACGAGGGTAGGCACATGGTGGCGAGACTGGGAAAAGCTCCGTGGTTCGAGAGCTTTGATGTAGACGCCGAGGTTGAAGAGCTTCTTGCTCATATCGTGCGTTGCACCGGATTTGCGCTGCCTGAACGACAGCGTGATGTCATCATGACCCATGCAAGGTCGAAGCTCGACAGGACAAGGCAGGCATATCTGGACGCCAAGGCAGGGGTCTGCTCCGGCTCAGTGCTAAATCCTACGTTAAGCAAAACCGGTCGTTCCTTCTCGATACAGCGAACGGCAGTTCAGAGCCCACTTTGACCGATGCTGCGTAAAGGATGTATCGCTGCTTTCGAGGGCGGTAGAAAACCTGCTTGATCGCAGCCGCGATGCGGAGGGAAAGCAGCGCCGAGTTGTCGGAACGCGTGAACCAAAAGGCGATCTAATCGAACGATTCAGCGCTTCACCCCGTCTGCGGCTGCCTCTCAAATACTGCGCGGTGCCCAGAGAATAATACCCGCACCGACAAGGCAAATGACCGCTCCAACTACATCCCATTGATCCGGGCGATGCCCTTCTACGCCCCATAGCCACAGCAGGGACGATACGATGTAAACGCCACCGTAGACTGCATAGGCGCGGCCCGCCTGATCGGCGGGGCTGAGCGCCAGTAGCCAGGCGAAAGCGGCAAGGGACAGCATGCCCGGTGCCAACCAAAACACGCTCTTGTCCAGCCGGAACCAGGCCCAGAAAGCAAAGCATCCGGCAATTTCGGCCAGCGCAGCGGCGAAGTAGATAAGAACCGTCTTCATCGGGCCAGACATACGTTCCGAGGAGGATCGGGTCTATTGCGAAAAATCTTTCAAATTCAGAGAAGCGAGCCCAAATCCGATCCAACACTTGGATAGGCCGCCGTCATCGACTTAAGTTGCTTGGCCGCCAGGCCCAGCTTGATTGCCAGCCCGAAGAAATTGATCAGTTCGCCGTATTCCGGGCCGAACAGGTGCGCGCCGAGGATCTTGCCGTTCGACTTGTCCACGAGGACCTTCGCGGCAGCAGAGGTCTCGCCGATCCGGTAGTTCGAATACCAATCGCCAGTGTCGGTGAACCGAACATCGACATCATACCCGGCGTCCCTTGCCTCACTTTCCAACATGCCGACACGCGCCACTTCCGGGACTGTGAAGACGGCTGTAGGAATACCGGCATAATCCGGTGCGGTCTGAGTGTCTTTGAGCATGTTGGAGGCCGCGACCTTCCCTTCGATCACTGCGACTGGCGTCAGCGGCATGCCATCGGTGTCGGCGGAATCTCCGGCGGCAAAGACCGCGCTGTTTGTCGTGCTTTGCAGATGCGGGGCTACAACGATGCCCTTGTCGCTGTAATCAACACCAGCCGCCTCAAGATTCAGATCGGCCAGGGCTGCCACACGGCCCGCGCCATGCACGACCAGATCGGTTTCGATTGTTCGGGTTTCATCGCCCGACTTCACCTCGACAGTGAATGCTCTACTGGCTTCCGAGACCGACACGATTTCGGTTTCGCGCATCAGGTCCACGCCGATACCGCCGCTGCGGTCGATCAGCATTTCGACCAGATCGGGATCGAAGCCGCGTAAGGGCCGGGCGCCACGATCCACGATGATCGGGTTGGCTCCGGCCCGTGCGGCGATATGCGCAAACTCGAAGGACACGAAGCCGCCACCGATAAAAAGAACCCGATTGGGAAGGGCCTCCAGGTTGAGGAAATCCGTGCTGTCGATCACGAGATCGGCCCCTGTGAAGCTCAGCGGCCTGGGCATGGCACCGGCGGCCACGAGGAACCGTTCCGACTGATATGCCGTTCCATCGACCTCCAGCGTGTTGCTTCCCGTGAACCGCGCGGCTCCATGCAGGGTTTCGACGCCGTTGCCCGACAGGCCCTTTTCCATCTTGTCCGGCACGGGATCGGTGAAGCCACGCTTGTGTGCCATCAGATCGGCCCAGTTGATCGACAGATCACCGGGATCGATCCCCTTGCCCTGCATGAGCCGTGCCGCGTCCATGATTTCCGCACCGCGCCGCAGGATTTTCTTTGGATCGCAGCCGCGCAATGCGCAGGTGCCGCCGTAGGGCAGCGCATCGACAATGGCGACACGCCATCCTGCCGCGCCACATTTGTTGGCCGCGGCCACGCCCGCCATGCCCGCCCCGATGACGATCAGGTCGTAGTCTTCATTCATTCTCCGGTCCTTGTCCTGATCTTCATCCGGCGCAGCAGCTCAACTTTGCCACGTCCATATCGAAGGTTTGCGCCGCCAGCTTCAGCCCTTCCACGGTCGTCAGATAGGGGAAGATCGTCTCCCCGAGCGCCTTTGTGGTCATGCCAAACTTCAGCGCCATAACGAGGGTCTGGATCGTATCGGACCCCTCGGGCGCGATGATCTGGCCGCCAAGCAGCCGGTCGGACTTTCTGTCCGCCACCAGCTTGATCAATCCGCGCGTGTCGCGTGCGGCCAGTGCGCGCGGCACCTGATCGAGCGGTACGATGGACGTCTTGACGTCGAGGCCCGCGTCCCGCGCCTGGGCTTCACCGAGACCGACGCCCGCGACCTGCGGGTCGGAAAACACCACCCAGGGCATCGCGGCGTTGTCGTAGCGATGGTCTTCGCCGAGAACCGCATTTTTGGCCGCGAGCTTTGCACCATAGGCCGCCATATAGACGAACTGGTCGCGGTCGGTCACATCGCCTGCGGCATAGATGCCGCGCACCGATGTCTGCATGTCCTCGCCGACGACGATGGACCCACGCGCGTCGGTTTCCACGCCGATTGCGTCCAGGCCCATATCTTTGGTATTGGCCCGCCTGCCAGCGGTCGAAACGAGGTGATCCGCCGTCACTTCGACAGGCTTTCCGTTCTGGATCACGCGCAGTGTCACGCCCGCGTCGTCGCGGCGCACAGTGTCGTAGCTTAACCCGGTCAGAAGGGTGATGCCTTCGGCCTCGAACGCCGCCGCCAATGCCTCCGAGACCTCTGGTTCCGCGCCGGGCAACAGATGCGAACGGGCGACAAGCGTGACCTTCACGCCCATGCGGCTCATCATCTGGGCCAGCTCCGCGCCGATGTAGCCCGCGCCGATGAAGATCAGGCTTTTCGGCAGTACTTCGAGTTCCAGAAGACTGGTGCTGTTGAGCGCGCCGATTTCCTCGATGCCGTCGATGGTCGGCAGAACGGGACGCCCGCCCGTGGCGATGATGGTCCTCGGTGCTTTCAGGGTTCGCTCACCGACTGTCACGCCACCTTCGATCAGCCGCGCGGGACCGGCGTCGATGTAATCGACATCCTCATATTCCGGCAGAAGGTCCGCGTATTTCTTCTGGCGCAGGGTCGTGACCAGATCGTCCTTGGACTGAACGAGCGTCTGCCAATCATCCACTTGTGCCCGTCCCGACAGGCCGGGGAACCGCTTGGCAGCCCCCGCACAGTGCACGGCCTCTGCCGCACGGATCATCGCCTTGGAGGGCACGCATCCCACGTTGACGCAAGTTCCGCCGATGGTGCCATGTCCTACGAGGGCGACACGCTTTCCGGCATCCGCGCCGGTAATTGCGGCGGAGAACCCCGCCGATCCGGCCCCAAGAACGATCAGGTCATAGCCGCCCTGTTCATCGTCGTTTTTGTTCAGGTCTTTCATCTCAGCGCGCCTCGCCATGTTCGGGGTCTTTTGGTCTGGCGGCGAGCAGATATATGACCGCGCCGATGGCGATCAGCGGTGTCAACATGCCGAGGAGGCCGAAGACCATGCCGGTGGCGGTGCAACATCCCATCATCATAAGAGCGATCCTTTCTTTTGCGCACGGTTCAGGAGAACCGCGTAGAGTGCTGTGGCGGCGAAAACGCCGATTGTGATCCGTATTGCGAACCTGAATTCGAGAAGAATGATCAGGATCGACAGGGCCACCGCGAGGCCGGTGGCCCAAAGTTTCGGGGCCGGTCCCGGTTTGCCAGCGCGCAGCCAAAGGGCCTGTGCCACCACGGCGAGGCTGAAAAACAGCAGCGGGAACAGGGCGTAATCGAGCCAGCCCGTGAGGGCCGACAATCCGACGCCAGCGACGATGACGACCAGAAGCGGTGTAAAGCAGCAGAGCGCGGCGAAGAGCGCACCGCCAAGCCCCCATTTCAGCAGACGGTCGGAATTTTCAGGTGTGTCAGTCAAGGAGCCGTCTTTCTTTGTGATGGGTCGGGGCCGGAGGCGCGTTTCATTTGCGAACGACGCAGTGCGCGGACGATCAGGTAGGTCAGACCCGCCAAAACCAGCACGGCAATGCCACTCATTCCAGAGAGCCAAGCCCCAACGCCGCCGAACAACGCTGCAAGCACGGCAGTTCCGCCGCCGCAGCAGACGACCACGACCGGAGCTGCTATTCCGAAGGCCAGCAGGCCACCCATCAGATTGTCACGCATTGCAGGCGGCTCAGGAGGCTGTGTCGGGCAGCACCTGCGCCGGATAGCCATTGGCCGTCACCGCGCCGATGATGCTTTCGATGGAAGTTTCGGCGTCATCGTAGGTCACGCTGTAAACACCCTGCCCGTATTCGGGGCCGTCCTCGAATGCGGCGATCTCGACCGACGGAACACCGCGCATCGAGCTGGCAACAATGAACGAACAGGACGGGCATGTCAGTTCGCTGACGGCGATCTCGACCTGGCGCTCTTCAGCGAGGGCCGGGGTCGAGAGTGCGACGATGGCCAGGGCGGATAACAGGAGATGCTTCATGGTCATGGTCCTCGTTCAGAATTTCAGGATGAAGGGGGTGATGTAGGGAAAGATCATGGCGACAGCGACAATCGCGGAAGCGGCCCAGAGGGTTGCGCGCATGATGCGGCGGTCGATGGGGCGGGCGCAGGTGCCATCGGCACAGGCCTCGGCATCTACAGGCTTGTAAGCCTTGTAGAAGCCGTATCCCAAAAACGCGGCGCTCAGCGCGAAGGTGTACCATTTGTAGGCATAGAGCGCCCCGAGCTGCGCGATGAACACGCCTGTCACGCCAAAGCTGACCAGCACCAATGGAAGGATGCAGCAAGAAGTCATCGCCAGCGCACCGAGGACGCCGAGGCCGGTCACGCCCCATCCCTTGGTGGTTTCGTCGCCAATTTTCTGCGACTGAGATTGCGGAAGTTCCGCCAAATGTTGTTCCATCGAATCTTCCTTGAACAGATGTTTCCACCGTTCTAGGGTCTGTAGTTGATACAGGCTCAAGGGATTTTTCGGCACAATGAGTAACACAAGCGTGAGATCAATTCGGCGGGGCGATTTGGCCCGCGCAACGGGCTGCAACCTGGAAACCATTCGCTATTACGAGAAAATCGGGATCATGCCGGACCCGCCGCGCAGTACGAAGGGCTACCGAAGCTACGACGATGCCCACGTCAAGCGGCTGAAATTCGTCATGCGGTCCCGCGATCTAGGCTTTTCTCTCGAAGAGGTTCGCGGGCTGCTTGGGCTGGTCGATGACCGATCCCGGACATGCGCCGAGGTGCAGATCATCGCCGAAGATCATCTGACTGACGTTCAGGCCAAGATTGCCGATCTGCAGCGCATCGAGCGCGTCCTGTCGGACACTGTTGCGCGATGCACCGGCGATGCTGCCCCAGAATGCGCGGTGATCGATGCGTTACTCGATGCTTAGTCCACCCTAAAGAAGAGGGGGCAACGGACCTTCGTGAACGGCGCAGCGAAAGCCCGAAAAGTCCCGCACTGTGTGATTTTATGCGCAGCGCAGCGAATGGCGGCTTTCACAAACGCAGGTTTGTAAAACGGATGTAAAATAGGCTCTCAGATAGCGAACTCGTGCATCTCAGCTCGTGTCTCAATGTAAATTCCGCAAAGGGTGCCAGCGTCAGGGAAAAATATTTCTTAACGTAGGATTTTGCACTGAGCCGGAGCAGACCCCAGGCAGCAGGAAAGCCGGTGTCCACCTCGCGGCGTGCGTATCTGACCGACCTGCAGGACACGATCTTCATGGCGATCCCGGAAGAGAACCTCGCGCTGATGCCGCTAAGCCAACAGGTCCTGAACGACCCTTCATTTTACGCGGACGCCATGCACTATGCCGCCGCGATCAGCGAGGATGAGCTCTTCATGGCGCTGTCCTCTTCGCTGAAGGACATGACGGTGCAAGACGCCCGGGCGTTCGTCTCGAAGCTCTGGCACAGCACGATCGATGACAATGCCCGCAAATATGCCGAAGCGTTGAAGCGCCCCGAGCGTGAAATCATGCCGCTGCGGCCTGGGAACACCGTGTAAGATCGGAGCCATTCTCTTGGCTTGAGCCCTACCGAGGTTGGCCGCCGCGAATCCCCTTTCCCGGAGGTGGCACCCTGTGCAGCGCGCGAAAGCCGTTGAAGGCGCTGTGGGGACGACTACTGTCGCCAACATGATGAACTGGGATCACATGCGCGTCTTCTTCCGGCGCACCGCGGCGCTTGCCGCTTTTGTCGCGCTGCTCTGGGCGATCCAAGTCGTCAATTGGATCACCGGCTACGGCCTGAACCCGGCCTTCGGCCTGATCCCCAGGCACGGCAGCGGGTTGGATGGTGTCATCGCTATGCCCCTCCTGCATGGGAGTTTCTCGCACCTGATGGCCAATACGCCGCCGCTCCTGGTGATGGGTGGGCTGCTGGTGGCAACGACCACGCGAGGCTTGCTGTCGGTGAACGCCGTGGTGATCGGCCTAGGGGGCGGTCTCGTGTGGTTGTTCGGCGGCTCGGCGATCCATATCGGTGCGTCGGGGCTGATCTTCGGCTGGTTTGGCTTCCTCATCGCGCGCGGTCTTGTGGATCGCTCTCCGATCACGCTGGGCGCGGCGCTGGTGGTCGGTGTCCTCTATGGCTCTATTCTCTGGGGCGTTCTTCCGGGCCAACCCGGCGTGTCGTGGGAGGCGCATCTCTTCGGCGCTATCGCGGGCGCGGGCGCTGCGTTCCTAATCCGAACGCATGTCCATGCGCCGCGCCTCGGCGGCGTCGATCTGAACTGAAACAGTGCAATCGGGCCTAAGCTGCCGATCGACCTCGTTTGGTGCAGCGTATGCTTCATGATCTTGCCAAGAAAGTGCTCTGAACGGTTGCCGTGACTTCTCGAAAGATGGAAATGGCCCACGTTGTTGTTCTCTCCTCTCGTAAACAGAGAAGAGGTGGAGAGGACCAGAACTTGCTCGGCAAGTGGGCTCGCAGGTCAGGGCCAAGGAAAAGTGTCGGATTGCGCCCTAGCAGCTACGCAGTCATAGTGCCACTGAGGGCAGGCGGGAGCAAATAGCATGGACGTTCGAATTCAAACCGGCTGGGACAACGACCCCGCAGGGCGCATTCGAAACTTATCGCTTGCTCCGAATGCCAAGAACTCACTTTTCCCACTTTTTGAAGCTGTGATGAACTCCATTCACGCCGTCGAAGACAGATTTGGCAAGGATAATCTCAGCAAGGGCGAAGTCACAATCGAACTGCACCGCACTGAATCTGGGGAGATGGAAGGCTTTACTATTTCTGACAATGGAATTGGCTTTAACGAAAGCAATCTCGAGTCTTTTCGCCGAATGGACTCACGTGCCAAAGAAAAGATTGGCGGAAAAGGCGTAGGGCGCCTTGTTTGGCTCAAGGTGCTGGACGAGGTGCGTATTCAAAGTGTTTACGATGACGGGTCCATCGGTCGTTCTATTTCTTTTGATTTCAAGGTTTCCAACCCAACGGACAATCTGACCCTTGCGCCAGCGGATCAAAGCACTCCAGGCTCAATTATTCAGTTGACTCCCTACAAACGTGACTACGCTCTGCACATACCGAAGAAGGCAAGCACGATCACAAATCGGCTTTTGGCTCATTTCATAAGTTACTTCATCAATATCAGTCATCCAAAAATTACGGTCTGTGATGTTGATGCCGAGATAGACCTGTTCGAGGCATTCTCAGAATCAGTTGAGCGCGATGCAGATTATCGGTTCACTTTATCCGCTTCTGGCGGGTCCGAAGATTTTGTCTGCCACTGTTTTCTGCTTCCCAAAGCAATCTCTGACGACGAAAGAAGCACGAACGCACTTTACCTTGGAGCAAACGGACGTGCTGTAAAACGGTTCGACATGGACGGGGTGATTGGCCTTAAGGCTATTGATAGTAAATTCGCATTCCTTGGGTATATTGAAAGTGCGGCCCTCGATGAATCTGTGAATGACACAAGAACGGACTTCTCTTTGTCAGAAGATGAGATTGAGAGCATCGTCGATCAGGCGAAAGAGCGCGTCAAGGAGTTCCTCGCCCCCGAACTCGCTGAGATTCGAGAGAAGCAGACAGGCATTGTCAGCGCCCTCCGCATCGAGCATCCTCGTTTCCTTAGTATTCAAGGTACGGATGCTGAAGTCGCGGAAACGCTCCATTACGGCACGAACCGGAAAGAGGACATATTTGTGGAAATGTCCCGTCAGTCGCTGCGTCAATATGAACGCCGTAAGAATGCTTTCAAACGGTCAATTGAGAAGAAGTTGCCTGACGTGGAGGCGAAGGCCAAAGAGTATGTCGCAGAACTCAAGCAAGAGTCGGTGTCGTCGCTTGCTGAATATGTCATGAAGCGCAAGTTGGTTCTCGATGTGTTCGAAGAGAGCTTGAAATTCAAGCCTAATACAGATCAAGATTCCGAGTATGAGGACGTTCTCCACGACATAATCTGCCCTCTGAAATCCACTTCCTCGGATTTGGATTACGACGATCACAATTTATGGATCGTTGACGACCGACTGGCATTCTACTCATATTTCAACTCTGACACCCGCATGGAAAAGCAAGTGTCAGATCCCACTCACCCAAAAGATAGGCCAGACGTCTCCATTTTCGACCTTGGCCTTGGCTTTGAAAATGAAGACAAGTCTTCCCCAATCACTATTGTAGAATTCAAGCGTCCGAAAATCGACAACTACACTTTGGAGAAAAACCCCATCACGCAAGTCCGAAAATATGTTGAAGACATGCGGAAGTCTGGTGAGGCGATCAAGTATGACGGGACTCCCATACGCTCAATCGAAGAAACTACGCCGTTCATGTGTCACATCATCGCGGATATAACACCCAAGCTACGTGATGTCATGAAGGCTCTCGGGAACTTCCACCGAAAGGCGGGTTCAAACACATACTATTCGTGGGACGCGTCCTATTCGATTTTTATCGAGGTCTCGTCTTTCAAAGACGTTCTCGAGTCCGCTAAGTCACGCAACCGAGCATTCTTCGAACGTATCGGGATCTCAGTATAATCAAGTTTGCTTCCGCGTTTCTCTGCCACTTTAACTAATACGCAGGGAACCACCACTTTCCACCCTTCCTTGCGGAACGTAGCGCCAACCCATTCCTCATAAAGAAGGGCGCACGGGTCGCTGTGACTGACCTGCAACGCAGCTTTTCTGAACCGGCCTTTTGGGACATCGTGCGGCAATGTCGGATAGCAGGAAGTCGGCGGGTCAGTTCCAGATGGCCTCGTACTCCCAGCCCTCCGGGAACCCGGCTGTCTGCGGACGAATTTCGTAAGGGAGGTCTTGGGTCAAGATCTTGTCGCGAAGACGGATGTGCCACCTGGTGCGCGGATAATACTGCCGCAGCATGAAGATCATGATGACGATCGCGCTGTAAATCTTTTTCGTGGGCGCATCGTCCCCCATCCTGGGCTGGCGGAGGTGGTCGAGCTGTCCAAATGTCGTTTTTGGGGGAACCCCAGGGCTGTTAACCAAGGGCTTGTTCCACGTTCGGGCGTGATGTGCGCAGCTGTTGCGGACGTCATTGAGCGCTGTGATCCATGAAGCGAATGTCTTCATGGGGAGGTCCGGGTGAATACGCGCCGCGATTGCCATTTTGTTTTTGTCGGACAGGTGGGCGATAATGTGGGTCAGGTTGCCCCAGGTCCATGTCCCAGCCTCGATCCAAATCGGTGGAGGACCAAAGTACTTTAGTGAGAAGTGCTTCGCGAAGTCCTCTTTAGAGCTTCTGAAGTGCTGATCCAGTCCGGCTATGAAGAGCTCGAGAGGCGTGCTGCCATCTTCGCCCTTTTCGCTGAAGCGATCCTTGTATGAGCGTCTGTCGCGATGCGCATGTGGTCCCAGCTCCCCAAGGACTTCAATCATCGCGGTTCTAACCGCGATCTCGATGCGCTCAATCGCGTCCAGAAGCTCGATGCGCAAGGTTTTGTCGAAGAGATAGAAGTTGATAGCCTGATCGAAGGACGTACCCTCTTTGAACTTGTCGCATCGAACCTTCTGCTCCGTCTCGCCGTCTGGAGTTGGGATCGGGCAGAAGTCACGATAAGGATACCCAAACGCGCTGAGTCGGTAGTATCCGATGCGGTGCAGGGAGCGCTCGGCATGGCCTCGGTCAGGGATTTCCATACCCCTCATCAACATGATGTCGATGCATTCATCGATCGACTTGTGCTGCTTGAGGTACTTCAATGTTGATACGGCGATGTCCAGAAATTAGAAGACCGGGCTGTAACGAGGCGACTGAGGCCAGGTCAGGGAGCACCGGTCATAAGGCAATAATGTATAATAGTGTCCGCGCTGACGATGTCAACATTGTAGACGGGGCACCGAACGGTGAGGCAACGCGGGATGTCAGTTCGGTGCGCCGAGACTTGATCATGGCTGCGCTTTGCGGCCATTGGAGCCAATTACAGCGAACTTCCGCTACCCGCCCATTACATCGAATGCTTGGACAAGTAATCCGTATAGTCGGTAGCGGCGTCGCCAGCACATCAACCCTGGCCAGAGCCTTGCGGCCTCCCCAGCTCGGCTTCGCGTGTCGCAGGGGAGAACGGCCCTTCGGTCCGTCGCGCATTCGGCCATGCGGCCTCACCGCGGCGTTGCGCCCGGCATCCCGGTTTGCCCGCCTCGCGAGCACGTCCCTCCCCGGTCGCTCCGCCGGATTGCGCTCTGGTCTGTTTTGGCCTTAGGCCAAAACGATCCCGCCACTCCATCCGTCTCCCGCGTCCGGTCGGGCCGTTTGCCTGCTCGGGTCGGGCAAACCTACCGTCAAAACACACACACATGAGCGCGGAAGCATATCCTCCGGATGGCCCCCAAATCAGCCCGCGTCAAGGATCGCAAAACTTTTCGGCGAGGGCGGAGCCGGTGGCGCGGGGCGGTCCCGTGCGCAAGCGCGCGCAAGTGTCGGGTGCCGCGCGCGGAAAACTTTTGCGCCCGGCAAGCCGGCGGCTACGCCGTCCCTGACCCGGGCAGATTCGGAAACCAGGCATTCGGCCATGCCCCCACACTCACGTGGTGGCCTTGGAACCGAACACTGGAGACCAGACATGGCTTACGACACTGCAAACACCTACGAGACCATCGAACTTTTCGGACTGACTGAAAAGGACGCGCAGCTGCCGATCCCGGAGGATCACGTTCTGACCGACCACATCGTCCGCGAGAGCTTCGAGGCTTTGCTCGGCCAGCTGCGCGGGACCGGGCTTGAAGCAGAAATCGAACCGCTGGCCCATGGGCTCGCGACGATCCTGCAGCGCCGCAAGGTGGCACTCGGCAAGGAGGTCGACCGCACCGCCGACAAGATCGGCGCGCTGGCAAAATCCCACGACGGATCGGAAATCGCCGAGACCGCGCTCGAAGAGGCGCAGGCGCGCTTTGTGCAACTGCGCGAGATTGTGAGCGCCATCGAGGTGATGAGCGAGGCGGCGGCGGAATGCTACGAGATCGAGACGGGCCACGCCTACATCCCGGCAGCCGGATCGCGCGCAAGCGTCCGGGCGAAAGAGACCGGGGCGGTCTTCGAGGCGCGGCAGCTGCTGGAGCAGCACGACCGCGAGACTGCCGAGAAGTCGAAAGTCGAGGGGGTGCCCCTGATCGTCTCAGGCGCCACCGACTGGACCGATGTTGATGTGATCTTCAACACGCTCGACAAGGTTCGCGAACGGATCAAGCAGAACCGCAACCAGGAGATCTTCCTCTGCCACAAGGGTGGCAAGCACGGGGCGGAGATGATTGCGGCCCGGTGGGCCCGGGCACGCGGGGTCGCGCAGGCGCGCTTCGATCCGCGCTGGTCCGCGCACGGGCGGGCGGCACCGTTCAAGTGCAACGACGAAATGCTGGACGACAAGTTCGCGGCGACGGGGGTTGTACTCTTCGGCGGCAACGGGGTCGCGCTGAACCTCGGGCAGAAGGCGGAAGCGAAAGGTCTGACGGTCATGCGGGTTGCGGACCCGGCGAAGAAGGCTGCGCAGGATTGAAGAGAGGGGGTCGCGCTTGGCGCGGCCCTTTCGTCATGTCTCATGGCGCGTGCGGTCGGTCACGCGTGATCGGTAGTCTGCGGCGGCCAGCAGCGTTATCCCTCTACCCGGTCCGTCAGAGTGCGGCCCATCCGCATCGGTACGGGCTGGGGATGGTACGCACCTCACGCACATCGAAAGCAGCGCAATACGCGAGGGGTCGAGACGTCGCATATGAGGCTGAACACCTGCACGTCCCTCGGGGCGTGTTTCGGAACATCGCATCCACGCGGGCGGGCTCCGTCAGCACCCCGGCCAGGATCGGCGGGACGCGGACGCGGATGGTGGCGGCTGCGTGTTGGCAAGGGTCATCCGGATCACTCCTTTTTGCTCATAGATGTGGATCGCACGGGGTCGGCCCAATCGTGCCCTCAGCTCACGCTTCGGCAAGCACAAATACGGCTTCCACGGCTGGCCGCGGACCCTCCGCATTTGCGCTTGCGACCGGACCTGTTGCCCCCGTGCTGGGTGATCCCCATCGCAACAAGGAGTAACCCAAATGACCAACCACTACGTCGCCACCGTCCCCGTCAAGTTCACCGATACCGATGGCCAGGAGCGCACCCGTTTTCAGCGCGTGGGTGCGATGTTTCGCAACACCCGCAACGGGGATGGAACGGAGTTCTTCAGCCTCAAGCTCGACTTCCCGGTCGCGGTCTCGGAGCTGGTGATGTTCCCACCGAGCGCGAAAGATCCCCAGGACTAAATCCTCTGACGAGGATGGGCCGCCCCAGGACGATCTTGGGGCGGCCCGATCCCTGTTCCAGGGATGCCGGTCCCTGCGCGTTCAACGGACGCACTCCGCCCGGAATGATCAGGCCGCGACAGACCGGCCAGTCAGCCTCAAGGGGGCCATCCACAAAAACCTATCGGCCAGGGCCTCCCGGTTTTTGCGGCAGAGATTTGGGGATCCAAATCTGGCCCTCCTTGACCCTGCCTGTCCGCCCTGTCGGTGGGGTTTGCGCCCGCCCGCGGTTCCGTCCGAACACATGCGTGTTCGGCCAGAGCCTCGGGCGGGGCTGGCGGACGGGACCCCTGGGACAGGTGTCGCTTGGAGGTGAGGGCGGCAGAGCCGCGTCCCTGCGGGCCGCGGCGTGAAGCGGACACCAAGGCTGCCTGAGCCTGGATGCGACGTAAGTATATAATTGACAGCTTGGTATAATATCGTAAGGTAGGGGCAGCCTTGGTGGAAGGTGGCAGGAAATAGGGGGTCTTTCTTCGCATGTCGCGCTCAAAACGTCTCACAGATGCGGACCGCATGGAGATCGTTCGCGAAGCTGCGGAAGGCGTTTCCACTTCAGTGCTGGCGGAACGGTTTGGCGTTTCGGTGCGGGCGATCCAGTACACGCTCAAAGCCGATGCCGAGCGCCAGACGGATGCCGCAATTCCGGTCTCAGCGGTCAGTGTGAAGGTCACGGCTGCGGAGCTTGAGGCGCTCGACGCGGTGCTGGCGAAGGCGGGGATCGAAAGCCGGGCCGAGGGGCTGCGGCGGCTCATTCAGGCGGCAGGCGGGGTGTTCGTTCCGGACGCGCAGATGGCAGCTGAGATGGCGCGCTACCGCGCCTCGCTGCACGAGGTCGGCAATGGGGTCGCGCAGATCGCCAAACAGATGACGCAGGCCAATCGGCAAGGGCAGGGGGCCGGCTCGGAGTTCACCGAATTGCGCCTCGCACAGATGCGCGGGCTGGCGCGGTTCATCCTGGATTCCGCTGACGAGATCGACCTGCTCCTGCGCCGCCGTCGGGATGCGATGCAGCTGCAGGCCACGGCCGCGCTGAGGGAGTTTGCGCATGCAGCTGAATGATGCCGTCCATGCCGTCACGGGCGAGGTGTTTCGGGATGGCTGGAGCCGCGTCCGGGGCTCAATGCAGGGGCTGCACGTGGCCAAGCAGACCCAGCTTGTGCGCGCGGCAGCAGGCCACCGGCCAGCGGTCTTCAAGGCGATCCGGGGCGGGGGAACGCATACCAAATCGCAGCTCGCAAACCAGCTCGATTACCTCACCACCAAGTCCACCCATATCGTGGACAGTAGCGGGTTCTTGGATGGCAAGACGAAGCTCGAGGCGGGTGACATCAAGGATCTGACCGAGCGCTTTGCCAAGCGGTGGGATGCGGGCTTCAAGCCCAAGCTTGGGCAGACCACCCACATGCTCATGTCCTTCCCCATCGGCACGCGCGGGGAGGATGTGCGCGACATCGCGACGGATGTGGCCGAGCGGTTCTTCCAGACCGACGCGGGGCATTTCGACTACATCATCGCGGTGCATGAGGACCGCGATCACCCGCATGCGCATTTGGTGCTGAACCGCCGCTCGCAGGAAGGCGAGTTCTTCTTTCTGGGGCGCAACCACCGCTTCAACTATGACGACTTCCGCCTCGCCATGGTCGAGGAGGCCGAGAAGTATGGTGTACGGCTGGAGGCCACGCGGCGGGTGGATCGCGGCGTCGTGCATTACCCAGCCCGCACCAGCGAGGTTTACGCCGCGAAAGACGAGGGCCGCGCGCCCCGCGAGCGCGAACGCGTGGGGGCCGACTTGACCCGGACGCTGGCGGAGATCGCCAACACCAGAACCGTCTACCATTCGCTTGCCGCGGAGGCTTCGCGTGAAGCCCGCGAGGATATTGCCGCGGCACTCTTCCGCGCGGGCGAGGTGCTGGCGCATGGCGGGCAGGTGGACCGAACAGGAGATGTGTATATGGCCGAGGATCAAAGCTTCGAGGATCTCAGAAGCCTCTATGCGGAAAAGCTCGCGCGGGTGCAGGGCATGATCGCCGAGAAGTCTGACGCGGAACGTCCCGTGCTGGAAAAACGCCTCATCGAGATCCAGACGCAGGTCCAGCACATGCAGCCTCTCGGTTTGCGATCGAGCACGCTGTCTGAGGTGCCGTCGGAGGGCGGGGTCTACTCAGAGGCGAATATCGACACCAACCAGCTAGAACGTCTTGCCGAGCCAGGCCTGCGCTCACGGATCGACGCGGCCCTGCGCGGCACGGGGATCAGCACATCCGAAGTGGTGGCCCGGATCGAGACCGGGGCCTCGAGCGCCGCGCTGGAGCATCAATGGATCGCAGATGATCTCTCCAAGGTGGCCGAGGCGCGCGATCTGAACCTCGAACGCCGCGCCGATCTGGAACAGGCGCGCGACATTCTCAACGATGTGCATGTCACGCTCGGCACGCTCTTGGAACGGGAGAACGTGCTGCGCCGGGATGGCGTCATGGAAGCGGAACCGGTCAGCGAGCGGTTCCATTATCACCGGGACGCGGTGCGGGCGATGGAAGGGACAATCCGTCAGGAGATGCGCGCAGACGGCCTGACAGCGCAGCAGATCGAGGACCGGGATTGGGAGGTTGTATCGCGAGCGGAGCGCCGGATCGAGACGGAGCAGCGCGCGTATCTCGAAGCACACCCGGACCTGCTCGCACGCCCCGGCGATGTGATCGACCGGTCTGAACCCTACAGGGAGACCATCACCGATGCGGCCCGCGCCAGCGAGATCACCCGCGAGGTCGACCGGATCATGGAGGGACGCGACGTCCGCACGCCCGTTGCATATGCTGTCACGGATGACTTGCGCGCGCGCTATCCGGACATGCCGTCCCATCTCGCCCGTGGGCTCGGCGCGACCTATGCGGCCGTCGTCGAGATACGCGACACGGAGGTCATCAATCAGGTCCGCCGCGAAACCGAGATGCGCGAGGGGCTTGGGGTTGGCACGCGCGACGCACTCCTCGCAGCCCGCGGTGAAACTGCGCCGCAGTCTGACCGTACCGACCGCCTCGCAGACGAGATTGCGCGTGTTCTGGACCATGAGCGGGCGGGGGAGTTGTCCGCGCCTTTCGAGACCGAGGCGGAGCGGGACGCTTTCCGAACCGAGATCGCGCGGGTGCTGGATGACCGTCAACTTGAGCGGCTCACATCCGGCGATGCCGATGCGCTGGACAAGGTTCTCGAGGACCGCCTCGACCGGCTCTATGTCGCCAAGGTCTACCTGCAATCCGATGCCGCGACGGCCAACACGGAGGCCCTGCGCCAGGTGGTCGATGATCTTGCCGACACCGAATATGAAAAACACCGCGCCACAGACGTGGATGGCGAGACCGAGCGGGGACAGGTCCATTGAGCGCGCCCATGGGAAAGGCGCGGATCGCGACCGGTGTCTTGTTGGTAACGCTGGTGACCGCCGCCATGGGCTATACCATCGCCTCGGCGGTGCTGACCTACCAGGATCTCGGCTTCGGGGCAGAGATCGACTTCGCCTATATCGCGCAGAACTATCTGGCGATCCTCGATCGCCGCCCCGAGGACGCCCAACTTATTCACCTGATCGTCGGCAGCTTCGCCGCCGCCGGCCTGATGCTGAGCCTCGCCCTCTCGGGGTCAGCTCTCACACGCTTTGGCCAGACCCATTGGCAGTCTGCGCGCGAGATGAAGGCCAATGGCTTCTTCGGGGCGCCCGGGACCGGGTTCATCCTCGGCAAGCTGGGGACGCCGGGCTCCCGCGCCAATTACATTTGCTCCAAGGTCTTCCCGCATGCGCTGATCGTGGCGCCCACGGGCCGCGGCAAGACCACGGGCTTCGTCATTCCGAACCTGCTGACCTGGCAAGGCTCTGCCGTGACGCTCGATGTGAAGGGCGAGTGCTTCGAGGCCACGGCCCGGCACCGCGCAGCCCAAGGCGACAAGGTCTATCGCTTTGCCCCCACCGATTGGGAGGGCAAGCGCACGCATCGCTACAACCCGCTCCTGCGCATCTTTGAGCTGAAAGATCCCGCGCGCCAGCAGATGGAACTGCAGCTCCTGGCGACGCTGTTCCTGCAAAGCGACAATGACCGGGTGCAGGGCCTCCTCAAGGGCGGGATCGATCTCTTCGTGGCGGCAGGGCTCTTGGCCTTCCAGCGCAAGCGTCCGACCTTGGGCGAGATCTACCGCATCGCCGCCTCGGGCGGAAACAAGCAGAAGGAGTATTTCGCGCGGGGCCATGAGGTGGACAACAGGGCCGCCAAACTGATCTTCACGCGGCTGGCCTCGACCAACAACGATACGCTGACCTCTTATGTTTCGCTCCTGATGACCTCGGGGCTCGATCAATGGCAGAACCCGGCCATCGACGAGGCGACGGCGGTGTCGGACTTTGATTTCCGAACGATCCGCAAGAAACCCTTTTCGGTCTACCTCGTGGTCCAGCCGCTGATGGTGAAACCATTGGCACCACTGATCCGGCTCTTCTTTTCCGATCTCCTCTCCGCCATGCAGGAAAAGGATCCCGGGCCAGACGAGCCGTGGCCAGTGATGATCATGCTCGACGAGTTCAACCGTCTCGGCAAGATGCCCATCGTGGTCGAGAGCATCGAGACCCTGCGGACCTATCGCGGCCACCTGGCCGTCGTGACACAAACCATCCCCGCCCTCGATGAAATCTATGGCGAAAACACCCGCCGTGCGCTGCAGGGCAACGCGGGCGTGAAACTCTATCTCACGCCCTCGGATGAGAAGACCGTCGAGGAGCTGAGCAAGGCGGTTGGCAAGACCACGAAGACCGTCATCACGCGATCCCAGTCCATCGGCAAAAACCCCTTCGAAGGCCGTAGCCAGTCCACCCGGACCGAAGAAAGCTCTCTCCTGCCCGAGGATGAGGCGCGCCGCCTACCGCTCGATGAAATCGTCATGGTCATCGACGCGCAAATGCCGGTCCGGGCCAAACGGATCCAGTACTTCGACGATCGGCTGTTCAAGGCGATCCACGCAGCACAGACGGGCGAATTGCCGTTTCCGGAGCCGGGGGGCGGGGGGTCGCAGGGCAATTTGCCGTTGAGTATGCGCGCCATGCCGATGACGCCGCCAGCTGACGGTTCAGGCGGATCCGAGGCCGACGTTGAGGCCGCGCGCCAGACTGCTGATGGCCAATCGTCAGAGCAAACCCATCTCGCCCCAAAGAAGACCGCGCCCGTCGTTCAAGCCGTCATCGCCGAGGAACAGCGCCAGATGGAGATGGATTTTGCGGTGCTGGTGCCTTCTGATGATCTGGCGAACGAGGAGGGAGACGAGCAGTTAAGGACCGCTTTGGCTGGCTTGGGCGAACTGGAGTCAGCCATGAATGAGAGGCATTAAGAAGTTCTGGTACCTTTCAGATTCGAGGATTTCTGGAGGTAGCGCGGAGACTTTGACATCGTTGAGGACGAGATTGGCAGCACGTTAAACTTGCCACATTGGGAAAAAAGTTCACTCTACCTTCAATCGATTTTGAAGTTCTGTCACAAAAGGCGACGGGCGTAAGTTAGAATGCATGATATGTACTTCTGATTTTGCCCGCGTAAATCCCACGTAGAAGAGACGCCGAGCTTCCGACTTCTGTGACGCAGTGGAGTTGTTTCTTGGAATGCTCCCCTGATCCATGCCAAACATGATGACGATCGGAAACTCTCGACCTTTGGCACTGTGAAGTGTCGAAAGATGTAGGCTTTCGTTCCCCTCGCTTTGGCCGGCGAACTGGGCGACAGTCATATCTGCACAATCCTTGCCTGCTTGGGTGCGCACGATGAACGTGTCCAGAGTTTCTCCCTCGTCTTTCATCGTGCGGCACTTGACCATCAGGTCTGTGATGATTGCCGCGCGAACATCTGACAACCATTGTCTCAGTGCCAAGGTGCCATCGCGCCGCGACCAAAGGCAGTCCATTAGCGCTCGCTGGAAGGCGAGGCGCGACTCTGATGTGTTGATCTCTTCAGCGAACAGGCGTGCGCCCTCATTGACCAGCTGGTTGAAACGCGGTGTTCCTGTTTGCCATCCGCCCGAACACCATTTCGCGCAGCTTTCCAGCCAGCGCATCAGGCGGCTCGCACGAGGATAGATTGCGTTCGTGTCAGTTCTGATAACTGACAAGCCGATCTGCTGGGCTACTTCAGCAACCTTGTCACCCAGCCAAGCAGCGGGGTAGAGGAAAGCGATGTCTCCGGGTTCCAAATCCGGATGTCGTTTCGCGATGTCAACGATGACTGTCCTGAATGCCTCTGCAGCCTGGTGTTCGTAGCTGCCTTGCTGAGGGTGAAAGTAGACCGTGCCTTCCTCCGCACCTTCAGCCGCCTCGTAGTCTCGCGCTTCGCCAAGCGCAAAATTTGATGCCTCGACAATCTTCGATCCGGACCGGTAGTTCAGCCGCAACCGTACGCACTCGACATCTTTTCGAGCCGCCAGCTCGCGGAGAAGTTGAGGGTTCGCGCCGTTGAATTCATAGATCGACTGGTCGGCATCTCCTACCGCGAACAGCCGCATGCCGGTGCTGAAGCAGAGGCCCATGACCATACGATGGAGCGCCCGTCCGAGGTCTTGGTATTCATCGACGATGAGGACAGGGTACTTGGCGAGGATCGCACGTTGCAGCCATTCATGCTCGCGTAGGGCCCTTACAGCGAGAAGTGGCATATCGTCAAAGTCAATTCGCCCCATCGCTCTGAGCTCGGCTTCAAAGGCCTCCACCAATGTGGCCATCGAGGGATCGGTTTCACGCCATTCTGTGCTGTTTCTATTGAGAATGGATCGGCGGTAAGTTCCCATTGTGAAATCAAGCAGTTGCGGATTTTCGCGCTCGCCGATCACCTTCTTGTACGCTGTCTCCAATGCCTGACGTCGTTCCGCGCGGGTTGCTATGCAAAATTCATCGGGAAGGCCCATATCGGCCGCTTTGGCATATGGAAGGACAATCTGCGTCAGGGAGAAGGAATGGACCGTACCGACAAAAGCTCTTCGTCCGGGCTCTATGCCGAGCGCGGCGAGCCTAGTTTCCAGCTCCCGTGCGCATTCATTATTGTACGTGATGCACACGAGGCCTCGTGGTTCCTGAATGTCTTCGGACAATAGGCGTGCCAGCTTGACGGTTAGCGTTTTTGTCTTCCCGCTACCTGGCCCTGCAAGGACAACACAGTGTCCCTTGGATTCGTAGGCTGCCCATTGTGCAGGGTTGGCCCGTAGAGCTTCGGCGGCTTTCAGATAAATGGACGCGTCAGACACGTTTCACCACATACTGGATAGCATCTTCGAGGTAGCGCGGTGGCTTGCGTCCCTTGATCTTCGAGGCAAGACGTTGAGCGAAACGCCCCTTGCCGACCCCATCGATCAGATTGAGCAACTCGTCTTGGTCGATGCTGTCGTGATCGGCAAGCCAGCCATCAATCTGCGCCTGCCGCGCCTTGCTCCATTTTTCTTCATTGAGGGTTGCTAGAATGTCGTCAGCGAACCCTCCTTCGTACAGATCGGTTTCAAGGGTCCGGATGTTGGTATAGATGCCAAAGTCCTCGAAGCGATCAGCGAGGTCGTCTTCATTCTTGTTTTCGGCAATATCTTTCAGTTCTTCGGCGAGCGCTGTTGAAATTTTTTTCGTTCTCACGCGCTCGATCGCCACAGCGAGTTTGATGCCCCGATTCACGGCTAATGGCTTGCTCTTCGGCATCGGGTCCCAATCTGTGATGACCGAGAAGGGGATGTCCAGCGCGGTCAGGAACTTTGCGTATGGCATAAAATTTGTCCCCGCGACCGAGCAAACGGTTATTCCGAGCATATCGAGCGAATAGCCAAGTGCCTCAGCGAAGAGTGGCACAAGAAACTTTTCGGCATCGCCTTCTACCAAGATGATGCCGCGCGCGAAAAGCATCTCGGCGCGCGTTACATCCAGATACCGCGCCAGATCTTCAGCCTCGCCTTCTGTCAATTTTATCGATGCAGTAGAGCAGCCGACCGTGCCCTCGTCAGCTTTCTCTTTGAGCAGAAGAATTGAACGTAGCGGAGCCACGCTGGCGATATGCGGGGAATGAGAAGTCAGTAGCACTGACATCTGTTTTTGCTGGTCAGGGTTGTCGACCGACTGGAAAAGGTGACGGTAGACTGATCGCTGCAGATGTGGATGAAGGTGGGCTTCAGGTTCTTCGATGGCCAATAGTGTGTGATCTCGATGGTTCTCGGAAATCAGTCTGCTCAGTTCCAGCGCTTTGAGGCTCAGGAACATTATGTTGGCCGAGCCAAGGCTTGCGTCGTTGATTGTCCGTCGGCCGTCATCGATCAACAGTCTTATGTTGCGATACAGGCGTGTGACATCGGTTGCACCAAAACCCAGACGCGGTGTCACATCCTGCTTTGGGCCACTCATGGCGGCAAAGAGTTGGCCGAGGTTTTTCTCAAGCTCACCGACGCTCTTGAACGCCGTCAGCTTTTCAGTTGCCTCTTCGATAGCTTCGCCGATCTCATCAAGGTCTGCCTGGTTGATGCCGGCAAAAGCTTCTTCAATGAGCGGGCGCAGCGGCGACCGTCGCCAAGCTGCCAGATCACCTTCTGCGTCACGAAGAGCTGGTAACAGGTCCATTGTCAGGCGGCGGCGGAGGTCATGTCCGAACCGTTTCGTCTCGCTTTCACCGCCGAAGCAAATGAATTCCAAATCGTCGTCCGATGCCGGCGCATGGCCCAGTCCCGGTCGGGCGCGACATTCGTAGGTCAGGCGGACCGTATCCGGGTCATCGTCGAGGCGGAAGTCCGTGAGTAAGGCCAGGATATCGAGGTCGGTGTCAAATTCTTCGATTTCGACACTAATGACTATTTTGTCATCCACTTCAGGGCCACCAAGGCCGTCCCAGAAATCAACGAGGCCAAGTTGCCGCGCGCTGTCAGGTAGAGAGGGATCGAAAAGCAACCTGAGGGCGTGCATCAGGTTGCTTTTGCCAACCTTGTTTTCACCAACCACAACGATATTCCCATCGAGGGCCACGTCCAGCTTCGAAAAGTTCCGGAAATTCTCAATCAATATTCGTGAAAGATGCATTTTTGCTCACTCAACATAAAAAAAGACAGGACGCCTGCAGCGAGAGCCAGAAGCAGTTTGCAAATTTGGAGGACGATCCGCGACTAGGTAAACTCGAAGGAAAAACTCTAGAACAAGCTTTCCTGCTCCGAGTACTCAGCGACAGCATCTTCCTCGAACTCGATGCCAGACATGGCGCCCAAGTCCGTGACGATCCTCACCAGGTGGTGCGCGGTGTTCAGCTCCCGCCAGCCAGTCGCGTCGCCGCAGGTATCAGTCAGTCCCTTCGCGTTTCGCCAGATACGGTCGTCCGCGGGGGAGAAACTCCTGCCGCTGTACTCCTTGCTCTCGATGATCTGCTTGCAGACGTCGCGCATCGTCGGCGTGAAGGTTCCCGAGTCGCTGCCCCTTATCACCAAGGTGTGGGACTTGCCGGTGTAGCGCAGATGCGGCCTTGGCCTTCCGCCGCCCTTCCCCTTAGGAAACATCATTCGCCCGCAATCCGCGCCAAAGTCACCGTAGGCCAGTCGGTCCGGTTGGACGCCTGTCTCCTTGAGTGCCGCCTGGAAGGTGGTCCACTCTGCCCTGGCGATTAACGTGCGTTCGTTGGCACCGACCGGCAGCTTGTCCGGGTACGCTGACGCTTGATAGACGATCTTGCTCCACCGCGCCGCGCCGTCCAATTGATCGAAAATTTCGCCGATAGCAGGCGCGAAGTCGGCACCGAGGGGGGCTCCGGTGAAATCCACGAAGAGGACGCAGTGTTCCGGCCGGAGGCCCGCCTTCTTCACCGCCTCGACCAAGGCAGCCGGATCAACCTCCTCGAAGTCCATGTAGATACCCGTCCTGACGTCGCCGTCCCGAATGAGCGCCTGGCGGGCCGGGTTGGTCAGATCGGCGATCGTCAGGACTGGAAGCAGGCGGAAGTTTACCGCCCTGGCGATGCGGAAGAGCGTAGCCACTCCTTCGTCGCCGAGGGCCGCCGCCGCCAGTTGCGGGTCGAGGAACGCACGCCGGTGGGGCCAGCTCTTTCCGAGGCGCTCCCCCATTATGTGGGCGATTTCGTCCAGCGTGGGTACGCGCCCCTTTTCGGGGTCGGACTCAGTGGGAGGCGGCACCACGAAGCGCGGGCAAACGTACCCCTGATAACGGGGGGCCAGCCTGCCGCAGGCCGCGAACTCGCCGGGCTTAGCCCTTAGGGCCGGGTAGTATGGGAGCATCACTCTTTCCTTTCTGGGCTTCGCCCACAAACAGTTTCTTCACGGTGTTCCTCCCGATCTTATTTGTGAACAGGGACCACTCGCCCCGCTCCTTGCGTATCCGCCCGAACACAATCGCCGGATGGATACCTAGCTCGTTAGCGAAACGCTCGATGACCGCAGCCGACTTCGCAATTCGGGCGGTAGAGCGCCGCCAACGTTCTTCCGGGATGAGCAAGTTGGAAGCGAAGCGGTTGGCTTCCTCCTCCTGTTCATCGACCGATGTCTCTTGGTCCGTCTGATCGTAGAAGCCTACGGCCAGCCCAGTGGAGAAGTGAAGCGTAACATGGGCAAGTTCGTGCATCAGCGTGAACCAAAAGTTGTCCACCGTGTCGGTCCGCAAAGTCATTCCGATGACCGGCCTTCCGTCCACGATGAACGCAGCGCCGTCGATCTTTAGGCCGGGCACCTGCCGCTCCACGATCAACACAATACCTTGGCTGGCAAGCACTTCTACTGCCAGAAGTGGCCCATGGGGCTCTTTGCTCAGCCGGACCAGGTCGGGCATCCACTTGAGTTCAAGCGGCTCGTGAACGTCCTCGACCCCCGCGAATGCCTCGCGCGCCCTTGCTGTGACCCTGGCGCGCCAAGCGTGGAGCATGACGTCTTCGGTGTGATCCACAACGTTCAGGCCAGTTCTCAGAAGTCCAGGACTTCCAAAGTCGATCCGGTTCTCGGCGATGTAGCGACGAAGTTCGGCCTCGGTGAAGTCCTCGGCGAACCAGCTGTTTTCGCGTCCATGCTTGAGGATTTTCTTGATTTCGGCTTTCGACACCCCGTCGATGACCTTGTCCAGCCCGCGGAGTTCCGGTTGGTCGGACATGTCTGCCCACGGACGCACACCGAGCAGCGCCGCCACGCGATGGTAATTCTTGAGGCTGATCTGCCCATATCGCTCAGCTTCCCACCGCTGGACCTGTTGCTCCTTCACGCCGAGGCGCCATGCCAGGTCCTTCTGAGAGAAGCCGTTGGCGATCCTCGCCACAATAAGCATCAGCCCAAGGTCACGATTTACGAGTGCCTTTAGAGCGGTGGGGCGTTGGGTGTCCTTGGCCTCTTCGTATGCCTCAACCGCGTGGGTCAAGCGCTCGCGCTCGGCCTTCATCATGCGCGAGACTTGAGAAACCACCTCAGGCGGCAAGCCGGCAACAACCGGCTTCATTGCGTGCTCCGAGTTCAGTGCCTCGGTTAGACGAGATATACGGGCGCGTGTTTCCCGCGCCTCCTTCTCGTTAAGGGTGATTCCATTCATCGCCATGCCTCTTTTTACACAACTTTTCTGTTGTGCTCAAGTACACAACCGATAAGTTGGGTTCAACGCCTTTTTTGAGCGCTGAATGCGAGTTACGATCGTCATTAAGCGACCTGCCCTGCAGCAATCCGTGGTGGCAATAAAGGCTGGTAATCGAAACTCATCGTCGCCCCAGCCTTCCCAAGCGTGCCAGTTGCGCCAGCATTTGAGACCCGGCTCCCGATGACACTGAGCCACTTGCTTGACCCGTCTGCCCCATCCCTTGCCTGACAGGCATCTGCTGCACCCCGAAGAACTGCCGCGCCCTGAGTGCTGCGTATTCTGCGCCGCTTGCGCCTCCGATTAGGTAGCGGTTGTAGGCCTGCTGGCTGCCCATGGCGGCGCGGGCAAAGCTATACCCGCCACCGAGGCCGCCGGAGAGCGCTGGCATCATGATGTTGCCGGAGATTGCGCGGACGATGAATGGCGTGGCGACAATGAAGCCCTTGGCCATGAGGACCATCATGAAGAAGGGGATGAGCGCGCCTATATTTGAGGCCCCTTCCGGGTCGCCAAGCTCTCCGATCAGAGCGGAAGAGACGCCAGTGATCGTTGCGAACACGCCTGCGACGACGATGGGGTAGAGCGCGAAGGAAACCAACGCCGAAAGCCAGCGCGCGAAATAGTCCTTGGTCACTTCGAAGAGGGTGAGGAAAATCATCACCGGGGCGATCCCGATCAGAAGCGCGATCATCAGTCGGGAGGCCACGAGGATGAAGGCGGCCAGTCCGCCAAGGATCGAGAGCAGAAGCACACCGACGATGTCGAGCATGGCGCCAGCCATCCAGTTCAGCTCGGACCCGGCAGCGTTCAGATAGTCGCCAAGCTCCGCGATCAGCCGGTCGAATTCTTCGGCGAAAGTTCCCGAGGGCCCCGGACTGCCGCCGCCGACCGAGGCCACCAGCGCGCCCGCGATACTGTCGATCCCATAGAGAATGGCAGACGAGAACGCGTTGAACTGCATCCAATTGGTCGCGAATATCCCGATGAGCCCGATCTTGACCGCGAGCCAGAAGGCTGTGTGCCCATCCATGGCCCGATATTGATAGATCATGTTGATGCCGACGAGGATCACCACCAGCGTTGTCCCCAAAACCAGGAGCGTGCCGACCGTTGCTGCAACCGCACCAAACTGTGTCTCAGCGGCGGTGTCGAGATAGGCTTGGGAGGTTTCAACGAAATAGGTGACAACGCTCATCGCGGCCCCGCCTTACCAATTGCCTGCGGCGTCGCAGATTGCTTTCGCTGCAGGGCGGGCGGCGTTGGCGCGGCGGTTGTTGGCGTCCGAGGCTCGCAGCATCTCCCATCGTTCGTCGCTCGCGTGGCGCTCACGAAACACCGCTTCGGCAGCGTCCCAGGACGGGAACCGGATTTCGCAGGCGCAGCTGACGGTCTCGACAATCCGCTCGAGGTTCTGGGCGCGGTAGATGTCTTGAACCAACACGCGCTGATAGGCTTGGCGCAGGGGGATCTCCTGCATCCACACGGGTTCAGCGGGCCGGTCTGGACAGACGTTGAAACTGCGCTCGAGGGTCGGCACCAGGTTGCGCTCGGCAACGGCGAAGGTAGGCGTCAGGCTTAGGGCCAGCGCGGCCAAGGCGAGGTGCTGCGCCTGCCTCATGCCGTGGCTCCGGCTGGTGTGGTCTCACGCTTCAGGAAAACGGTGTGCCCGATATTGGCGAATTCCGAAGTGCTGATCGACACCACCTCCCACCCGTCTGCGCCCTTCTCGTTCAGGCTGGCCTGCATGTCGGAGAGGCTGGTCTTGCGGGTCATGGGAAAGGACAGGATATTGTATTCAAACGTCTTCATGGAGAAGTTCCAATCTCAGTTGCGCCGGGGAGGTAGAATTCTGTGATGCCGCGTTTGCCGTCATGGCGGCCGGCCTGGATGATCACGTCGATGGAGTTCTCGATGTACTGGATCATGTCGGCATAGGTCATCGGGATTTCGGTTTTGAGTGCTGCGATCGCAAGCCGCTGCACGGCCAGTTGCGGGGTTTCGGCATGCAACGTGGTCATGGAGCCGCCATGGCCGGTGTTGATGGCTTCCAGAAAGGTCATGGCCTCCTTGCCACGCACCTCGCCCAGGATGATCCGGTCGGGGCGCATGCGGAGCGTGGCGGTGAGAAGCACATCGGCGGTCTGGAATTCTGCGTCGCGATTGGCGATGAGGGTCACGGCATTGGGCTGGGTCGGCAGAAGCTCGGCCGCTTCCTCGATGGTAACGATGCGTTCCTCGGCCGGCACATGGGCGAGGATCTTGCGCGCGGCCACGGTCTTGCCGGTGGAGGTGCCGCCCGAGACGATCATGTTGAGCTTGTTCTCGACGCAAAATGCCAGCGCATCATCGATCACGCCCGCGGCCACGACGGCGCGCAAGGCGCGCTTCTTTTCCACGCGCAGGTCTTCGAGCTTTCGCTCCTTTCCGTAGAGGAAATCGAGCGCAATGCCCTCGAGTGGCAGGCTTGAGAAGAACCGCAGGCTGATCGACATGGCCGAGAGCACGGCGGGCGGGGTGATGACCTGTGCGCGGATCGGGCGCCCCTTATAGGTGATCGAGACCGAGACGATGGGGCGGTCCTTGCTCATCGTGGTATTGGCCGAGGAGGCGATCTGGTTGCCGAGGTCCCTGACCTGAACGCCCGTCAGCCTCTGGTCCAGCGCGCGCATGAAGTGATCACCCTGGAATTCGCCCCAGCAGGTCCCGTCTGGATTGATGCAAATCTCGATGACATCGTCGCGGGCGGCGGCGTCGATCCGGTCGAGCGAGGTTTCAAGATAGCTCAGCGACATGGGCTCAGAATATCTCCAGATCGCGGTCGACCATGACAGTGACGCGCGCGCCCTGGTCGACATAGATGACGGGGCCGATGGAGAGGTAATCGCCTATGACGCTGTCCGTGGCATCTGCCAGATCATCGCCAACGTCTTCGAGAACGTCGGCGGCAGTCTCATCCTGGACCTCGGAGGCGGCGGCACTTGGTGCCGCGGAAATCAGCGAGATCAAGGCGGCCGACCCGAAACGCTCGGCGAAGCGTGTGTCCACGAAACCCGTGACGCCAGAACGGCCCAGTTCATCACCCCCGAATGAACTGATCTGGACGGTCTGGTTGTCGGGCAGGATGATCCGGTCCCAGGCAATCGTGACGCGGCGCTGCGCGATATCGACGCCGGCGCGGTAGCGCCCGATGAGGCGGGATCCGCGGGGGATCAAGAGGCGCGCGCCATCGACGCTGTAGACATCCTCGGACACCACGGCACGGGTCTGGCCGGGCAGGGAGCTGTCAAGGGCAGTTTCCATGACGGCCTGGATCATGGTGCCCTGTAGAATCGTGTTGGAGGGATTGGCGATCACCTCGGCCTGCGTCACGGTAGAGGGCAGCGCCCCGTTCAGCACGAAATCCGTCACCTCGCCAAAAGTGCGTTCGGTCAGAGCCGTTTCATTCGCTCCGGAGGCACCGCCAAAAGCGATGGTGGGAGAGGCGATGCGCCGCTCCTGGAAGGCGCGTTCCTCCGCGGCGCGGCGCTCCAGCTCGGCCATGCGCCGGGCTTCTTCCTCGCGGCGCAGTCGCTCTTGCTCGCGTGCGCGCAGCTCATCTTCCGTGGGGCCCGGTGGCGCGGGTAGGGGTCGGCTGGCCTCGAGTTGGGCCAGTTCCAGATCCATGCGCAATTGCTCGAGGGTACGATCCCGGGCCGTTAGTTCGGCCTGGAACCGCTCCTGTGCGGCTTCCGAGGCGGCTTGCAGCGCCGCGATCTGGGCGGTCAGCGCGTCGATCGCCTCGGCCGCGGCGGTGTTGTCCTCGACGATCGCTTCGGGGGCGTTGCGCAATTCCTCGATCTGGGCCTGTAAGGCGCTGATCTGCGCCAGCAGCTCGGCATTGGGCTCGTCGGGGTCTGGTTCGACAAACACAACCTCGGGCTCGGGCGGGGGCAAGGTCTCGATAGCGCCAAAGCCGTCCCCCTCGTTTTGGAAGACGTCCGGGGTGGCCGTCGGCAAGGCTTCCTCTTCGTCGGGCTGTGAGAGGAGATAGAGCAGGGCACCACCCGCGCCGATGACGAGGACCACGATCAGCGCGAGAAAGGGCGACCGGCGCTGCGCCGCTATGGGCGCGCGGGCACTGCCTTTCTCAAGGGCGGCGAGGCGTTTTTCCAGCTCGGTGTTCTCAGTATCGCTCATGAGGCGGCCTCCGCGGGCGGGATCGCCTCGATGCAGACCACCTCTTCGCCAAGTCGCAGGACCCATTGGCGGTTTACGCCGCTGACGCGGATCACGCCGTCTTCAGGGGTTTGCGTGTTGACCGTGCGCTCGCGGCCGCCCGCGTAGCGGAAGATCGCTGGCACAGGTGCGTTCCGCGGAAACGCGAAATATGTAAACGTCCCGTCATCCCAGATGCGGGTTGGCGTGAACTCGGTCCGCGCGCTGGCACCGTAATTGTAGTTTGGCGCTTGGGCGGCGATGGCCCGGGTCGGGCGCGCAGCGTCGTCCGGATAGCGGAACTGCACCACGTAGAAGGTCGGGCTGCGGACCTCCTCGACGTTGAAGTAGTAGCTCCGGCGGTTCGTATAAACTGTCACATTGGTATGCACCCCGCGCGCGACGGGCTTGATGGCAAATGCCTGACCGCCCGGAACGCCGTCGATCTCGAAGCCTTCCGTGTCGCCGGCGATGATCGAGCGGATGCTTTCGCCCTCGCCAAATTCGATGGTGGTCACGTGGGTGAGCGAGACGTTGAGGCGATAGACCTGGCCTTCCTGGTAGGTGGCCAAGCGCACGCGGCTGTCGTTGGGCCCGCCACGCGGGATGGCTTCGGCGAAGGCAACGACTGGCAGCAAAACGAAAAGGACAACAACTGCAGTTCGTACGAGCAACAAACATGCGTTTCCGGAATAAGTAGTGTCACCGATACCCTGCCGCGCTGCGCGCTCTCGGCACATTGACGACAAGATAATTTGAAGTGAATTCCAGAAGCGCATTAATTCTCCAATCTGTCGGAGCGGATGGAATACTCGAGCACGGTGAAGCCGAATGGATTGGTCCAGACCTCGTCGATGGAGCGGCGGGTCTCCGGGCGGAACTCGAAGAGAAGCGTGGCAGTGAAGAGGCCTGTCTGAACGCCATTGATAGACGTCAGGCGCTTGCGCAGGCGGACCGTGGCGCGGTTGGTTCCGATCCGGTTGATGCTGAGGATTTCCACGTCGAGCCGGGCATTGGGGCCATAGACGGTCGGCGGGTAATTTTCGTTGGCGCTGTTCCAGATCTGGCGCAGCCCGCTCTCGGCGGCCCCATCCGAGCGGCGCAGGACGCTGCGGATGCGCAGATCGTTGTCCAGCTGGTTATAGACCTCCCGGTCGGTCACATAGCGGAAGACCTCCGCCTCGATGATCGCCTGATTGGCGGTCACCGAGGAGGCGCCCACCGAGGCTTCGGGGAGAGCAAAACCGGTGGCGGGATCGTAGGGGACAACAACCGGGGGCGGGTCGACATCGAGGATCGAGACAGCCGCGGCACTCAGACAGCCGATGATACCGAAGAAAAGGCCCATCAGGCCAAGGCGTTGCCAGAGCCGTTCGCGGCGTAAGGCACCATAGACCAGTTCTTCCTCGATGATTTCTTGTTCAGTCGCCACCCGTCATGCCCCCACGATCAGTCTGCCCGGAGGTCTGGCAAGGTGAAATCCATGAAGCGCTGTTCTTCGGCGATGGTGGCGGCATCGATCACGCCGCCGGTGCCATCGCCCACGGTCTGGATGGCTTCGAGTTGCCACATGGCGACCAGTGCAATGGCGAGCTCCGCGGTCACGCGCGTGTTGAGATCGATGCTTTCCTTGAGTTCGTCCATGTCGTCGATGAGTCCGACAAGGCGGTCGACCCGCTCGAGCGATTGGCCGGCATCCTCATAGCTGTTCTGGGCCGCCGCCGAGACAAGGGCACCGGTGGTGGCCTGCGTCGCCACGCGGTTGGCTCCGGGATTTCCGCTCGTGGCCATTTCCGAGAGGGTGTCCTCGTCAAAGCCGAGGTCGGCCAGAACGCGGTCCATCTGGGTTTCGATCTCGCCTGCGCCGGAGCCCGAGAGGCCCGAGAAATCCCCAGTCTTGATCGCCTCAATCGTGGCGAGGATGTCGCCGAACTCTTGGTCGAGCAGGCCGTTCAACTCGTCTTCCATTTCCGTGCGGATGATTTCGGGAAGCTCGGCAAGTCGGGTGAGCGCTTCATAGGTTCTTTGCAGCTCCGCGAGTTGATCCGTGAGTGTGGCAAGCTGTTCGCGGAGCTGCGTCAGCTGCTCGTTTTGCAGAATCTCGTCCTCGATCATCTGCCGCAGCTGCTGGATGTTTTGCGCGATGTTCTGGGTGTCGACGACGGGCACGCCTTGCGCGAGGGCAGGGGATAGGGCGCCAAGATGCAGACCGATCCCAAGTGTCGTGGCCAAAGCTGTCCTCAAGAGCAGATGTCCCATCATTCAATCTCCCTGATCGTAAAATCCATGAACGCGCCTTCGGTCATGCGAGCGCTGGCCTGGGCCAGCTCCTCGGCAGAAAGGACGCGGGTGCGTGCCGCCTGAAGCCGGATGCGTGCAGCGACGAGGCGCACGAGTTCGGCGCGGGCATAGGTGTTGAGCGCCATGCTCTCCTGCACATCTTCTGTCTCGGAAATCCGCTCGACGATATCGCGGATGCGCAGGGCGGCTTGGCGGATCGCGGCGGGTGAGTTGCTGCCATAAAAGGCCGCCCCATGACCCGTGAGCGAGAGGTTGGCATTGGCGAGAAGCGCGGGGTCGATCGTGCCAAGCGCTTCGATCCCGCCGATACGGGTCAGATAGAGATTGTAGCGTTCGGGGATCACCTGGACGTAGTGCTGGGTCTCGCGAAAGGGCGGAACGCCGCCATACTCGAAGACCCGGCCGGGTCCGGCGTTATAGGCCGCGAGGCCGTTGATGATGTTGCCATCGAATGTGTTGAGCTGGGTCGCGAGATAGCGCGCGCCGCCATGCACCTGCAGGTAAGGGCTGTCATAGTATTCCGGGTTAATGCCCAGATCGCTGGCGGTGCCCGGCATGATCTGGGTGAGACCATAGGCGCCGACGGGAGACCGTGCCCCAATCGTAAACCGGCTTTCCTGCCAGATGAGGGCCTGTAGAAGCGCGCGCCATTGGACGGGGGAAAGACCCGCGCGGCCAACACCCGCAAAGCCACTGGTCTCCTGAGCCACGCGGATGATGAGCTGCTCGATGGTCTCAGACGCATCCCCAAACATCTGTTCACCGCCGGGATTGGGATCGATCTCGCCCGTGCCATAGACCGCCTCGACTGACCGGGCCGGATCCCCGCTGCCGCTTTCCAGCCCCGAGACCATAGCTGGCAAGCCCTGACCGCCGAAGCTGGTCTGGGCATCAAGGATGCGTTGCAGGGTTTCCAGCTGCTCCCGTTCGATCTCGGCAATGAGTTCGCGCACGGCAAGCTTGTCCGACTGAACGGCCAAGTCAGCCTCGCGATCGCCGGTCTCGACGATGTCACGCGCGGTCAGCCCACTGTCATTGGTCGGCACGCCTTGCGCGACGCCGAGACCGGGCAGCAGGCAAAGTGCCAGGATATGAGGCAGGCTAGACTTCAATGTCGCCCTCCGGGGTGCCAAGGGGCGTGAAGTGGCAATCAGGCGCGACGGGTGCCGTTGACGCGAGGAATGTGAAGCAGTTCGCCTGCGGCTCCCGGTACTGGGTGCAGGAGGCCAAAGCGCCGAGCGCGGTGATAAGAAACAGGGTACGGATCATGAAAGCCTCCAGAAGTCCGGGCGGTCGCGGTAATCGGCGCCGACAAGCGCTTCGCCCTTTTCCATGCCGCCAAGGATGGTGAGATTGGGTCCAAGCGCGCTCAGATCGGCATCGACGACGATCGAGCCCTGATCGTCGCGGATCAGCGCCAAACGGCTGTTGCTGCCCGTGTTGAGAAGGACGTCGAGCTCCTTCTCCGTGAGGTTCAGCATGGCGTAGTCCGCAGGCTGCGCGCGGATATTGGGCAGCAGGATCTGCGTCGGCACCGCCTCGACGATGGTCTTGCCGGTCCGGGTGCGCTCGAGCTGGCTTGCGTATTGCGTCATCATCACCGCGACGGTGTTCTGCTTGCGCGCGGTCACCAGCCAGTTCGACAGCCGCTCGGCGAAATACGCGTTGTCGAGCGCCTTCCAGGCCTCGTCGATCACGATGATGGTGGGGCGGCGGTCCTCGATTTCGCGTTCGACCCGGCGGAAAAGATAGGAGAGAACCGCCATCCGTTCCTTGTCGGCCTCGCTGTCGAGAATGCCGGTCAGATCGAAGCCCACGACATCGCCCCTGAGCGAGAAGGTGTCCTCGAGGCTCTGCCCGAAGATCCAGCCATAGCGACCGTCTTCGGTCCACTCGAGCAGGCGCTGGTGCAGATCGCCGCCATCATCGGTGGACACAAAAAGCGACGCGAAATCCCGCCAGTTCCGCAGGGCCGGATTGGAGGCCTGGGCATTCTGGCGCACGACCTCCTGGATGCGGTTGGTCTGTGCGGGCGTCAGGGGCTTGTCAGCGCGGTAGAGCAGGGCGGCAAGCCAATCCGACAGCCAGGCGGTGCCGCGCGCATCGGTCTCGGTCCAGAGCGGGTTGAGGCCCGTGGGCTGACCGGCGTTCAGGGACGCGTAGCGCCCGCCATTCGCGCGGACCGCCATCTCCATACCGAGGCGGTAGTCGAAAACGAAGATCCGGGCGCCCGCGCGACGGGCCTGGGTCATCAGGAAGGCCGAAAGCACAGACTTACCTGACCCGGGCCGGCCCATGATCAGTGTATGCCCGCTGGTCGGTTCTTTGTCGGGCGATCCCTGCTCGTGATAGGAAAACCGGTAGGCGCTCTGCTCGGGCGTGGGCAAATAGGTGATGACCCGGCCCCATGGGGTAAGTGCTGCGGGTTTGCCGAGCTGCGTTCGGTGGAAGGCCGCGAAATCCGCGAAGTTGCGATTGGTGACGGCGCTGGCACGCACGCGCTTGGGCTGGTTGCCGGGATGCTGGCTGAGGTAATGGGCCTTTGCGGCGACCCGCTCACCGATCATCTTCACGCCTTCGGTCGCGGCGGCGTTCACGATTTCGGCGCTGAGCGTCTGCAGCTCATCCAGCGTTTCGCAGAAGAGCGTCACGACCATATGGTGTTCGCCGAAGCTTTGGCGCTTGGCCTCGAGATCATCGGCGGCGATATCGAGGGCTTCCAGGAGCGAGAGGGCCGCGTCCTGGCTGGCCTGCATCTGGCGCTTTTGCCGCTTGATGCGGCCCGCCATGAGGTTCGAATTGATCGGCGTGAAGGAGTGCGTCACGATCATGTCGACCGGCAGGTTCAGCATGTCGAACATGGTGCAGGAGGTGCCTTCCGAGTATTCCCCGATGGTGAAACTCTTGCCGTAGCGATGGCCCACGACGCCTTCGGAAAGCTCGAAATGGTCGCCCTGAAACGTCACGCGGGTATTGGCGACGTTGAAGGACAGAAAGCCGTAGGTGTTTGCCGGGTAGAGCGGCAGCTCGGTGCCCGTGTTCAGCGCGCCCAGAAACCCTACCAGTTCGCCTGATGTGGCTGACAGCAGGCGCGGCTTGAGCTCGGTGAGGCCCGAGAGGAATACATTCACGGCCTCGCCGAGGCGCTGCAGGCGCTTGCGAGTCTCCTCCCTCAGCCGGTCCGGTGCGCTGCGGCTGAGGAACGGCAGGAGGCTTTTCGGGGGCGGGCGGTGAATGACGGTGAGCGTCAGGGTCTTGTCTCGGAGCCCGCTGGTCTCGAGCTTGGTGCGCCAGCGCCGGTCCACCTCGCCCGCGAAGCTGTCCTCACGGATGGGGTCGAGATCAGGTTTGATGGCCTTGGAGGCCTTGTGGACGTAATAGCTGAATTCCGGCCCGAGCTGCGCGACGATGCGGGCAAAAAGCGCCGTCACCTTGTCGAGATAGGCATCGTCCGTCGTGTAGCTGTTGATCCCCTCGAGCCGGATGCAGCGGAAGAGTTCGTTCACCCGCGTCCGCACGGTCTGGTCATCGACGAGGCTCACATAGGGCAGCATATGCGCAAGGCGGGTCTCGCGCGCATACCAGTCCGGCGTCATTGTGCGGGGGTCGAGCGCAGCATCACGGGCGTCATCACGGGGCATAGCTGTCCCCGCCATGGATGCTGCGGTTTCGCGTGGGTGGCGTCTCCTGCAGCGCTGTCATCATCACGTCGATGAAGCGCGGGTCCCAATCCGCGGCCTTCCACAGTACCGGATAGAGTAGGGCGGCGACACCCAGTACCGCGATGTGCTGAACCCAGACGAACAAGAGCACCGAACCGAAGAGCCAGACCATCGCATACATGATCGGCAGGCCCAGTAGCTTGGGCGGGCGCACGAGGCCGAGGAAGAGAGGCGAGCGCTCAGCCACCGGCAAAGACCGCGGCAACGATGGTGGGGGCGGCCGCAACACCGGCGATGCCCACGAGGACCCAAAGCGCTTGGCGCAGGTCGATGATGTTGAAGAACCAGCTCAAGAAAACGCCGAGGACCGCGAGTGTGGCGATGACCACACCAAGAGGGCCGGTCAGCGCATCGACAATGCCCTGTAACAGGCTCTGGATCGGGGAGAGATCGATGCTCTGTGCAAGGGCGGGTTCGGCAATCAGCAGGAATAGCGCCAGCGAGGCGACAAAGAGGTTTGAAATCTGTTTCATGAATTTGATCCTTCCAATCGGGCCACGACGGCCATGACGCGGGCCACGTGGTTCTGGGTTTCTCGGTAAGGGGGAATGCCACCGTGTTGGCGCACGGCATCCGGCCCCGCGTTGTAGGCCGCAAGCGCCAGGCGCGGATCGCCGAACGTCTCCAGCATCATCGCGAGGTAGCGGGCGGAGCCGTCGAGGTTCTGCAACGGATCGCGCGGGTCGACGCCCAGATCAAGCGCCGTCGCTGGCATCAATTGACCAAGGCCAATGGCACCTGCACTTGAAATCGCATCCTGCCGGTAGGCGCTCTCAACCTCGACATTGGCCCGATAGAGAGCCAGCCAATCCGTCACGGAAAGCCCCGCGCGACGCAGGCCGGGATGGTCGGCATAGCGTAAGGCCGTGGTCTGAATCCCGGAGAGGACATCGGCGCGGGGCAGGGGAGTCGGGCGGGCAAGGGCCGCGACTTCGACGCCCTCTTGCTCGGTCTCTACCTCGCCGAAGATCGCGATCCCATCGGAGGCCGAACCCTGACCGATGCCGTCATTGTAGTTCCGGGCAAAACCGCTCTGAGACCGCGACGGGGTCAGAGAGCCGTCGCTCTCCATGACCAGGACCATTTGCGCTGAGGCAGGTGCTGCGACCAGCCAGAGGCAGACGAGGTTAGTTGTCAGCGCCCTTGTCTGATGGGGCTTTGTCTGGCGGGGCGAGTTTGTGCGTACGGCTTGTCCCCGCCTCAAGCGGCAGATCGACATGCGCAAAGCCAAGGCCAATGAAGAATGACACCACGCCAGAGATCGTCTTGAACTCGCGGATCTTGATATCGTTGTAGGTCGTCCGCGTGCGGGCGGTGACGAGGAGCTTTTCCACCCCGTCATCAGAGACAACGCGCATGATCCAGACCCCGTAATAGCTGGGGCCTTTCTTATGTGCCGACTCCTGGCACAGGATTTCTGCGCTATAGCCGCTTTCCACGAGTTCGCGGAACCTGGCTTCCGTAACCACATTTGGTGCTTCGATGTCCCAGTTCATGGCCCGGCTCACGCTTTCTCCAATGGCGCGACCCCAGGCATTCCCACTTGAAGCCCAGAGTTACGATAGTATACTATCAACCGCAAGATGTAATATCGTGCTTTAGCTGTAGTTTGGTTACGCAAACACTAGTCACGGCCAGTGTCCGCGATCAAGGAGATAACAGGTTTGAGAAACCCAAGGTTGACATGCCTGCTCCCAATGCAAGCTATAGCTCTTCTGATCTGCGTTCCCGGGCCGGTTTTGGCGGCATCCTGCTCTGCGCCATCCCGTCCTTTCCTGCCAAGCGATTCGCGGGCCGCGCGGGACTATGCGGATATCATCCGCGGCGACTTCGAAGATTACATCCAGGATATCCAGAGCTACTTCCGTTGCCTCGACAGCGAACGCGCCCGCGCTTTCGAAGAAGCGCGGGAAGTCAGCGAGGACTATGGCCGATTTCTACAATTGGTAGGGGATTGATGGGCAACCTCGGGAGCATCAGACTTGCAGCCCATGGAAACCAGACGCCGATAACACCCTCAAATATCTACTTTTTAGATAACAGATTTCATCCGCTAGCGACGTCACAAAAGGTATGTGACGCGTGGCAAAAACAATCAGAACAAATGGCCAGTTGGCGCTCGTCCGTGCGTTGGTTGAAGCACGTCAAAATGCGGGTCTCAGCCAGCAGCAGTTGGCGGCGAAGCTCAAACGCCACCAGTCATTTGTGGCACGTCTCGAAAGTGGCGAGCGTCGTATCGACGTCGTGGAGTTTACAGTTCTGGCGAGGGTCATTGGTTTTGACAAAGATGAAGTCCTGTCGATTGTCGAAGCCGCCACGGAGCCCGACCACAGGATTTGAACCAAATGAATTGTTGAGAACGCGGGAACCCATTTTCCCGGTCTGATGAATATTCCCTCATCGAGGACCAGGTAGCCAAAATCAACGAAGTCCGGCGCGCGGTCGTAGCGAACGCTCTGCAACCCCACGCCGCAATTCGCAGCGCCACAGTGCAGGAAGTCAGTAAACAGTGAACGAAGATGAGGTCGAAGGCGTCGCGATTGCGAATCTGATCGGGACGGACGAGCGTAGTGTTGTCGGTTGGGTGTATCGCTGGAATACGGGCGCGTTGGCGGTGATGTGGGACGTCCAAGGGCCCCAGCCGGTATCGGAAACCCGGCCGGATATAAATGACGAACAGAAGCAGGAAATCGACTTAGACGCACTCATGCGGATCGGAAAAAGTGATAGTGGATAAGCTTCTTAGGCAGCCGTCAGTTCATATTGATGGAAAGGGTCTGCGAGCGTACCGGCCATTGGAGTAGATGGCGGCGAAGGTCTCGAAGGAGCCCACACCGGACCTCTCAAATTCGTGCTGCGTGCGTTCATGGCGCCGATCTTGCCGCAACAGCATAAAATTTCACGCCGTCTCACAAGGAGAACAGCAGCCGTTTGTGCATACCGCAGCAAGATCGAGGAGGGCAAAAACCGGGGCCAGGACTTTCCGGCCACTCGTCGCAGGCGCGGCAAAGAATGGCTGTCTCAGGCTCGACGGTCGGGAAGCGGACTTTTTACTGCCCACTTTACGTTGCCAGCTTTAAGTCGAAACCAGTCTTCTGAGCGCGGATGCATGCGTGGATAGCTCTCAATATCATGTTCGCTAGAATTGCTTCGATGGCTAGATCTTCACGGAAAATACGTCGGCTTGTAGAGAGACGGACAAAGGTTTCCGCCTTGCATTTTGCGGTCTTGGCGAGTGGCAGAGACAGTGTGATCTGCCACTCACCTTTCTTCTTACTCAGGCATGATAGCGCCAATCTCGTACATTCCGTTGTCGTTCTTAATCAGCATCAGTGTGACCAAAGCGCCTTCTGATAAATCATCCGTGATTTGAAGACTTGAGGCTAGAGTGAGATCCATTGTCATTGCAGGCCAACCGATTTCGGGGATCGGCTCGTGGCTGACGTTTGCAGAGTTTTCGCCAATCGAATTGATGGTTGCCTTCGCATGAACAGCACCTTCCATTTGAGCATCGCTCATCCCCATATTGGAATGGTCCATTGTGCTATGGCTCGTCTGAGCGGAAGCGATGGGTGCAGCCAAAAGCGAGGCAACTAGGGTTACAGCAAGTTTTTTCATTGGATTGTCCTCTTAGGGTGATTTCACATTTCGGGCTATTCTGCCGGTACCGGTGATGCCTCTCGGCCGGGTTCCTGCAGCAGGGTTTGGTTGACACGGGTAAGAGCCAATCGCTTCCAGATCACGAAGATGGAAGGAATGACCAAAAGGGTTAGCAGCGTGGCAGTCGCCATCCCGCCTACCATCGGGGCTGCAATGCGCTGCATGATCTCCGAACCGGTGCCTTGGCCATACATGATCGGAATTAGGCCGGCGAAGATTGTCGCCACCGTCATCACTTTGGGGCGTACTCGTAGAAGTGCGCCTTCGAAGACTACCTCTTCGACATCATCGGTTGTCAATTTGCGCTGTGCCTCAGCCGCGAGGTTTTTTCGCTTTTCCCAGGCTAGATTGAGATACAGCAGCATAACAATCGCGGTTTCAACCGCGACACCGGCCAGTGCAATGAACCCCACCAGAACAGCGACAGAGATGTCGAAGCTTAAGTACCACAGGAACCAGACACCTCCTGCGAGGGCAACCGGCAACGCGGCAAGGATGATCCCAACCTCGATTACTCGATTGAAGGCCAGAAAGAGCATCAGTGTGATGATAAGCAGCGTTGCCGGTGCAACCAGCTTCAGCCGCTCCTGCATGCGCTCAATGTACTCGTACTGACCGGACCATGTGATCGAGTAGCCAGGCGGCAATTCCACCTCTGCCGCAACCAGTTGACGGGCTTCGGTTACGTAGCCTCCCAGGTCCCGGCCCGCGATGTCGATGAAGACAAAACCAGTGCGGCGTGCGTTTTCGGACCGGATCATACCGGGTCCGTCCACCACTTTGATCTCTGCCAGGTTGCCAAGGGGGATATGCGCACCGGACGGCGTGACCACCGGAAGGTCGCGCAGGCGTTCGGGGCTGTTCCGCCATTCCTGGGGGTAGCGCAGATTTATTGGAAACCGCTCAAGGCCTTCCACGGATTCCGAGACCTGCATCCCGCCGATTGCGGTCTGAACGACATCCTGCACTTCACGTACGCTCATCATATAGCGCGCAGCGGCATCGCGGTTGACGTCGATCTCCACAAACCGCCCTCCTACAGGCCGCTCTGCATAGGCTGATGCCGTACCGTCGATACCTGCAACCACGCGTTCGATATCGACACCAATCTGCTCGATGACGCTCAAATCAGCGCCGGAGATTTTGACACCGACGGGTGTCTTGATCCCTGTGGCAAGCATATCGATGCGGTTCTTAATCGGCTGAATCCAGACATTGGTCACACCAGGAATTTGCACAGCGCGGTCAAGCTCGTCGCGTATGCCTTCCATCGTCATGCCCGCGCGCCATTCGGATTCAGGTTTCAGCTGAATCGTCGTCTCGATCATTGTGAGCGGAGCGGGATCCGTGGCGGTATCGGCGCGTCCAAGCTTGCCATGCACCGTCGCGACCTCAGGGACCGTAGCAATCAGCCGGTCGGATTGCTGCAGCACTTCGCGTGCCTTGCCGATGGAGACACCGGGGTACAGTGTCGGCATGTAAAGGAAATCGCCCTCGTTCAGCTCTGGCATGAACTCGGTCCCGATACGCTGCAGCGGCCACCACATCGAAGCGACCAGCACACCGGCGAGCAACGTCGTGGCCCACGGCCACGCGACAGCAGCATCCAGAAAGGGCCGGTAAATCCAGATCACGATACGGTTCAGAGGGTTCTTGTGCTCCGAAAGAATCCGGCCGCGCACAAAGTATCCCATCAGAACTGGCACCAGCGTGATGGAAAGGATCGCCGCCGCTGCCATTGCGTAGGTCTTTGTGAAGGCCAGCGGCTTGAAAAGCCGCCCTTCCTGGCTTTCCAGAACAAAGACCGGCAAAAAGCTCACGGTGATGATTGCCAGGGAAAAGAAAAGTGCCGGTCCCACTTCGGTTGCGCATTCGGTGACGAGGCGCCAGCGGTTTTGATTGGTCAGCTTTTCCTTCTCTAGCCTTCGGTGCATGGCTTCGATCATCACGATAGCCGCGTCCACCATCGCGCCGATGGCGATGGCAATTCCGCCCAAACTCATGATGTTGGCATTCACCCCCTGCAGCTTCATGATGATGAAGGCTGCAAAGATGCCGAGAGGCAGTGACAGAAGGATCACGAGGGACGAGCGGATGTGCAGCAGAAAGGCTGCACAGACCAAAATGACAACGATAAATTCTTCGGTCAGCTTTGTTTCGAGATTCTCAATCGCGCGCTCGATAACACCCGCGCGGTTGTAAGTTGTGACTAGCTCAACGCCCTCAGGAAGGTTTGCCCGCAACTCTTCGATACGCGCCTCAACCGCTTTGATCGTGGCCAGGGCGTTCCCGCCCCAGCGTAGAATGACTACGCCGCCGACAGCATCACCCTCACCGTTGAACTCCCCAACTCCACGGCGCATTTCCGGCCCAAGGCGGATGTCTGCGACGTCGCCAACTGTAAGTGCCGCACCGCGTTCGTTGACCATGAGGGGTGCTTTGGCCAGGTCTGCCAGTTCATCAACATAGCCAGTAGAGCGGATCATGAATTCCGCTTCGCCCATTTCAATCACGGAACCACCGGTCTCGCGGTTGGCGTTTTGAATGGCACTGCGGATCTGCGGCAGGGTGACGTCAAAGGCGCGCAGTTTGTTCGGGTCCACAACGACCTGATACTGTTTGACCATCCCGCCGATGGTTGCGACCTCGGACACGCCGTCGACGGTTTGCAGCTCATACTTCAGGAACCAGTCCTGGAGTGTCCGCAGTTGGGCCAGGTCGTGCCCGCCAGTCCGGTCAATAAGCGTGTACTGGTAGATCCAGCCGACACCGGTTGCATCCGGACCGAGTTGCGGGGAAACCCCTTCGGGAAGGTTTGCGGTTATCTGACCCAGATATTCGAGAACGCGGGTGCGAGCCCAGTAAAGGTCCGTGCCGTCCTCAAAAACGACGTAGACGTAACTATCGCCAAAAAAGGAAAAGCCTCTCACATCACTGGCTCCGGGCACAGCGAGCATGGCAGTGGCAATGGGGTAAGTGACCTGATCTTCAACGACCTGGGGGGCTTGCCCGGCATAAGGTGTGCGGACAATGACCTGAACATCCGACAAGTCGGGAATAGCATCTACGGGAGTTTCGCGGACCGCCCAGACACCGATCACGCCCATCATGACTGCAAGTGCTAGAACTACGAAGCGATTTGCAACAGAAGCCCGTATTACAGAAGCGATCATTGAGTCACCTCAACCGGCTTTGTGCCTACCAGGGTCATTGAGAAGTCTGCATTCTGGGTGAAAAGCAGAGTCACTTCTTGTCCATCCGGCAATCCAGTTAAGTCGAGGGCTGGATCAATCGAGAAGTCCATGGTCATACCGGGCATGCCAATCTGCGTCACTGGACCGTGGGTGATGTTCACCGTCCGCGTTGCGGAGTCGACACTATTGATCTTGCCCAACACCTCCATCGGCGGTGAGACCGTTTCTACCCCGGTGAGCACCATGGTCATGCCGTCCGGCCGCGCAAAGGTCAGCGCCACTTCTTTGCCGACCGGAAGGCTGGTAATTTCCAGCTCTTCACCCACTTGGAAATTCATGGTCATGCCTGGCATGCCAATTTCCATGATAGGGCCGTGAGTTATCGTGACCATGCGGGTTTCCGCGTCGACCTGGTCAATGGTTCCTGAAACGAGAACCTCTGAAGCTCCCTCGGAGGTGTTTGGCTCATTGGTTTCTGGAGGTGTGTCTGCAATGGGCTGGGAGCCTGCAGCCCGGACAGCGGTAATGGTGAACATCCCGTCATCACTTTTTGAGAGATCGAACTCGACTGGCACATCCATGGGTACTTCGGCAGTGTCTAGGCCTGCCACTGGCATATCCATTTGCATAGCAGGCCAGCCGAGTTCAGGGATTGGCTCATGTGAGAGCGACAGCTTTCCGTCCGTTGTCACGCCACTCACAATGCCGGTGCCTGTAGCAGCAACACCGTCGTCTGGACCAAGCTCAATGAGCCCGAGCAGGCCATCTGCTCCACGAGACAGCCGAAACGACACCTGTTGACCTTCAGCCAAACGCGAAAGAGAAACATCAGCCCGGATCGGGAAACTAGACGTCATTTCCGGCCAGTCGAGGCTGTCCAGGGCTCCGTGCCGGATCTGTGCGGTCCGGGCCTCAGGATCCAGCGCAACCAGCTCGCCTGACCCACGTGCAGGGGCCTCATCAGTCGGCGCCATGCGCATGAGCCCGGCGCTTAGTGCGCTTTCGCTGTCGATCAGGAATTGGGCCGAGGCAACAACCTCTTCCCCCGGCGCCAGCCCCTGTGCGACTTCTGTCCGCCCGCCGCCGCCGAAATTGTCACGCAGCCCCGCGGTGATGAGGCGGGGTTTGAAAGTGCCGTCGCCGGTTTTCAGTATCACCCGTTCTGCGGCGCCGGTTCGGATAACAGCCTCGGTCGGGACCGTGAGCGCCATGCGGTTTTCTGACGGGATCAGGCTGACCGTGCCGAACATGTTCGGGCGTAGCAGCATGTCGGAGTTGTCAAATTGCAAGCGAACGGGAAGAGTCCGGGTCACTGCGTCAAGTTCAGGATAGATGTAGTCAACTGAACCATTGAAGACACGACCGGGCAAATGTTCAAACCGCGCTTCAGCAAGCATATTGTCAGTCAGCTTTGCAATGTCGCGCTCAAAAACATCGACAATTAGCCAAACGGTTGAAAGTTCTGTTAGCGATGCAGCGCGTGTACCGGGCTGCAGAAACATACCGTCCGCAGCCTCAAGTGAAATCACAACGCCGTCCTGAGGAGCCTCGACTTCAATATTGCGCTCGGGAATGCCGCTGGTTTCAATACGCTTGATTTGCCTGTCAGACATGCCGTGACTGCGCAGTTTGTTACGCGCGGCATCAATGATCTGCGATTTGCCTGCTTCAATAGCGCGAACCAGGTCACCAGCTGATGAGCCGATCTGAGGGGAGAACATCTCAAATAAGACGTCGCCCTTTTGAACGGGGTCTCCGACAGCGCGCACATTCAGCTTTTCAATCCAACCGTCCACGCGAGTGTGAACATGGCTTGTCCGGTGCTCGTCATAGCCAACAAAGCCAACGGTTTCGATCTTGCCGGAAACCTCGGACATCCGTGAAATCGCGGTGCGGACGCCAATGGCGTTAATCTCTGCCGCTGATAGCTGCACTTCTGCAGGATCCCCGGAAGGCTCTTGGCCTGCATATACAGGAACAAGATCCATGCCCATGGGGGATTTACCCGGCCCTGGTTGCCGGAAGTTCGGATCCATCGGTGCAACCCAATACAAGATCTCGGCCTCGTTCGCCCCTGTCATTGATGCCGGGTTGAGGAAAAGTCTTTCGAGAGAGATGCCTCCCGCAACTCCTGCAGCAAGCGCAAGAATACCGAGAGCAAAATAGCGTCCACGCATGGAAAACCTCGTTTTGGCTTGCGGGATGCAAGCCTTGTCTGATCAGAAACAGATGGCGCACTCGATTGGGCGCCAAGCGAATTCAATCAGATTGAACGGGGAGGACGATCATGCGGGAGTTCTGACCTGGAAATTACTCCGGCCGAGCTCGCTATCACAAGTTGAACAGTTACCAGGCGGCGCTCAACAGACGGAATTGGAGCTGCGTTGAACTCGTGAAAACAGCAAACGGCCACCGAACAAGTGGCATACCGTTCTTCATCAGGGATTTCGCAGGTGCCCTTTTGATGATGCCTGTGCGGCATTCTTTTTGCCGCTTTGTGCAAAGTGCATGTCTCGTGCTGTACGTCAGAAACAGCGACGGTGGAATTTGCGTGAGGCGATGCATGAGCAGAAATTGCCGCAAGCGTGTTCAAGAAAACCACAGCAAGAAGTAGGGTTGACGCACCGGCGCGTATCAACCGACCAAAGTCACTCCTGAACCCAGTAACTGCCATAGCGTGGCACATAATCAAAATTTTTTCCGGCGCAACCCCTTCCGGTGCGAAATGAAGGCCATCAGGCTCCCTGGTCCCTAGCTGGTGAAACTGGGGTCATGCGTTGGGCGCGTTGTCTGCCAAGCTTGGGCAACGGCTTCCCCGCGCATCGTTTGGGATCTCCTCAGCCCTTCTGTTTCTAGAAGCACTGATGATCGCTCTCTGCTCAGAAAGGCCGTAAAAGTGCAGAACGTTTTGCGGCGAACTAACAAAAGCGCACCCGGTTCGCAAATGTATCAAAACGTATCCTTGAGTTGGAGACCCACACTGGCTAGCTAGATAGAGCTAAGGGAAACGGAGCTGTTTTATGCGCTCAAAAGCGGGCAAATTGTGGACATCGTTGACGCTGGCGTTGTTGCTGGCGCTGTCCGCACTTTTCGCGCCCCTGACTGCAGAAGTAGAAAATCAGGCTGAGGCCGCTCCTGTTGCCCAGCATGAAACGGCAGACGGGCACAGCCATTCCGGCCCCGGCCCATGCCACAAGGCTGCGGCCTGTGAAGTCCCGGTTGCACTGCAGCCCTGGCAGCAAGTTTCCATCACCGAAAAAGCAGGAAAGCTGGCGGTCGTCCTGAATGATTCCGGCTTGGCTTCTGTGGCGCCTGAAGCGCACCTTCCACCTCCCAAAACGTGATCCCAAGCACCTGAGCCCACTGCTTGCCATTCCCTTCGCTTGAGGACTGCAGCAGCGTGCAATTGCACCGTTCTATGAGTGACTGCTGCTTCGGCTGATTCCGGCGCGCAAAAACTGCGCTTGCGGATGCCTGCAGGGGCCAACTGATCAACATCTCAACAGACCAAAGGACTGACGATGCCACCCATCGCACCTTGGCGCACGGCCATTGCCGGCGCTGCCCTTGCCCTGTCCGCGACTGCCGCGGCCCAGGCCGGGACCTATGACATCACAGTGGACAAGATCGGCATCAACGCCGGGGACTTCCGCAAGTCCGGTGTCGGCTACAACAACAGCCAGACCCCGACGATCCTGCGCTTAAAGGAAGGCGAAGAGGTCACGCTCAATGTGACAAACAACCTGCGCGAGGACACCTCGATTCACTGGCACGGGCTGATCCTCCCCTTCGACCAGGACGGGGTGCCGGAGATCAGCTTTGACGGCATCAAGCCGGGTGAAACCTTCACCTACAAGTTTCCGATCGCGCAGGCGGGCACCTACTGGTTCCACAGCCATTCCGGCTTTCAAGAGCCGGACGGGGCCTATGGCGCCATCGTCATCGAACCGAAGCGCGGTGAAACGGTGCGGGCGGACCGCGACTATGTGGTGCAACTGACGGACACCCACCCGCACCGCGGCAAGCGGATCATGCGCAATCTCAAGATGTCGGCAGATTACTACAACCGCTCGCAGCGCACGCTGCAGGACCTGATCCAGGATTCCGGCAGCATGGGCCTGAAGGCGGCGCTGGAAGACCGCAAGATGTGGGGCCGGATGCGAATGATGCCGACTGACATCGAGGATGTTCAGGGCTTTGCTCCGATGATTAACGGCCAGAGCACAGCGCAGAACTGGACTGGCCTGTTCAAGCCAGGCGAGAAAGTCCGGCTGCGGCTGATCAACTCCTCCGCCATGGCCTATTTTGATGTGCGGCTGCCCGGTCTGAAAATGACTGTGGTGCAGGCTGACGGCAATGACGTGAAACCGGTCACCGTGGATGAGCTGCGCATTGCGGTGGCTGAGACCTATGACGTGATCGTGCAGCCCAAGGAAAACCGCGCCTATAGTATTCTGGCGGAATCCATGGGCCGCACCGCGATGGTGCGCGGCACCCTGGCGCCGCGCGAGGGGCTGGCTGGGCCAGTTCCGCAAATGCGACCCAAGCCGCGGCTGACGATGGCCGATATGGCCGGCATGATGGGTGACATGGGCATGGAAGGCCATGTGATGCGCAGTGACACCGGCATGTCCGATAGTGTCATGATGATGCCCGGCATGGATCACAGCCAGCACCAGATGCCGGCCGCCTCTGACAGCCCGTCCATGGCTGGAATGGACCACAGTCAGCACAACATGGCTGCGTCGGCCAAAGCTGAACCGACGGCTGAAATGGACCATAGCCAGCACAATGTGAGCGGCGCCAAGACATCCAAAGGCGGCGCAATGGCAGGGATGAACCACAACGGGCATCAGATGGTGATGGCCGGCGAACAGGAGGGTTTTTACGCGGCGGGCAGCGGGCTGACTCCCAGCGCGGCCAACGGTGGAAAATTCCTCTCCTATGATGATCTCAGCGCCCGCCGGCCGCTCTACAGGGACCGTCCGGCGACACGCGAGATCGAGCTGCGCCTCACTGGCAACATGGAGCGCTACATCTGGTCGATCAATGGCAAGAAGCTGTCCGAGGCCGAGCCGCTGCGGCTGAAGTACGGCGAACGGGTCCGGTTCAAATTCGTCAATGAAACCATGATGGCCCACCCGATGCACCTGCATGGCATGTGGACGATCCTGGATACCGGCAAGGGCCGCAGGGATCCCATCAAGCACACTGTCAGCATCGCGCCGGGCACCACCGTCTACACTGAAACCGAAGTCGATGCGACAGGCCAGTGGGCCTTTCACTGCCACCTCTCTTACCACGCTGACGCGGGTATGTTCCGCAAAGTGATCGTCGAAGGCGGCCCCGCTTGACCCTGCAAGATCAGAAAGAGACGCAAACATGAGTAAAACACGCAACGCGGCCTTTGCCGCTGCCGGCGCGGCGGCACTTTGTTCCGCCCCTGCCAGGGCAGAGCAGCTGATCTACGGCTTTCAGGCAGAGCAGCTAGAATACAGGCAAAGCGACGGTGAGGACGCCTTTGTTTGGGATTTCGATGCCATGATCGGCACCGATGAGCTGAAACTTGTCTGGCGCAGTGAAGGGGAAAGGGTTCAGGGATCGGGCGAGCTTGAAGCCCTGGAAAACCAGCTGAGGCTGCAGTTCCCGGTGTCTACCTTTTTTGATGCAGTGGTTGGGGTGCAGGCCAGCACGCCAGACGGCTTGCCTGATCGCTACAACGCGGTGCTGGGCCTCAAGGGGCTGGCGCCGCAGTGGTTCGAAATCGACGCCGACCTGTACCTGTCGGACAACTCATTCTTCCGGTTCGAGGGAGAGTATGAGGCTGCGCTGACCAACCGCCTGATCCTGACTCCGAACCTAGAGCTGACAGTGCCGCTGCAGGATGATCCAGCCTACGATCAAGCAGCAGGCGGCGCCACGGTCGAAGCAGGTCTGCGGCTGAGCTACGACCTGATTGACCGGGCGGTCTCTCCCTACATCGGCGTAAACTACGAGGAATCCTTTGGCGGCACAGCGGATCTGCTGCGCGCCAGCGGTGAAGAGAACGGTGTGTTCTCGGTCGTCTTCGGAACCCGCCTGATGTTCTGAACTCTGACGCCAGGCTGGGACAGCCCGGTCTGGTGGATCCCCTTTCCGCCATAGTTCCGGCGGCGGAAGGGTAATTTCCCCTCTCGAAATCATGGAGATACCAATGAAGAAGCTTTTCATTTCCGCGGCGCTGGCTGCTCTGACCAGCACACCTGTTCTGGCCGGTGTTTCGGGCCACGGCGACGGCCAAGGCGCCCATGGCAGCCACGGCGAGCAGATGGCGGCCGGCATGCCCGGAAACCGCAGCAAGGTTAGCCGCACAGTGAAAGTGATTATGAAAGAAACCGACGACGGAGAAATGATTTTCTCCCCCTCATCCATGGAGTTCAAGCAGGGTGAGACCATCCGCTTCATGGTGGTGAACAAAGGTGAACTGGACCACGAATTCGTTCTGGATACCCAAGAACGAAACGCCATGCACAAGCAGGCAATGGCTGGCGGGATGGAAATGCACAATACGCCGAATGCCGTCACCCTGGCTCCTGGCAAACGCGGCGAAGTCATCTGGAACTTCAGCAATGGCGGTACATTCGAATTCGCCTGCCTGATCCCGGGTCACTATGAATCCGGCATGTATGGAAAAGTCGCTATAGAGTAACACTCCCGGGCGCCATACCACTCACGAAAATGCAGCTGGCGCCCCACTGCGCGGTAAATCTTTTGATTTGCCGCGCCTTTTCTTTCCTTTTGCCAACTGTGTTCAATGCCTGCCGAGCAATCTTTTCCAGAACTCTTCTCTTTCGTCCATGGCGTCGCGAATTGGCTGGGCTTCAGACTTAATGAAGCCTCGCCGGAATGGCTGCATCCAGCAATGCATCTGGTTCTACTGCTGGCCCCGGCGCTGCTGGCAGTCTCTGCGGCTGCGCTGCTCGGCCGGGCGCTCCATTTGCGGCTTGCGCGTTCCTCCGCCAGCCTTGCGACCGCGTTGACCGTGTCCGTCGCCGGTCTTGACCGGAACCTAGTTACCCACATTGCCCGGACCACGCGCCGGCAGCAGTTTTTCCTACTGCTTCTGAGCCTGTCTTTATTGCCTGTGTTGTATCTATCGTTGGAACTGCCCAAGCAGATCGTGAATAACGTATTGAGCAAATCGCACGCACCGCTGAGCCTGCTGGGATATGATCTGACTGCTACGCAGCATCTGGCAGTTCTAAGCGGTGTTTTTCTGCTGGCAATCACGCTGAACGGTGTCGGGAAGTACTTGCTGAATGTGCTGAAAGGGCGGCTTGCCGAACGCTGTCTCAGACGTCTCCGGCTGCTCATCTATTGTCGTTGGCGCAAACAAGCCGGCCGCCCGCGAAAAAGCGAGCTTCCGCAAATTCTGGGGCAGGAAGCAGAGCCGATTGGCGGCTTTGCAGCGGATCTGGTTGCGCTTCCGGTGACCCAGGGCGGAACGTTGCTTACAATCCTGCTGTTCATGTTCATTCAGGATCCGATCCTGGGTGCTTCGGCACTGACTGTTCTGCCGCTGCAACTGTTTCTGCTGCCCTATTTGCAGCGTATCGTAAACCGGCTGAGCCGGGAACGTATTCAGGAGATGCGGAGACTTACCCGCGGTCTAACGGAACAGCTGAACCCTGAACAGGACCGCCCCAGAGATGTGCTGCTTACAATGGCCTCGTTGCGGCAGTTGGAAGCGATCCGCAGACGGATCCACCGGGTGAAGTTCTTTGCCAAGGCGTTGAACAATTTCCTGACCGCTCTGACACCGTTCCTCTTTTATTCGCTAGGCGGGTACTTTGTGCTTGAGGAACGCATCACTCTGGGCGCTCTGATCGCGGTATTGGCGGCGCATAAGGATTTCTCAGCTCCGCTGAAAGAGCTGTTCCGCTTTTATCAGCAGCTCGAAGATACCCGGATACGCTACAAGGAGATCCTGGGGTTTCTGTTGGAACCTCAGAAAGCGGATTTAATGCCGGCAGTGAAATGCTGACATCCAGCAGCGCTGCAGCCCAGCCTTCTGGCGGAAGAAGCTATGCTGGCAAGTCCGTCCGATCTCATTGGATCCCGTTTGCGCGCTGCAGCTCGCGCACGTAGCGTGTCACCAGGTTGACTTCGCCATCAGTCACTCCCGGCACTGGCGGCATGTTTCCGAACCGCCAGTGATGTGCTCGTACGCCGTTTTTAGCAGCCAGCAGGAATGCGGTATCGGAGTGGTGGCTTGGCTCATAGATCTTGTGAACCAGCGGCGGGGCAACCCCTTCCTGACCAGCTGCGTTTTCGCCATGGCAGGATGCGCATTTGGCTTCAAAGATGCGTTTTCCGATCTGCGCGTTTTCAGAAAGGGTCTTGGGCAACTTCACCTCAACAATAGCCACGCCCTCCAATATGGCTTCCGCTGCTTCCGGGTTCTGCTCTGTTGGTCGGGAAACGCCCCACATGGCAAATCCGCCGATGGCAATCAGCGCTGTTGCAAGCAAAAGGCCCGTTCTGTTCATGTTTTCCCATCCAATTGTCAAAGCCGCCACCGTTGCGGGAGCTGTCCTAGCGGCCAATAGATTTGCGGCCTTCCAGCGCAGGAAGGTCAACGCCTGTACGGCCGGTGATTTGTATCGGTATGTATCCGAATATAGCCGGTCTCACTGTCCAAGCGGCAGCTTCAGCACGGCGCAGAGACCGCCCTCCGTCTGGTTGCGCAATGTGAGGCTGCCGCCATGCGCGCGCAGGATGGTGCGGGCAATCGACAGCCCCAGCCCGTGCCCGCCCGTTTCAAGCGAGCGAGAGTCTTCCAATCGCGTGAAGGGATCGAATACACGCTCCAAGTCAGTTTCCGGAATACCCGGTCCTGGGTCCGACACAGTGATTACGGCGCCACCGTCCTGTAATCGATATTCAACCTGCGCCGCGCCGCCATACCTCAGCGCGTTTTCAATCACATTGCGCAGAGCCCTGCGCATGGCGTTCTGCCGCAGGCAGATCTGGACGGGATCCCCAGGCAGCAGTTCAAAACCGTTCAGCATGTCGCTTCGTAAAGCCTGGAGAAAACTGCCCAGCTCGCAATCTTCAGGCTTTTCTGCGTCCGCCAAACCACGGGCAAAGGAGAGTGTTGTTTCGACCATGCTCTGCATCTCCCCGATAAGGGATATCATGCTACTGCGGGTTTCATCGTCTTCCACAAACTCTGCCCGCACCCGCATTGCTGTCAGCGGCGAGCGCAGGTCGTGGCCTAAGGCGGCCAGCATCCGGGTGCGCTCGGCAACGAGGCTGGTTATTCGATGCTGCATCCTGTTGAACGCATGGATGAGTTCTTGTACCTCCAGAGGCCCGTCTGCGGGAAGCGGTTCAGTAGCTTCCTCACCCCCCAGGTTTTCAGCCGCTGAGGAAAGCATGCGCAGCGGAGCCGTGACACGGGTCAGCACAAACAGAAAAATTGCAGCCAGGATGAAGCCTGCGCTGAGGGCAAAGGTGATCGTCGGCTGTAAGGACCATTGCAGCGGTGGCCGCTCGAACAATGTCTCTGCGTTCAGCCATTGGCCATCGCTCAGCGCAATTGACAGGTTCAATTCAATTGCCAGCATCTGGCCGCGCATCATTTCCCGATGGATCTCAGCCATCTCTGGTTCCAGATAGGGAAGTGGCAGTCCAGCACTATCAGTCTCGTGCAGTTCAGCCCGGATCTCCCGGTTGGTGTCTCCACCCAGAAGTGCGCGAACCCGTGCCTCGGCAGCACCATCAGTGTCATGTGAAGTGTGCGTTACGGCCGGGCTGCCGCTAAGTTCGAAACGCACCAGGGGAGAATTGGCAGCCCGGACAATCGAGGGATGGAGGGACGGGGGAGCTTCTTCAATCAGCCTCGCGACATTGGCTGCCCTGCCGGCTGCCTCGGTGCTCATCGCAGCCCGGATCGCTAGGCTGCGTTCCCCAGACAAGAAAAACAGGCTTACGCCTTGTGCGGCGGCCAGCGCCAGCACGACCAAAAGCACTAACTGCGACCGCAATCTGCGCGGAACAAAACTCATTGATCCAAAACCTCAATATCCACGGACAGGCAGTATCCGCCATTGCGAACCGTGGTAATCAGGCGCGGGCGCAAGAGATCACTCTCTATCTTGCGGCGGAGGCGGCTGATCTGGTTGTCAATTGTCCGATCCATTGGCGCCGCTGCCCGGCCAGCGGTCAGATCCATCAACTGATCGCGGCTCAGTACCAGGCGGTTACGCTCTAGCAGCGCGACCAGCAGCTTGAATTCGGAGCCGGTCAAAGCCGTCTCTTGTCCTGCGCTGTCGAGGATCACCCGCCTGTCGCTATCCAAGACCCATTGCCCGAATTTCACACGTTTTCCTGCTAATCGGCCTGCGGGTGGTTCTTCCTTTGCTGTACGGCGCAGGATTGCCCGGATGCGAGCCAGCAGCTCGCGCGGGTTAAAGGGTTTGGCCAAGTAATCGTCTGCACCGGTCTCCAGCCCGGTGATCCGATCGTGCTCCTCGCCCAAGGCGGTCAACAGCAGCACAGGCAATTGCCCTTCTTGAGACAAGCGTTTGCAAACAGACAGCCCGTCCTCACCTGGCATCATCACATCCAGAACAACCAGATCGAAGCTTCCGGAAGTGAGCATCGCGTCCATTTCTTCGGCGTCTTTGGCGGCGGAGGACCGCATGCCGTTTTTCTCCAGGTAACGTGTGACCGCAGACCGGATTTCGCGGTGATCGTCGACCACCAGAATATGGGGTGTGTTGCTCATATTTGTTTGAAATATACCAACACTGCGGCAAGGTTCGAGAGAGATTTGTCGCGAAGTGTATCAGAGGCAGCTTCGCTTGCTTCTCTGCTTGCGCAGAAATGGAAACGCACAGCAGCGAGCGAGCAGTGTTGTCCGTCGTCAGGGATTTTGGGACAGATGGCGGCCTCATCTAAGAGAGGGTCTGGCTCATCTGGTAGCTGTGATTATGCGGCGGATTTGTGGTAAAGCAAGCGCCGGTTTTCGATGGTCTTCCGTTTGATCCTCTCTCGTTGTTTCAGAATGCTTTCGCCGCGTCCGAAGTAGACACCGACCGGGGTGAAGTTTTGCAGGCTCTCGTGATAGCGCCGGTGGTTGTAATGATCGATAAAGCTGTCGATCTGCTGACGGAGGTCACCTGGTAGGTAGTAGTTTTCCAGCAGGAGGCGGTTTTGAGGGTCTGATGCCATCGCTCGATCTTACCCTGAGGCTACAGGAGATATCGCGCGCCGCGCACATGGTCCAACTGCTGGTCTTCCAGCCAGTCAGCCAGTTCACTGGAGATGTAACTGGCACCATTATCCGAGAGCAGGCGCGGTTAGTGCAGAACCATCGCCTGATTACAACCCGAAGCCTGCAGTACCAATGTCGGCTTCCTGCAGCACTGCTGCCGTTCCTGGCTGTCCTTCCTGCGCTCGCGGCGAAGGACACCTCCGTCCGGCTCCTCGTTAGCAGGCCATGACCGCAGCGAAAGGGCGGTTCGAATTCCGCCCCTCGGACTGACTTTCAACGACCGGTTTGGCGACACATGCTGCTTCACAGCGAAAACAACGCCGCACCCCCGAGCGAATGCTGCGTCAGCAAACACAGAGAAAGGCAACGGCAGCAAAGTCCCGCTCTCCGAACATACGCACCGAAAGCAGCGAAGGGCCGGTGCTTGAGCAACTCAGCGCGCTCAATTTCTCGCAGCATGATGGCAAAGCTGTCTTTGTCAGCGCTAGTAGTTCACCTGTTCGAAGCCATAGTTGCCCTCATAGTCACGCCAATCGACGAAGACAGATCGGTGATAGATACCCGGGCAATTCTGGCCCCAACGTTCAAGTCCCACATGGGCCTCGGGCAGGGCAGTTATGGAAGATCGCTGCCATGAGAAATCGCCTTGGGTCCCGTAGGTGCCGAGGACCACGGTCGCGCTTCGGTTACAATCCCCATCGCGCCCGGACTCGTGCTGTCGTGCATACCGTACATCGAAGACGCGGATGGACCGCACGAAATTGAACTCTGGCCCGCTGATATCGATGTCCGCGCGGTCCTGAACAAGCCGCAGGGTGAAGTCTGTGGGAACGAGATTATCTACTGGCAAGGATTGGAGCGGTCGACGGCTGTCGGTCCGGTACAAGGCTTCAATTATGCGGTCAGCGTTGTTTGATTGCCGATCGCTCTCATAGGACGCGCCCATGGGACAGCGCCAGATTTGCAGCGGCGGTTCCACTGGCCAAGGCGTAATCCGCCGGATGAACTCGGCGCGGGCTCGGGCGCAAGGGACGGAAGCGGGCCAGCCGCCAGACAGACACAAGAGGATCGCGCAATCGATCGGGTAGGTCTGCGCGCGGGCGGGTGCCGGCAGCGAAAAGCTTGTCACGGCCAAAGCGACTGCGACCGAGGGGAGGAGCTTCTTGAGTAAATGGCGCATACTGGGGGACCTCCGTGAGAGGAGTTCAGCATACATACGATAATATACTATCGCAACGCAAAATATAAAACGCATAATGAAGTTTATGTTAATTATGGTGGTGAACGCCCAGATATCTGAGAGTCGTTCTTTTATTAATTTTTGGAGAGTTTCTGTCGCCGAAACTTCCAGAAAGCGACCAATTTCAACATTGGCTTTCCCGCGAAGCAGGATCGGTCAACAGGCGCTGCAATAACGCGCAATACAATGCCTCCCACATCGCCCAATAGCCCGAGCCTCCAAAAATGGCTGATCCTAGTTTATCTTGACGCATTGGGTCATAACCCATTCTCGTGCCGACAAGATCAAGAGAGAGATCACAGTTGTTAGTTTCGATAGCCATATCTGTCGCACTCTTTGTCGCAACAGCCTATCTGCATTTGGTATCCCTGCGCTTCTGCTCCGGCCACATGGCATCCATTCCGATGTGGCCGCATACGCGCGTTCTGTCTATCGTGAGTCTGTTGTTTGTCACCCATCTGTTCCAGATCGGGCTCTTCGCAGGCGGCTTCTGGATTGCGGGGGCGTGGTTCGGGATCGGTGGCTTTGAGGGACCCGATATGGCACACCCGCTCGACTATCTATATTTCTCGGCTGTCATGTACACATCGCTCGGGATTGGCGATATCGTCCCAACCGGACATATGAGGTTTATCGCCGGTGTCGAGGCCCTCAACGGGCTCCTGCTGATTGCCTGGTCCGCATCCTTCCTGTTTGCGATGATGAACCGCCTGTGGGACTGGGAGCCTTGTGTCGAGCCCAAAGACGAGGAGTGAGGCATCCGTTCTAGGGGCTCAACCAATCAGCGCATCTTGAACGCAATGATGCCGAGCAATGCGGCGAAAGCTGAACTGCTCACAACGGCGAGTTTTGCCGTTGCGGCGATCGGAGTTGCATCGAATGCCGCACCGACGATGAACAAGCTCATGGTGAAACCGACGCCAGCCAGCAGTGAGACCCTAATGACGTCCCGCATCGAGGTGCCGGGCGGGAGTGTTCCGATGCCGAGGCGAAGCGCCAGAAGTGTTCCGCCGAGAATTCCCAAAGGCTTACCGACAATCAAAGCAATCGCAATGCCGATTGCGACAGACCATGCCTGTGGGTCAGCAGGAGCAAAATCCATCATGACGCCGCCGTTGAAGAATGTGAAGATTGGCACAACAAAGAGCAGAGCAACTGGCGAAACGCGCCGCTCGGCGCGCGCTGTCGCTCTTGGCGGAAACGACGACAGCGGCAATGAAAACCCGACAATTGCCCCTGCAATGGCTCCTTCGAGACCGGTCAGTATAAGTCCTGCCCAGAGAACGCAGCCGAAGGCGAGGTAAGGCAAGAGAGATGCCCTTCGGGTTCGATTGAGCAGAAATAGACCTGCTAAGCCGCCAACCACCACCCAAAGCGGCCAAAACTGATCGAACGCTCCGTAGAACAATGCGATGACAATTACTGCGCCAAGGTCGTCGAAAATCGCTGCGGCTGTGGCAAAGGCGATGACCGCAGGGTCAACCCGGCCCGAAAACAGCGAGAGGACGCCAAGGACCAAGACGATGTCTGTCGCAATCGGGATTGCCCAGCCACGCAGGGCGACGGCATCTCCGGCATTGAGCCCGAAGTAGATCGCTGCCGGCACAATCATGCCCCCAAGCGCCGCACTTGCCGGAAGCATGGCCGCACCGGGTTCGGTCAGCGCCCCACGGGTCAGCTCAAGATTTGTGTGAAGACCGATGAGAAAGAAGAAGACCGTCAGAAGGCCCTGATTGATCCACTCGATCAGAGGGGCTTCGATTGCCCAGTCGCCCGCCCCAACCCGCAGAGGCAGGTGATGCACAATCGCGTAGATGTCCGCCAGCGGCGAGTTCGCGGCCACTATACCCAGAGCAAGACCGACGAGCATGGCGAACCCCGCGCGCCGCCCGTCGCGAACCGATTGCGTGGCAACATCCGTCAACTGTGGGCGGGCTCATCTTGCGGCGCCAGCCAGCGCGACAGGTAGGCGCGTTCGAACAGAAAGACTCCCGCGATCGTAAGGGCCGCGTAGGCGACAATCGCGGGATCGCTTTGTAATTTCATGGCAGTGAACGCGACCAGAACGATCGCATCAAACCCGAGTGCTGCAAGAATGATGACACCCGAGGCACCGATCTCTGCCCTGCGGTAGCGCCAGACACCCCAATGCACGGCCATATCCATCATCAGATAGAAGAACGCACCCAACGACGCGATGCGGCTCAGATCGAAAAACACAGCAAGGAAGGATGCGATCACCACGGTGTAAACCAGCGTATGCCGCTGGATCGGACCGGACATGCCGAAGTGACTATGCGGGATCATCTTCATATCCGTCAGCATCGCAAGCATCCGCGAGACCGCAAAGACACTCGCCAGCACGGCAGACGCCGTGGCGACGACGGCCAGCAGGACCGTCAGCAGGAAGCCTACCTGCCCCAATGCCGGTTCCGCCGCCTCGGCCAGCGAATAGTCCTTGGCGGCAATGATCTCGTCTATGGTCAGGCTGGACCCGACACCGAAGGCCACGAGCAGATAGACGACGACGCACAGCGCAATCGAAATCATGATCGCGCGCCCCACGTTGCGGTTGGGATCGGTGATCTCGGCGCCGCTGTTGGTGATCGTCGTGAACCCCTTGAACGCAAGAATGGCAAGCGCGACCGAGGCGACGAAACCCATCGGGCCGAAATCCACAGCGTCCCGCGACGCGGCTGCAAATTCAAACCCGCTCGACCACAGGGCCGCGATCCCGAAGAGCGCGATGCCCCCGATCTTGATTGCGGCCATGACCATCGAGAACAGCCCAATTGACCGGTTGCCCGCGATGTTTACGACGAAGGCGAAAAGGATTACCCCAACGGCCAGGATGGGCACCAGCGGCCCGCCCTCGATATCGAACGGACGCAAAAGATAGGTGGCAAAGGTCCTTGCGACGAGGCTTTCCGCGATCACCATGCTGAGCGCCATTAGAAGCGCCGCCCCAGCCGCAACTGCCCCCGGTCCGTAGCATTTTTGCAGGATCATCCCGATCCCCCCTGCCGAGGGCCAGGCGTTGGACATCTTGATGTAGCTGTAGGAACTGAACCCGGTGACGATCGCGCCGATGATGAACGCAATGGGAAAGAACGGCCCGGCCAGTTCGGCGATCTGCCCGGTCAGAGCAAAGATCCCTGCCCCGATCATCACGCCCGTGCCCATGGCAACCGCGCCGCCCAAAGTAATGGAGTTCTTCTTGTAGCCGTCGCCGCCGTGGTCGTGCTCATGGTTCATGATTTGCCCCGTCTTTCCTGTTTCTTAGTTCGGCCTTTGCCAAGCGTTTGTGTGTATGGCCACTCCGCCTGCTAAGTGGCGACGCAAACCGCTCAGCGCCTGCTCCAGATCAAGGTGATCAACAATGGAATTGGCCCCTGCGTGTCGTGCATCGCTGGACCGCATTGCCTCAAGTGTCACCAATATCATCGCAGCCGTCAAATCAGCCTGATCGCCACCTTCGAACAGGTTCGCGGCGATCTCTTTGCCTTCGCAATCGAACGCAACCGCCGCAATCCGTGTTCGTAATTGCCCGAATTGCGGCAGCCACTGTGAAAGCTTTGTCATTTGCCGGGGATGCTCTGACATCCAACGTCCGAGCCTAAGCCGTTGTGCCACTGCAAACAGGCGTGTGACAAATGGCGGATCGACGGCCAGGTAATGGTGAACACGGAGTTCGAGTCCGCCAGGATGAATACCCTCATCGGGAAACGCCACATCGAGCGCCAGTCTCGGCGCCTCGTTCTGTGCGAAACTGAACCTCCAGGGGTGCGTGCCTGGAAACACAGACCGGCCCGTCACCGGATCGTCATAAGGCTGTCCAAGCGTCCGAAAGAACCACTCGGCCGCCGCCTGTCCATAGTGACGGCCCATACCAAGCTCGACTCCGATACGCAGCGTCTCTACCCGTTTGTCGCTTGCCAGAGCTGCCGCCATCAATGTGCTGAGACCCGGAGCAGTTCCAACACCCGTCACAAGACACCCGTTTGTCCCGTCCGCCGCCCGGATCAGGGCGTGGACATAGCTCGGCGTCGCCGATGTATCGAGCACCGTACCGCCTCTTGCGAGAATTTCAGCGACCAGCCCCGGCGGTGTCGCTTCGGTCAGATTTACGACCATGGCGTCGTCGGGAAGTGAATGGGCCGCGTCGGGGCGCGCCACGTCGAGGGCTGTGTAAACCACGTTTTCATGCGCCGTTTCAACCGCACGGTTTCGCCTGGAAACCGCCCAAACCTTCCATTCCTGATGGTCGGAAAGGAGGCGAACAAGCCGCGACCCGACATCACCGGATCCTCCGAGGATCACCAGATTGCTCACTCCGTTCACCCTCTTGGTCTCGGCGCTTCTAAATCGCAAATCCGTCTTGCATTTCCGATATCAAACTCAATCTTCGATCAATTCGCAGGCGAGCGCTCGATCGTCGGCAAAAACTGACGCCGCTCCGGTTTCCCGATAGCCAGCTTGCGCTCTGCAAAAAACGGAACAGAACGCTTGCGTTCATTGCGCGGCAACTTCCCGGAATCGAGGCAGAAACGCCGGAACATTCTCTGCATATCTCTCCCATGCCTCGCCAAACCGGGCCCGACTGTCGGCCTCCTCGCTCTTGGCAAGTCGCGCATACATCCAGACCAGAACCGGGAACATTGCAAGCGTGAGGATTGTCGGCCATTGCACGAGGAACCCTGCCATGATGAGAGCGAACCCCACATATTGCGGATGCCGTATCCGGGCGTAGGGACCCGTGACCGCCAGTCGCCCGGCCCGCTGTGCTGCCCAGAGATGGTGCCAGGCCACCGAGATCAGCCAGAAGCCCCCACCGATGAATGCAAAGCTGAGGAAATGGAACGGCCCGAAATGCGGGTTCGCTTCCCAGCCGAACATCATTTCCAGAAGGTGCCCGCTGTCATGGGCGAACCAGTCAATCCCCGGCCAGTTGGATTGGAGCCAACCCGACAGGAAAAAGATCGTCAGCGGAAACCCGTACATCTCGACAAAAAGTGCCACGATGAAAGCACTGAATGCGCCGAAGCTGCGCCAGTCACGCGATGTCTGTGGCTTGAAGAAACTGAACGCGAACAGAATGAAGACCGCCGAATTGATGAACACGAGCAGCCAAAGCCCGTATGACGATCCCGGGTCGCTCGTCATTTGTCATCACCCGATCCGCGGCCGCCATGTCCGCCGTGGCCACCATGACCGCCATGCATGAAGAAATGCATGCCAACACAAAGCAGCAAAGGGAGCCAGATCAGCAACCCGCTGCCCAGAATGTGCACCCGATGCTCGTAACCCAGCAGTAGTCCACCAAGGATGAGCGCAAAGATCAGGTAGATGCCCGCGCGTGATTTCCAGAACGAGGGCGGCCTCGGCGGATTGTCATTATCCAAATGTTTTTCGTGATGTCTTGTCATAACACATTCCCGTAGTCAGTTGTGGATCGAGGGGACATGAAACCAGCCCCCACGCGTCGGAGCCATTCGCGCAGTTTCTGCAAGGTTATGGCCAGTCTTTTTTCGCGTCATACGTCATGTCCCTTGAAAAGAACTCCTGCGGGCGCGCGACGTCCCTGAACCGCATCGAATTCGGCTTCTGTCAGAAAATCAAGCGCCCGCCGCCCCGTGACATCCGCCGCAGCCGCAAGAACATGCGCCCAGCTTGATCGGTTGGCGAACAGCATCCCGTTGGTATCGAGTGTACCGCCGCGACCGCAAAACCCGAGGAATTTCGACTTCCGCAATCCGGTATCAAGGCGGCGGAGGAGACCGCAGAGCGGCTCCGGCCTGGTATGCGCGACAAAAACCCGGGCGCCTGCCGTTTCGGGAAAGAATATTTCGAGCGTCGCGTCGGAGGCGGTCATCTTCGCCTCATGATCGTCGCGGGGGCTGCGGAACCGTCCCGGCTCGACCATCACGATGACACGGTGCCGCACGCTCTTTTCTTTCAGGCGATCCGACGCCGTGAGAGTTTCGGCCAGTTGGTAAGCGCCAATGGCGACCAAGATCAATTCCGGGTCATCGCCACCGACATCGCGCAGGCAGACCGCGCCGTCGGCCAGCGCCCGTTGCGCCAGTTCGGGAGATAGCACGTCTGGAACTTCGCGCTTGGGAACCACCATCGTCCAGATCGCCCCGTGTGATCGAAAGACATCCCGCAGGCATGCGACGGCACTGTTCCAGTCCACAGGAAACACGACGCGAGAGAGATCGGACATCTCCGCCCACATCGTTTCGGCGGCGGTCGTGTCCTGATGCGACAGCTCGTTCTTGCCATTTTCCCACGTATGCGAGGTGAGGACAACCGGCAGGCCAAGCCAATAGGGTTGGCGACCTGCGGCGATCAATTGCCGCGTGAAGATCAAATCCTGGCGCAAAGCGCCAAGCATTTTCGTGGCGAAGGCTTCGTAGGAGACTGCCAGATTGAGACCGCTCTTGTTTCCCAGAACGGCGCATATGACGGCTTCTTCGTTAAGGGCTGTTATCACGCCACCGGTCTCGGATTCCGGCATCCCGGGCTCGGGGGCGGTCACACGATGCTTCAGCAGATCTAGGGTCGCGTTCATCCTGTTGCTGCGCATTTCATCAGGGTTGCCGACGCGGGCGCGCAGGCCGGGATTGGCGAGGACAAGCGCTTCGAAGTATTGGTCGAGACCTTCCATCGGCGAGACGTTTCTGCGACCCTCAGAGGCGTGCCACGGCGGTTCGGGCAGGCTGGGCGTCACCGCCGGGCGCGAGATCAGGGGATGGGCCCGCTCCTTGGGACGTCCCGAGGCGTCATGGTTGTTGAGCGCAAGCACCGCATCCGACAGGTCTTTTGGCGGCACCCAGAGGTTCGCGGCACCTTCGTTGAAGTCACGGCGGGCGGCCGCGTCGGTTCGCGGATTGCCCTCGAGCGGCAGGTTATGCGCACGGTTCGTGCCGGCGCCGGGAAATCCGAAACCTTTGACCGTCTCCGCGATGCCGTAGTGTAGACGGATCGCAGGTGCTTCGTCCTTTTCCCGAACGGCCAGGGCATCGGCGGCGAGACGTTCCTCGATCTCAAAGATCGCCCAAGCGAAGGCTGCCGGATCGCGCCCGTCCAGATCGATCGGATCGAAACCGTTCAGCCGCAGGTGCCGACGGAACCAGTCCACGCCGCCGGATTGCGCCATTGTCGTGCGCTGGTCGATCCGTCGACCGTTCGCGATCATGATCGGGGCGACCGGCCCGGTGTCTTTCGAACGCCACCAGCGCGGTGCCCAGTCGCTTCCGCGCTGTTCTTCGAAAGCACCGTCACTCATGAACGCCACAAGATGTTCACCGGGCTGAGGCATGTGCCCGTAGAGCAGTCCGGCAAAGCCGAGATAGCCGCCTTCGATGAGACCGCCGGCGGTATGCGCGTTCACATGGCTGCCGAGCGCAGATGCGGGGCGTCCCTCGGCGGTGATCTCGTAGGAATAGAAATCCCGAACGAAGCGCGTCAGGCCGGGATCGGAAAACGAGTATCGGTTCTCCTGTTCGGACGACATGTTGTTGACGATGAGGTTCACCGCGTCGATCGCGGCAACGCAATGCCCCTGTCCCATCAGCCAGGATCGTGTCATGCCGCCAAGCGCGTTTGCAGCCAGATAGCCGACATAGGCTGGAACCATGTTGAGCGACCCGCCGGTATGACCATCGGGACCGGCTTTGAAATCCTCGGCGTCAAGCGGTGTCCCGTCCGTGCGCACGTTTCGCGCATAGGTCATATGCACCACGAGCCACATTGCCGCCTTCGTGATGCGATCTGCTGCGGCGAGGATACGCCAGGCTTCGGCCCTGTCGCGCACTCGCCCGCGACGCTCGAGAATATCGACCATGTCGTGGACCCGCACCTGTGTCAGGTCGTCATGGGCCGCAAGACCCGCGCCAAGCACCCAATCCGCAAAGGCCGGTTCGTTGCCACGATAGAGAGCGGCCCGATCCCTTGTCCGCACTTGCCCGGCGGCCGGCGTCTCCAAGTGCCTGTTGTGGTTTTCGGACATCCTGATTTCCCTGCTTCTCTAGTCGATGCTTGTGCCCGCTCGCACCCCAAGCGACCCGAATGCTTCAGCCAGAACGTCGGCGATTCCGATCGCATTCGATGGATGCGGTATGGTGTCGGTGGTGATGATCCTTGCGGCACCGGCTGCCAGAATGTCATCATGTGCGGAACCGGCGAAAACCGCGTGGATCACGAGGCACACCGGCGCGCGGCTGCCCGCCGCAACGAGCCGTTCAATGGTGCGCACCAAGGTCCGTCCCGAAGAGGCGATATCGTCCAGGATCACGGGCGTGCCATCGCGCAACACGGCACTTTCCGGCACGCTGACCTCGACCTGACGGTCGCCGGTCCGGACCTTGCGCAGCACTTCATAGGGCCGTCCGGCCAGCCGGGCCACCTCGGCCACCCATTGCTGGCTTTCGCTATCGGGGCCCAAAAGAACAGCGTCGGGCAGGTTAGTCTTGATCCAGTTTGCAAGCAGTGGGGCGGAAACGGCGCGCACCGCTGGGATCGGGAAAACCTCCTCCAGCCGAGCGATCCGGTGCAGATGCGGATCGACCGTCACCAGCCAGTCGAAACTTTCACCCAGGAAGTGCGCGAAAAGCCGCGCGCTGACCGCCTGCCCAGCCTCGAAACGGCTGTCCTGCCGCATGTAACCGAGATAGGGTGCGATCAATCCGACGCGGCGCGCGCCCATCTCGCGGGCCGTCGCCGCGGCGAAGCGCAACGGCAGCGCATGATGGTCTGGATTGCGTAATGTCGCCAGGAGCGCCACGTCGGCCCCGTCCAGATCGCCCGGCAAGGTCATCAGGCTTTCGCCATCGGGGAAATGGTGCCAGTCGAGCGTGCGCAATTCCGCCCCCATCGCGAGTGCCAGAGTTTCGGTCAGTAGCTTCATTTCGGGAAACGGTATGAGGATCATGGGCCCTCCTCGGACAGCGTGAGAACCCCGGTTTGGGATTCGGCATAGGCCAGGGCATAGGCCAGTTCGCCCGCTGTCTCGGCATGGAGTTCATAGAGCGGCTGGCCCTCGTCCACCCGGTCGCCCAACCGCACCAGCAAGCGAATGCCTGCGCATTTCTGACGCGGCGCGCCTGCCAGCTTGGCGATGCGGGCGATCCGGCGGTTATCCACGGATGTCAAAAGGCCCGCGTGGGGGGCGTGTATCTCGATCCGCTGCGCCGCCGTTCCGGGTTCCCGGAACCCGCCCTGCGCCTCACAGATCGCCATGAACCTGGCCTCAGCCGCGCCGCTATCCAGCAGAGCCCGGGCCCGGTCTCGTCCCTGCCCCGCCACGCCGTCGGGAGCGAGGTCCAGAAGATGCCCGGCCAGATCCAGCGCCCTTTCGCGCAGGTCCGCAGGCGCATCGGGCGCGCGTCGCAGGACCGCCAGCACGTCGATGGCTTCCAGCGTCGGGCCGATGCCGCGCCCGACCGGAGCGATGCCGTCGCTGATATGCAGCGCCAGGTTCAGACCCAACGCATTGCTGACCGCTGACACACGGACGCCGAGTGCCTCGGCAGCCTTCTCAGAGCGCACCTTGGCCGTGGGTCCGACCGGCATGTCGATCAGGACATGCGTGGCACCCGCCGCGGCCTTCTTCGACAGTACGCTTGCCACCAACTGACCGGTCGAGTCGAAATCAAGCGGGCGTTCGACACGAATGAAATGATCGTCGGCGGGGCTGAGGGCGAGCCCGCCACCCCAGACGATGCACCCGCCTTCTGCTTCGACTACCCTGCGCAGCGCGGCGGCGTCGAGCGCAACGGGTGCCATGGCCTCCATCGTGTCGGCCGTCCCTGCCGGCGACGTGATCGCACGGCTGGACGTCTTGGGAATCAGGTGCCCCGCTGCGGCGATGATAGCAACCACGATCGGCGTCGTTCGATTGCCCGGCAAACCGCCGACGCAATGCTTGTCGAGAATGGTCCGCCCTCCCCAGTCGAGCGTCTGCCCGGCGCCCTGCATGGCGCGGGTCAGTGCCACGGTCTCGGGCTCATCCAGCCGCTCACCCGCACAGGCGGTGACGAAAGCGGCAAGCTCGAGATCGGACAGCCGGCTGTCGAGCGTGTCGCTCACGATTGCCGCGAACCCAGCCTGATCCAGCCTGTCGCCATAGGCTTTCGACCGGATCATCGACGCGGAAACGGGCGGTTCGGGATGAGAAAACGCTCCCTTGTCCCCTGCTCGCGCACCAAGCGCCGCCCAAGCCGAGGCGGACAGCGCCGCCTGATCCACGTCAAGCCACGCTCCGCGGCCAACGACATTCAGGGTTGCGATGATCCAACGGTCCTCCAGGTCGATCCGCACACGGGTCTGGGCCGCGAACCCGTCGGAGCGACAGATGTGGCAGTCTTCGTTCATATAGACGACCGGTTGCCGGTAGGTGTCGATCCCGGCGGGGACAAGAGCAAGCGTATCGGTCATCGCGGCCGGTCCAGATAGACGGATTCGAGGTGCTCCGGGACGCGCACGGATCGTCCAAGCTCGTGTTTGACGCGAAATCTCAGGGTGTCCGCAGCCGAAGGTTCCCCGTGGGTCAGATAGGTCATCGTGGGTGCGGGACCGGCGGACATCCAGCGCAGGATTTCGTCGGCATCGGCATGCCCGGAAAAGGACTGGAGCTGAACCACTTCGGCCTCGATCGGGAACTCTCGTCCGAACATGCGCAAGGTTCGCGCGCCATCGGCCAGCACCGCGCCACGTGTTCCGCCGGCCTGAAAGCCGGACAGCAGGATCGTGTTCCGCCTGTCGCCGCCAAAGCTTGCCAGATGGTGCAGGATGCGCCCGCCGGTCAGCATTCCGCTGGCGGAGACGATGATCATCGGGCCCTGGCGCGTGTTCAGATCCTTCGATTGCTCGACCGTGTTGACGCGCTTGGCAATCTCGAACATCGCGACGCAGTCTTCGCGGCTGACGTGATGCTCTGCGTGGTGGCGGTGATAGATATCGGTCGCATCCACGGCCATCGGGCTGTTGAGGAACACCGGTACATAGGGAATGTCCCCCCGCGCCATGAGCCGCGCGATATGCAGCATCACCCCCTGCGCCCGTCCGACCGCAAATGACGGGATCAGTACCGTGCCGCCACGGGCAAACGTGCGCTTCAGGACTGGGGCCAGTTCGGCCTCGGGGTCGGTATCGGGATGGGAGCGATTGCCGTAGGTGGATTCGCAGACCAGCACATCGGCTCCACCGAACGGTTTCGGCGGCCGCATCAGCGGATCGGGATCATGGCCCAGATCGCCGCTGAAATGGACGACCCTGTCGCCGATCTCGAAACGGATCTGGGCGGCGCCCAGAAGGTGCCCGGCCGGGATGAAACGGGCGGCGACCCCGTCGCCGAGGTCGATCCTCTGATCGAAGCCATGCGGCCGAAGGCGTTCCAGCGCCGCCTCTGCATCCTTGAGCGTATAGAGCGGTTTGGGGTTCTTGTGTTTGGAAAACCCCCTCCGGGCGGCAAAGCGCGCCTCTTCTTCCTGAATGTGTCCGCTGTCGGGCAGGATAAGCCCGCAAAGGTCTGCTGTCGCCTCGGTGCAGTGGACCCGGCCGCCGAACCCCGCCCGGATCAGCGCCGGCAGGTATCCCGAATGGTCGAGATGTGCATGTGTGAGCAGCACAGTGTCGATCGTGTTCGGACGCACGGGAAACGTTTTGCGGTTGCGTTCTCGCAGGTTCTTGAACCCCTGGAACAGGCCGCAATCCACGAGAATGCGCCGTCCCATGGCCTCGATCAGATAACGCGATCCCGTCACGGTCCCGGCGGCACCCAGAAAGCGTAGTTTCGGACGTGTGATTTGTGTCATGCCTAAGTCTCCCTATTCGCGATGGCGTTGAAGAGCCCGCCGAAGATCAACGCGGCATACCAGCCATAGAGAAAGCTCTCGACCAGACCGACGATGAAGCCAAGCGGTGTCAGCCAGACGAACCCTGGCAGCAGGCCGGACCAGGTCTGGTACATCGCATAGCCGGGAAAGATCAGATCGAACGCGATGCAGACCAGATAGGTCACCGCCAGAAACAGGCTCAGCGCCCAGCCCAGCGGCACAAGTGGCAGGCGCGCGCGCCCCGTCGCGGTATCCGCGCCCATGACACATGCCCCGCACGTCATGCGCAGGGCCAGGAAAAGGATCGCCGCGACTGCGGTGAAATAGATGATAGGCATCATGGCTTGTTCCCTCCTCGCCGCCGGTGGGACCGGTCCGCAAGAGCCTTGCTATCCGGCGCCGCCGTGCCGTGGCTCGCGCGGGACGCAGATCCCGCGCGGGGGTGTCGTGTCAGTGGCCGCAGCAGCAGCCGGATTTGGCCGGCGTCTCCTTGGCGGATTCCGTGACGCGCGGCTCGGGCTTGGCTTGGCCCTGCGCGTCGGATTTGCCGCCGCAACATCCGGTCGATTTCTCGGCGGCGCTGGCTTGCTTCGGGGTATTGGAAAGACTGTCCATCTGGACCTCCTCTTGTTGCCTTCGTTCTATAGACGCGGCTCGACGGACAGCATTACAGGAATTCGGACATTGGCGCGTTTGCAGTGTGAGGATGCGGGCGGTCTCGCAGGCCGGAGGCAGTCGTTTGGCAGCTCCGACCGGGACGCCCGATCCGGGCTGGCATGGGTCGAGCGGTTCTGACAGCTACAGCAGTCGTCGCGCGGCCCAGCCAATCGCCTCCAGGCCACGCGCGCGCAAGCCGCGGCGGTGCCACGCCGGCTGGGTGATTTCAGCGGCCTCTGCGAGGTCGCCCAGATACTGCGCCTGCAGTTGCTCGGCCAGGGTCCGATCCCGAGCGATCAACACGAGCTCCTGGTTGATGAACAGGCTTCGGTAGTCGAGGTTTGCCGAGCCCACGATCGACCAAGCCGCGTCGATGACCGAAGTCTTGGCATGCAGTTGGCGCGGCAGGTATTCATAGACCCTCACGCCCGCCGACAGAAGGTGCGCATATGCAGCCCGAGTCGCCCAGCCGGCGACCGGCGGATCGCTCCGGCGGGGGACCAGCAAACGTGCGTCCACGCCGCGCCGGGCGGCGGCCTGAAGCGCGCGGTCGACCACGGTTCCAGGACTGAAATATGGTGAGGTCAGATAAACGTGGGTTTGCGCCATTTCGATCAGCCCCGCATGCAGACAGGCAAGCCGCTTGCGGCACAGGCGCGAGTAGCTCGGCACCAGCAACCCCTCGATCCCCTTGGTATCATCGGGAATCGCGCTGGCCGGAAGCTGGCCAGCGTCAAGCCAGAGTCGCTCGAAATGCCTGACAGCGAGCTCCACCAGCGGGCCCGCGACGCGCACATGGGTGTCTCGCTGACGGGTCTCGCCGTGAAGTCGGCGCGAGTTCAGTCGGCGTATGTTGAAACCGCCCAGGAATGCTTCCCGGCCATCGACGACCAGAAGCTTGCGGTGGTTGCGTTGCAGATATCTCAGCGGGTGCAGCAGGCTGAAGGGGCGAAACCAGCGGAACCGGACCCCGGCCTGTTTCAATTCGTGTCGCAGCCTGCGAAAGTTTCTCTGGCCGGCACCGAAGGCGTCGAGGTGCAGCCGCACGTCAAGGCCGGCGCGCGCTTTTTCCGCGAGCGCGGCCACGAAACGCGCGCCGACCTCGTCGGCCGCAAAGATATAGGACTCCATGCGGATATCGCGCGTCGCGCGCTCAATCGCGGCGATCATCTCGTCGAAAAGCACATCGCCTTCGACGAAAAGCCGGAACGTGCCCTCGCCCTCGCCGAGGTCCGGCACACACATCGCAGCGCGCGCATGTTTGCTCGACCGCGAGACGCCCGTTGCTTTGCGGCTGATACCGTCCGCCCGAATAAAATTTCTGTCAAAGACGCGCATGGTTCCCGCTTAGCGCATCGTGAATCTGGCAGCAACGTCAGGGTCGTCGACTGGTGCGCCGCTTCCTGATATGATGGCGCGAGAACCTGCTTTGATCTCGATGGTGGCGCGATGGCCAGGGCGGTCAGACACCGGACGGATCATGGAGACCGTGCTGGCACCAGACGCAATCGCAAGCGACATGGTCGCAACTGCGGTCTTTGAGAGGTTCGCGATAGCGAAACCGGGCGAGCGGCAGCACGAGGCGCTTGGTAAACGACAGCCGATAGGCCGTCGCCAATACCGAGCGGGTGTCGTTGGCACCGAGTTTTCCGATCAGATAATCCAATCCGCGCGCGCCGGTCCGGTTGAACATGAACCGGTTGACCACGCCGGCACTCAGGCCCGGCTGCAAACTCTGCCGCCAGGCCCTGGAGTAGTCGGTGCCGCGTACCAGGCTCTCTGCCGCCAGTTGGCCCGTTCGCATCGCATAGCGCAACCCGAATCCTGCCAGCGCGTCCTGAAAACCCGCGTGCTCGCCGATCACCGGGTTTCCGCCCTGCATCGCTGTGCGTGGCAATCTGACATTCCCGAAACCGCCGAAGCCGCGCGCATTCTGCATTTGCAGCCCGGCGTGACGTTCGAAATACGACACCGTCGCTGCAAGATAGTGCGCCTGATCGCGAAAGCCCGTGAAGATGCAACTTGCCACCGTTCCGCGTCCTTCGTTCACGAGCAGATAGGCGTAGCCCTTCGGGGCAAGTTCCGGCCCAAACGCAAGCCAGGCACCATCGGGCATGGCCGTGTCAAAGACGTAGCCGACCGCGATGATATCAGCACGGCGCGGTCCGCCTGCCAGTATCATGTTCCCCGACGTGGCCGTGACCCGATCGTTGAACCGCACCTCGACACCGGCCGCCTGGGCCTGAGCCAGCAGGGCGCGGTCCAGCGTCCCCACGGCGTTGCCCCGCCGCAACAGATAGAACAGGGGCTTTGAATCATGAACCCGGTGCGCCGTGGCGCGGCTGTCAAAGACGACGCCTTCGGTGATACCGCGATGATCGAGATCGGCGGCGATTCCGACCGCAGCGAGTTCGTCCAGAACGTCCTGCGCGTCGGTCCAGTTCTCCAGACCCTGAAAATCGTCATGGAAACGGTGACCGACATCCTTGTGCCATTCACGCACCGTGACCCGGCGGTTGGCCTTGGCCAGAACTATCGCGCAGACGAGGCCCGCGGGCCCGGCTCCAACAATTTCAATCTGGTCATCGCTGGCGGCGGAATGGTCGGGCACAGGTGCCATCATCCCGCCGCTTTCCGGCACCCGGTACCCTCGTGCCTTCTGGAGTCCAGAGTGCAACCGCAGGATCCACCGACCGGTACCATGCGGCAGAGGACAAGCCGGTCAACCAGTTTATGCGACGATGCCAGGCATCCTTCCCCTGCCGAAACTTGTGTAAACACCTGCGAGGTCCGATTCCCCCGCAGGCCATTTCTCCGTGATCTTCTGCACCACATCGGGGCCTTTCGAACATGCAGGAAACTTTTCCGGCCCGCAGGCCATGCAAATGGTGCGGAGCCTTGGCCGACAGTATTGATCATATGCCGTAGGACCAAGCCGGAAGTCGGCCCATATGGATGTCGACGCTGCGGACACCAGACACGTTTTCCACCGCGACGCGAATGGCGTTCTCTTCGAAATCGCTGTCGGCAACGCCCCAGACCGCCACATTGCCGTTATCAACTGTGTAGTTAACCAGATTGACCGCTGCACCGGGCACCTCTTTGAGCGCCTCGTCAATCTTGGCGCGCAGCACCCGATCATCGTTTGAGGGCTTGGAAAGTGCCCCGTCCGGAATTGCCGACAAGGCATGTAGCAAGTTTGCCCGACTGACGATTCCGACCACGCGCCCCGCGCGCAGCACCGGCACCCGTTTGATCCGGTGCTTTTCCAGAAGGCGCGCGATCTCGGCGACCGCCGTGTCCTCCTCGACCGAAACGACATCGCGGGTCATCACGTCAGTAACATGGTGGCTGTTGAGCTTGACAAAGTCGTGGGCGGAATCGCCCGACCCGCCCAGCAGTTCGAGCCACCAGGATCGGCGTGGGCCGTCGGTGTCGCGGACGCGCCGCATCAGGTCTCCTTCGCTGACCACTCCCTTGAGGGCGCCGTCCGCGTCTACGACGGGTAGCGCGCTGACGTGATGGTCGAGCATCAGTCGCACGGCGTCCTCGATTTTTCCGTCCTGCGGGACGGAGATCACGGACGTCGTCATAATATCCTTGGTTTGCATGTCGTTGCCTCCTTCGCAAGTAATGGGTCGATGCACCGATCAGGTGCCGATCACCAGTTGCAGGTCATCGCCCAAATCATAGGGTGGGATGTCAAGGTTGCGTGGTGCTGGTCCTTTCCGTATCCGCCCCGACGTGTCGTAATGCGATCCGTGACATGGGCAGAACCAGCCGCCGAATTCTCCGACTGCGGATCCGTCCTGACCCAGCGGTATACAGCCGAGATGGGTGCAGACACCGATAACGATCAGCCACTCACCAGCTTCGTCCGCCGTTCGGTTCTCGTCTCGCGCGGGAACGTCGCCACTCAGGTTCGGGTTCTCGCGCGCACTGTCGACAGTGTCGACAAGATCGTCGAGTTCGACCGCGCGCGCCGCCTCGATAGCCGCAACAGACCGGCGCCAGACGAAGACCGGGCGCCCCCGCCACTTGACGGTAATGCGCTGGCCCGGTTCGACGCCGGACAGATCGACCCTGACCGTACCGGAGGCGGTCACGTCGGCTGAGGGGTTCATCGAGTCAATCAACGGCCAGACCGCAGCCCCGACGGCAACTGCGCCTGTGGATGCCGTTGCATAATAGAGAAAATCGCGGCGTTCCTTTGCGGTTGCAGGAACAGGGTCGTCTTCGGCATGGGTCATTGTGAATCCTCCCGATTGGCGTTCATCTCGGATGCGACAACAGGGCTTTCGATGTGAACACCCGCGTCTACATGCAATACTTCGCCGGTGATGCCGCTGGTATAATCGCTAGCGAAAAGCAGCGCCGTGCGGCCCACCTCGTCGGCTTCTATGTTGCGCAGCAAGGGTGCTGCGCGCTTGGTCGCCTCTAGAAGGCCCGAAAAGCCGGTCAGCCCCGATGCCGCACGGGTCAGCACCGGACCCGCCGAAATAGCGTTGACACGGATGTTTGACGGCCCGAGTTCATGCGCGAGATAGCGCACCGTGGCTTCGAGCGCCGCCTTGACCGGCCCCATGACGTTGTAGTTTTCCACCACGCGTTCGCCGCCGAGATAACTCAGCGTGATCACGCTGCCACCATCGGTCATCAGCGGTTCGGAAAGATGCGCCATACGGATCAATGAATGAACCGAAACGGCCATCGCTTCCGAGAACCCCGCGGCAGAGCAGTCTGTCAGACGACCGTGCAGGTCGGCGGGGGGCACACTGCCAATGGCATGAAGAATGAAATCCAGCTTTCCCCAGCGTTCTGCGATGGCATCGAAAACGGCATCGAGTTCCTGTGGCGCCTTCACATCGCAAGGCAGGACGATGGGCGCTTCAAGCCGCGCGGCCAACGGTGTCACGTGGGTCTTGGTGCGCTCATTAACATAAGTGATGGCCAGCTCGGCACCCGCCTGCCGGAAGTGCAGAGCGGCGGGCCACGCCAGACTGCGTTCATTCGCGATGCCGATGACCAAGCCCTTGCGACCGGACAGGTCCAAAAGCTCCACGGGATCGCAGCATTCGGGGAAGTCAGGCATCTTCCGATTGAACCCGGGTATCGGCGGAGGCGTCCGGCACCTTCTTCTGTGCAGTTTGACGCTTCGCGGTCTTGCCGTGCTTATGCCCGCCGTGTCCATGCCCGAAGAGATGCAATGCAGCCATCCCGCCGATCACGAGGACCAGAACCCAGTTTTCGATAATCCATTCCATGATCCTTCACTCCTTGTTTGGTATGGCGGTCGGTTGGCCCGCTTGTGTGGTGGTGGCGATGGGGAAACTGCCGTACATCGCGCCAAAGACATGTGTGAGCCATGCATCGCGCGCTTTGCGCAAGGCACCGAGGTTTTCGCCGGTACGCGCGAACAACGCGCGTTCGGCAAGGATGGCGGGATGGTCTTTCGGCAGAGGATCCCGCGTCTCACGCACGGAGTCGGCTGTGGATTTCACCAGCGCCATCCAAGGGTTCACACGCTCGGAAAACATCGTTCTGGTCCATCGCATCGGATGCAGGGCGCGCAGCATCTCGGCACTGGCAGGGGACGTCGCGGCCTTGATCCAAGGGCTAACAAATGTCGAATAAGCCGCCTCGTTGATCCGTGACATCTGCGCGACCTGGGCCAGCGCTCCATGGTCTGACCCAAAACCGAGATCGTCGACGTCGCGCGGCTCGAAACGCACGTCGTAGTCGTCGGTCTTGCGCTTTGCGCCCCCGGAAGGATTATCGATGACCATCTCATAAAGCCCGGGCGCCAGCGCCTCGACCGCCTCCAGGCTTTCCAGGATCGCCCGATGCTGAAGCCGCGCGACGGACCCGGAGACGAAGATGCCCAGATGCCCGACAGTCTCGTGCGTCATGTAGACGATGCGCTGTCCGGCAGCCTTGAGCGCATCGGTGTCAGGATATAGCTTGGCAATCCAGCCCAACGCCTGCTGCGGCGGGGTGATGTTGTCGCCCTCCGAGGCAAAGACGATGATCGGGTTGCGGATCCGTTTCAGATCGATGGTACAATGCGCGTCCAGTTGCATCTCGCCCTGCTCCAGTCGATTGCCGATGAAAAGGTTCTGAGTGATGCCGAGAATTTCCTCGCGGCTCAGCGTATAGTAGCCATTCCACCAGCGTTCGAAGTCGAGGAACCGTTCACGTTCGGTATCGGCATGGGAAAAGAGGTTGGCGTATTTCTCCCAGATCGCCTTTTCAGGTTGCAGGGTCTCGAAGTTCTGCGCCAGCCACGCGCCGTCGAACCGCCCGTCGCCCAGATCGGCGATCATGTGCGCCGCCCAGGATCCGCCCGAGAGCGCGCCGAGCATCCGCATCGGGCTGGTGGCCGCGTCGCCCGACCAATAACTGAGCGGAGAGCCGTTCAACACGATGGGCCCGGTCAGACCGTCGCAATCGGCGGCCAGCAGGGCGGCGGCCCAACCGGCCTGACAATTGCCGTAGAGCACGGGTGCCGCGTTCGGGTGACGGCGGGCGACTTCGGTGACGAAGTCACGCAGTGCATAGTGTACGTCAGCCAGCGTCTGGCCGGGCATGGGTTCTGGAAAGAAGATCACGAAATAGACCGGATGGCCCTCGTGCATCGCCATGCCGACTTCGCTGTCATGCTTGAAGCCGCCGATACCCGGCCCATGTCCCGCGCGCGGATCAATGACGATGACCGGCGGCTTTGCCTCGTCCACGCAATCGTCCCAGCAATCTTCGCCTGCCCGCGTGATCCGGAGCAGTGCATAATTGGCGGGCCGTTCAAAAGTGCGGGCATCCAGCAGAAGCTCATAGTCGAAATCCAGAAGCGGCGGCATGCCCTGACGTTCATGTGCGATCATGTTGTCGGCGCGTTCGCGTAACGTGTCGAGGAACAGCACCCAGCGTTCAAAGGCGTCCTGAGCGTAGGGCACATTGGCACCAGCGGAGGGCCGTTTAGTCTCAGGTGCCGTAAGTTGCTCCGGCGTCACAGTCGCAAGGCGCAAGCTCTTATTCATTGTTGGCTTCCTTCTGTTCATAGATTTCTCTGGATGGCCGCCCTGCAAGAAGCGCAAGTGCGAGGTTCTTTGCGACATCCTCGCGCAGACCGGTCAACAGGTAGGCCGCATCACCGGGCTTGAGGCCCAGTGCGCGCGCCGCTAATTCCGGGGGTTGCTTCAAGATTTCCATGCGCTGGAACAACGCCAATGCCATCGGGGCGTCTGGATGCGCGGAGGCCTCTGCACAATTGCATATCATCCGCGACATGAACTCCGGAACGGCGGCATTCCGCGACGGTTCCGTTGCTCCCGAACGAAAATTCGTCGTCTCCCGTGGCATGATCCCAGTCCTCCTGCTGTGCTGGCCCAAGGCGTAGTCACAAAAGAAGACGTCGATTGGCGAAAAACGTTACAGAACCGACCGCGTTTCGATCAGGAATTCTGCTGCCCTGCTTCGCAATCGGTTTCGTGCTCGGCGTTCTTGCAACCCTCAGGCTGACAATAGCAATCGTCACGGTCATCCCGGCAGCAAGCGCCACAATGATTTGTCAGCGCCTCGCGCAGAGCCGTGCGCGCCCGGTGTAGCCTAACGCCAAGCGCGTTGCGGGTTAGTCCAAGGTCGCGCGCCACATGCTCACGGTCTTCTTCGCCGAAGTCGATGCGCCGGATCAGTTCCGAATCCGCCGGGCGCAGTTCGGAAATCAGACCGCCATGACAGGTGCAGAGCCGTGCCATCTGAGTCGGCGCATCAGCGGTCCAGTCTTCCGGCTCGCGCGCCACCGCCGCGGCCAGTTGGTCACGGCGCGTGCCTTTGCGGAAATGGTCATTCAACGTGGAGCGCAGGATCGCATAGAGCCAGGCATCCATCCGTTCGACGTCTCTGAGTTGGTCCTTGCGCTGCAGCACGCGGATGCTGAAATCCTGCAGGACATCCTCTGCATCCGCCCGGTTGCCAAGCCGTTTGATCAGGAACCCCAGAAATGCGCCACGTCCATCGAGCAACGCACGTTCCGTCGAGGTGTTAGGTACCTTCGGTTTTTCGGTGTCGAGCGATGCCATGACATTCCTGTCCTAATTTTCCGATATTTGCACTGTTGTCGACATGATCATCGCGTCGAGCGTGTTCAATGCTTGCAGGCGTTCACACAGATCAAATTCGCCATGCTCCGTCCCGCCGTATCGAAGGCCAAGACCCACTCTTCCCCTCTGCTAGGAAGCCTCTCACCAACCTTGTCCACAGTCACCAGGCCACATCAATCTATTGATTTAGCGAATTATATCCTATTATGCTCCGCTTTTCTGGCTTTGCGTTCTACCGCTGAGATTGACGAGAACTATACCCGCAATGACCAATACGATCCCGGAAAACTGCACGGCGGAAAGACGCTCGCCAAAGAACAGTGCCCCGATGGTGAGACCGAATATCGGCACCAGGAAGCTGAACACAATCGCCCGGTTCAGTTCCACTTCCTCCAGTACCGAAAACCACAGCCAGTAAACCAGTGCAGAGCCAAACAAGGCCAAGCCCAACAGCGACATTACGAAAACAGATGTCCATTGGATGGCCGTCTGATCTTCAAGGAGAAGCGCCGCCACGGCAAGAGGCACGCTGCCGATCAGCATCTGAAAGCCCATTGCAAAAAGTCCATCGACCTGACCTGCGATGGATTTGATCGCCACGTTGCTGACAGTCACTCCAACCGCAGCCAGAACGATGTAGGCAAAACCGATGGCCGTCCCGTCTCGCGCTCCATCGCCCAATTGTGGCAAGGCGATCACAAGTATTCCCGCGAAACCGATCAATAGGCCACCCCAACCGACCCTCGCCAGTCGCTCTCCAAGCCATGCAACGCCCAACATTGTCGCAAGCAGCGGCTGAGCGTTGGCGATAACCGTGGCGAGCCCGGGAGATACAAATTCTGCCGCATGAAACATGCCGAGAAATCCCAGACTGGTCGCGCCAAGGCCGACGACACCCAGTGTCACCCACGTGCGCCAACCACGCGGAAACGGCCGCTGCAGCCACACCGCAACAAACACCAGGGTGGCCGCAGCCAGAATTGCCCGCAGTGTCGCAAAGGTCAAATGCGGCGAATATTGCAGCCCTGCCGTGATCAGCGGAAAGCACGCCGCCCACAAGAGCATGGCCAGAACGATCTTGGTTATTGTCGTCGGCGACATCGGGATTTCCTTTTTTCAGGTCAGAACCGGCTGGAATTGCGGAGATCTTCCGGCGTGCCAAGTCAGTGTAGAATGATAAGTTTTTCTCGTAGTTGATGATCGCAGTCGCAAGTGTCAACAATTGCGGTGCGGCGGCTTGGCGACAGTGATTGGACGAACCAAACAGACGTTTCAGCGACTGAAACCTTACTGGTTATTAAGACAAACGTCTGATGACCTGTGCTTTATGAGTTCCAGGATGCACGTATAATGAAAGAAACGCAGACGTTTGTGGCAGACGGTGTAACGCATCCGACTTACGAGCGTCGTATTTTGCAGAGGTGTGTGATGAAAAATGACCAAGGCGACAAATTTTCCTTAGTTGACCAGTCCGACGTCGCTGCAAAATCCACCGACGCGGCCGTTCGCCACGCGTTGGTGGAAGGCAGACATCAAATTCTGAAATTCCTGCGTCGGCGACTGGGTGATCCAGAGGCGGCAGAGGATGTCCTGCAAACATTTATGCTGCGGGCCATCGACCGCTCAGAGCAACTTCGTGATGTGCGCGCCGTTCGCGGCTGGCTCAGTCAGATCCTTGCGTCGTCCATAGCGGACCATGGCCGCAAGGTTTCGCGACAGCGACAGAGGGAGGTGGTCATGGCCCCGACCGACCTGGAAGGCGTCCATCACGATTTTGACGAAGAACTGGACGAGGTTATCTGCAATTGTCTCTACAAGTTGTTGCCAACGCTCAAACCGGAATATGCCGAAGTCATCTGGCGGGTCGATCTTCAGGAACAACCGCGAGAGGACGTCGCCAAAGACCTTGGGATCACGTTGAACAACCTCAACGTCCGCGTTCACCGGGGCAGGCAGGCATTGAAGACAAGGTTGCAGCAGATGTGCCTGACCTGCCCGGTTCACGGCTTTCTTGATTGCGATTGCGACGCGGCAGAGAAGGTCCGCGCCCGCCTCGAAGGCCTTGCGGACGAAAGCGAAATCTGAAGAACACGCAGAACCGCGGAGCGATCCTCGGAGCTTTAATGCTGCTGCCTTACACGCGTGCCTGAGACCGAAGCCGCAATCGAAAGATGATCACGATCGCGTTTGATAAGTCGTGGGCTCATGTCCTTCGGCGAACAATAGGCTGCAATCGGGCAAATGTGTACCGAAAGCGCTTGGACCGATACGCCCAATCGGCGCTTTCCTGCTTTCAGGTGCCGACGCAATATGGCTGCGCGCTGTAACAAACACTAGCGCCGGTCGTCTTTTTGAGAGCCGGGGTCGTTCGATGCCCCTTCCAAACTCAGACAAACGCGGAGGCACCGATCATGTCCAACAGCGAAATCCCACCTGATGAGCAGTTTGAATTGCATGACGGCGCGAGGCAGCTTCCACGCCTTGGACCCGGAAGGGCCGCGATGTGGTTACTTGCCAAATTGCTCAGCCGTCTGGTTCGGAACGGTCACCTGACTGTTATCGACCCCTGTTGTGGGACTTGGCGTTTCGGTGGCGGTGACGGCCCTGCCGTTTCAGTCCGATTGACCGACAAGGCGCTGCCTGCGCAACTTCTTGCAAACCCCAGTCTGGCGCTTGGCGAGGCCTATATGGATGGAACGCTCCGCATCGAGACCGGCAGCCTGCGCGACCTTCTTTCGATTTGCATGGCTGACCTCGACGCCGTCGACGCTTTGCCCGGGAAACGGATCAGGCAAGGGCTGGACGCTTTTTTGAGCCGCAGGTTGCATCACAACCCGATCAACCGGGCCCGCTGCAACGTGGCGCACCACTATGATCTCTCGACCGAACTCTACGACCTCTTTCTTGACGCGGACCGACAGTATTCATGCGCCTACTTCGCCACAGGCAATGAAACTTTGGACGAGGCGCAAGCCCTCAAGAAACGACACATCGCTGCAAAGCTGCTGCTGCGGCCCGGCCTTGACGTTCTCGATATCGGCTCGGGCTGGGGGGGCTTGGCGCTGGAGCTTGCCCAACAGCATCAGGCCCGCGTGACCGGTCTGAGCCTGTCTACCGAACAGATCGTGGCCGCCCGCGCCAGCGCAACGCAGTCCGGCCTGTCCGAACAGGTCGCCTTTAAACTCCGCGACTACCGGCAAGAGAAAGGCCAGTATGACCGTGTCGTTTCGGTGGGCATGTTCGAGCATGTGGGCCGCAGTGGATTTGATGACTATTTCAGCACGATCCGAAGGGTTCTCAAGCCGGATGGAGTCGCGCTTGTACATGCGATCGGTACGATGGCACCCAAAGGTGGCAGCGATGCGTGGATCAGGAAATACATTTTCCCCGGTGGCTATCTTCCGTCACTGTCCGAAACGATCTCGGCGGCGGAACGTTCTGGGCTTTGGGTCACCGATGTCGAGGTCCTGCGCCTGCATTATGCAGAGACCCTGCGGCACTGGTCCGAACGCTTCGCAGCCGAGCGCGGGACCGCGCGGAGGCTTTACGACGAACGGTTCTGCCGCATTTGGGAATTCTATCTGGCTGTCTGCGAAATGGCATTCCGGCATGGCCGGTTGATGGTGTTCCAGCTCCAGTTGGCCAAACGCCGCGACACCGTTCCGTTGACGCGGAATTACATCGCGGACGCTGAGGCAGATCACCACTGCCACATCAGGGCACTCGGCAAACAAATAGGGAGAGCAAGATGACAGGCAAAGGGCAAATCAAGGTCGCCGTGAACGGATACGGTGTGATCGGCAAGCGCGTAGCCGACGCGGTGGCCGTGCAGGCCGACATGGACCTGATCGGCGTGGCGGATGTCGTGGCCGACTGGCGCGCCCGGATGCCGGCAACCAAGGGCTTTGCCCTCTACGCTGCAGACCCGGAACGGGAATCCGCGATACAAAAGGCCGGCCTGAACCTCGCCGGCGGCTTGGACGATCTGTTGGCCGCCGCCGACATCGTGATCGATTGCACGCCGAAAAAGATCGCCGCTCAGAATGTGGAAACATACCGCGACAAAGGCATCCGTTTCATCGTTCACGGCGGCGAAAAACACAGCGTAACGGGCCATTCCTTTGTCGCCGAAGCGAATTATGAAACGGCGCTCGGGCGCGACAGCACCCGTGTCGTGTCCTGCAACACGACCTCGATCGTCCGCACGCTGAGCGCACTCAAACGGTCCGGCCTGCTTGGCTCGGCGCGCGGAACGCTGCTTCGGCGCGCCACTGATCCATGGGAAAGCCATCTGGGCGGGATCATGAACACGCTCGTTCCCGAACCCGAAATCCCTAGCCACCAAGGCCCCGATGCGCAAAGCGTCGATCCCGACCTTGACGTGATCACGATGGCCGTCAAGGTGCCCCAGACCCTTGCGCATTTGCACTACTGGTCCGTGAGGATGCCGCGCAAGGCATCAAAGGATGAGGTGCTGGACGCATTCTGCGCGTCGTCCCGCATTGCTCTGATCCGGATGTCGGACGGGCTGGGTGCAATCAACGCAGTCAAGGAGATGATGGCCGATCTCGGGCGCCCCAACGACAGCCTCTACGAGGTGGCCCTGTGGGAGGACATGCTCAGGGTAGAGGGCGACGAGTTGTTCTATGCCTATATGGTCGACAACCAGGCTATCGTGATCCCCGAGACCATCGACGCGATCCGTGCCCTAACCCAAGCTGAGCCAGACGGAGCCGCATCGATTGCGCGCACGAATGCGGCGCTGGGTGTCGGTGCGTTTGCGGCCAACACACCGACGCGTTAGCAAGAGGCACTGAGGACTGAATTGGCGTGACTGATCAGCCCGCCGCCATGCCCCCGTCGACGGGATATTGCGCTCCGGTGATGAACGCGGAATCGTCGGAGGCGAGGAAGAGGACGAGGTTGGCGATATCGAGGCTTTCGCCATAGCGACCCAGCGGGATCGTATCGGAAAGCTGCTGCTTTACTTCATCGCCGCGACCGGGATTGAAGCCTTCCTCCAGCGACCGCATCATCCGGGTGTTGACCGGCGATGGATGCACGGAATTGACCCGCACGTTGTGGCCCGCCGCCTCGATCGCAGCCGCGCGCGTCAGGCCGACTACGGCATGTTTCGACGTGATATAGGGCGCGACGTTTGGGCTGCCTTTGAGACCCGCAATGGACGACATGTTGATAACGCTTCCCGATTTCCGTCCGATCATCACCGGCAAGACATGCTGCAATCCAAGGAATGCGCCGCGCACGTTGACTGCCATCACGCGGTCGAAATCCTTGATCTTCTGATCGATCAGTGGCGCGACCTTGCCCTCGATCCCGGCGTTGTTGAAGAACACGTCGATGCGTCCGAATTTCTCGACGGTCTGCGCGACATATCGTTCGCAATCCTCGACCGACGATACGTCGGCCGCGATTGTCAGCACATCGCCCGAATTTCCAAGATCCCTCGCGGTATCCGACAGATCACTTTCCCTGAGGTCGACAAGCGCGACCTTGGCACCTTCGCTGAGAAAGAGCCGCGCGGTTTCCAGACCGATACCAGCTGCGCCCCCGGTGATCAGGGCGACTTTGTCGGCGAGACGTTTCATCGAGAATCTCCTTTTGATGATTTTGGGGGTGACGAACGAACCTGCGTCCCGGCCGTTCCATCCAGAAGCGCCAGCGCATCCTCAAGCTGACCGATACCAGCGAGGCCTCCTGCCTCCGCGAAATCGGCCGCTGCCGCCATCTTGGGGCCCATAGAGCCCGCCGCCAGGTCGAGCGCCCGCGCCTCTGGCGGGGTGAGATGTCGGATGGGCGCCGCATCATCCGTTCCGAAATCCCGGTAGGCCGCATCCACGTCAGTGAGCAGAAGCAGCGCATCCGCCCCGAGCCGTTGCGCAAGCAGCGCGCTGGCGGCATCCTTGTCGATCACGGCCTCGATCCCGGTCATGCTGCCGTCGGGCAGGCGCAGCACGGGAATGCCCCCGCCTCCGGTGCAGATCACGATCACACCCTGATCCAGCAGCAGGCGCAGCACACGCAGATCCGGAATGTCCTGCGGCTTTGGCGAAGGCACGACGCGCCGCCATTTGTCCCCGTCCTGCGCGATGCTCCAACCGGCGGCGGTGGCGCGTGTTTCGGCCTCGTCGCGGGAATAGACCGGGCCGATGAACTTGCTGGGCGCCTGAAACGCGGGGTCGTCCGCGTGGACCACAACCTGCGTCAGAAGCGTGGCGACCGGAAGCGCATGATCCAGCGCATTCTCCAGTTCCTGCTCGATCATGTAGCCGATCATGCCGACGGTTTCCGCACCCAGCACGTCGAGAGGAAATGCCTCGTCGGGTTTGTACACCGCCCCCTGAAGCGCCAGCAGCCCGACCTGCGGACCGTTGCCGTGGGTCACGACCAGTGTGTGCCCGGCGCGCACGATATTTGCCAGCGCAGCGGACGCAGTCCGGACGTTGGCGCGTTGATTGTCTGCCGTCAGGGGTTGACCCCGCTGCAGCAGGGCGTTCCCGCCAAGCGCTGCGACCACCAGCACGGCTAGTTAGCCAATGTGGCGACAAGGATCGCCTTGATGGTGTGTAGCCGGTTCTCGGCCTGATCAAAGACTATGGAGGCCGGGCTTTCGAACACCTCTTCGGTCACTTCCATCGCCGTGATGTCGAAATGTTTTGCGATGTCGGCACCGACCTCAGTCTCGGCGTTGTGGAAGGCGGGCAGGCAGTGCATGAACTTGGTCTGCGGATTGCCGGTCTGCGCCATCACGTCCGAGTTGACCTGATAGGGCAGAAGTTGGCGGATACGTTCTTCCCATTTGTCCTTGGATTCACCCATCGACAGCCAGACATCGGTGTAGATGAAATCGGCCCCTTTCACCGCCTCGCCCACCTCTTCGGTGATGGTGATGCGCGCGCCGGTGGTCTCTGCGATCCGGTGCGCTTCGTCCTGAATGGCTGGATCGGGCCAACAGGCCTTTGGCCCGCACAGACGCACGTCCATACCCATTTTGGCGCCGCCGATCAGCAGGCTGTCGCCCATGTTGTTGCCCGCATCCCCCAGAAACGCATAGGCAATCTGACCCAGCGGTTTGTCGGAATGCTCTGACATGGTGAGGAAATCGGCGAGGATCTGCGTGGGGTGGAATTCGTCCGTCAGACCGTTATAGACCGGCACCCCGGCATACTGCGCCAGCGTCTCGACGATGGGATGACCGAAGCCGCGATATTCGATCGCGTCATAGACCCGGCCCAGCACGCGGGCGGTGTCCTTCACGGTCTCCTTCTTGCCCAGATGCGACCCCGACGGCCCCAGATAGGTGACATGGGCGCCCTGATCGTGGGCGGCCACCTCGAAGCCGACGCGCGTGCGGGTGCTGTCCTTTTCAAAGATCAGCGCGATTTCCTTGCCGGTCAGGCGCGGCACTTCGTAGCCACCGTATTTCGCCGCCTTCAGGTCGGCGGAGAGTTTCAGCAGAAAGCCGATTTCCTGCGGGCTGAAGTCGCGCAGCGCAAGAAAATGGCGGTTTCGTAGATTGTAGGACATGGGGTTTCCTTTTGTCAGATTGCGTCGCGGATGGTGGGGCAGCTCATGCAATGGCTTCCACCCCTGCCCCGGCCCAGTTCGGCACCGGGAATGGCCAGAACTTCGATCCCGGCGTCCTTCAGCGCGGCGTTGGTGTCATCATTGCGGTCATAGCCGATGACAACACCGGGCCGCAGCGCCAGCACGTTGTTGCCGTCATTCCACTGCTCGCGCGACTGCTCGGCCAGATCGCTGCCGCCGGTCGGGACCAGATGCAGTTTCTTGAAACCCAATATCTCGGCGGTGATTTCGAAAAGATGCCGGGCGTCGCGCCGGATATCGAGCGCGGCACCGGCCGACCCGGGACGCAGGTCATAGCAGGTGATCGCGTCAGCCACCTCCTTGAACGTCGTCACGACATCGTTGCCGCAATGGGTGAATACCGTGTCCAGATGCATTGCCGCCCGCGACCGGGGCATCTGGCAGGCGATGACGCGCGTCACGTCACCCCCCAGAAACAACGCCTCGGCCAACTGACCCACCGCCTGCGGAGACGAGCGTTCGCCCATACCGACCATCACGACGCCATGGCCGATGGGCATGATATCGCCCCCTTCCAGCGTAGCCGCGCCAAATTCGCGCGTCGGATCGCCGAACCAGACACGCGCATCTGCGAACTTGGGGTGGAACCGATAAACGGCGGCCATCAACAGCGTTTCGGGCCGCCGTGCCGGCCAGTACATCGGGTTCAGAGAGACGCCGCCATAGACCCAGGCGGAATTGTCCCGCGTGAAGATGAAATTGGGCAGCGGTGGCAAAACAAAGCCGTTGAGGCCGAGATAGCTGCCGAACATGCCCGACGGGGTGAAAGGAAGATCGTCGACGGTGATCCCACCAACGAGAAAACGGGCGAGTTCCACGCCCGGCAGTGCCTCCATCCAGGCGCGCAGGTCGTCACGCATCCCCACGCCCACATCATTGCGGGTGATCCGGTGGTCGAGCACCCAGGTGCGCGCCTCCTTGATGTCCAGCGTCTCGGCGAGCAGCGCCATGGCATCCAGGACCTCGATGCCCTCGCCGCGCATGATGTCGGCAAAGACGGCATGGTCCTTGATCGCCTGCTTGACCCAAAACACATCATCGAACAGTAGATCGGCGCAGTTTTCGGGGGTCAGGCGGCGGTGGGCAAGTCCGGGCGGCGACACGATCACCTGCCGCAATTGCCCTGTTTCCGAATGTACGCCGAGTTTCAGTTCAGACATCTGCGGTAACTCCTATGTATTCAGTCAAAGAATGGCGGCCAAGCTGATGCTGGCCGAGATGAAGACGACGAGGATCAGCAGTAATGGCCATACGAAGACAACCCACCGATCAAACGATACGCGTCCGATCGCCAGACCGCCGATCACCACTGCGGATGTGGGCGTGATCAGGTTCACCAGCCCGCTTGCGGATTGATAGGCCGTCACCACAAGGTCGCGACCGACGCCCGCAAAATCCCCCAGTGGGGCGAGGATGGGCATCGACAGAACCGCCAGTCCGGAAGATGAAGGTACGAGGAAGCTCATCCCGATCTCAATCCAGAGCATCAGGTTGATGAACGCGATTTCCGGCAGGCCGCCGAGGGTGTCGGCCGCGCTGTTGAGGATGGTATCGGCGATCAGGCCCTGTTCCATGATGACGACGATGCCGCGCGCCAGCCCGATCACCAGCGCCACGCCCAGCAGATCCCTGGCGCCGTCGACAAAGGCCGAGGTCAGTTTCTTCTCGCCCAATCGCGCGACAACCCCGACGACGATGGCCATGCCGAAGAACAGCGCCCCCATCCGGGCCATCCACCAGCCCTGGCTCGACACGCCCCAGATCATGACGGCAAAGGTGGCGAAGAACAGGAGCAGAACCAGCTTCTGGGTGCCGGTCAGCTTCGGCTCGCTGAATTCCGCGTCCGTCTCTTTCAGGAAAAACCGCCGGTCGCTTTCGCGTTGCGCCGCGACGACGGATCGCGCCGGGTCCGCCTTGACCCTGGAGGCGTAGCGCATGACATAGGCAATGCAGATCGCGAGGCCGCCCAGCAGGATGACCAGCCGCAAGGCGATGCCTTCGGTGAACGGAATGCCCGCCGCGTTGGAGGCGATCACCGTGGCGAAAGGGTTGATCGTCGAGCCCAGCGTGCCGATGCCCGCGCCGATCAGGATGATCGCCACGCCGGTCACGGAATCGTATCCCGCGGCGATGACCACCGGGATCAGCAGCGCGTAGAAGGCCAGCGTTTCCTCGGCCATGCCGTAGGTCGTTCCGCCCAGGGCGAAGAGCGACATAAGGATCGGGATCATCCAGATCTCGCGGCCCTTCAGGCGGACCATCGCCGCCTGGATCCCCGTGTCGATCGCATTTGTCGCGTTTACCACCCCCAGAAAACCGCCCAGGAGCAGCACGAACAGCGCCACGTCGATGGCATTGGCGGCATAGCTGTCGGGGTCATAGAACCCGGCGACAGGTGCCAGCATGACATCCACGAAGCCCTGCGGATTGGCTTCGACCGTCTGATAGGTGCCCGGCACCGCGATCTCGCGCCCGACCTCTTCATTCATCGCGCGGTCGTACTGCCCGGCAGGGATGATCCAGGTCAGGGCCGCAACGGCGATGATCAGCAGAAAAAGGATGGAATAGGCGGTGGGAAATCGTGCTGCCAGTCCGCTCCCGTCGGGCTTCTTGTCTGTAGATGTATCAGTCATCGTGGCCTCCCCTTCATTCAATGCGTTTGGTGTGTTTGTGGTGTGGAACCCGGCTCCAGGATGGTTTCAGAATCCACCGGGTTCCGCCGATCACCTGCGCCGCCTTGGCCTTCGCTGATCCCTTCCAGCCGCGTCCGCTTGAGCAGCAGCGCGTTGACCGCGACCAGCGCCGAGCTGCCCGACATGGCAATTGCGGCGACGGCAGGGCTGATGATCAGCGGGTAGAACACGCCCGCTGCAGCGGGGAAGGCGATCACGTTGTAGGCCACCGCCCAGAACAGGTTCTGGTGCATCTTGCGCAGGGTGGCGCGCGACAGCTCGATCGCGCCCACGACATCGTAGGGATCGCTTTTCATCAGCACGACATCGGCGCTTTCCATCGCCACATCCGTGCCCGCGCCGATGGCAAAGCCGACATCGGCCTGGGTCAGCGCGGGCGCGTCATTGACGCCGTCGCCGACCATGCCCACCTTCTTGCCCTTGGCCTGAAGCTCCTTGACCTTCTCGGCCTTCTGACCGGGCAGCACGTCGGCCAGCACCATGTCGATGCCCAACTCGGCCGCGATCCGCCGCGCCGTGCCCTCGTTGTCGCCGGTCAGCATCGCCACCTCGACGCCGCGTTCGCGCAGCTTGGCCACGGCGGCCATGGCGCTTGGGCGCGGTGCATCGGCGATGGCGATCAGCCCGAGCATCCGCCCGCCCTTCGCCACATGCACCACGGTGCGGCCCTCGCCCTTCAGGCGCTCGGCTTCGGCATCCAGCGCGCCAAGGTCGATGCCTTGCTCGTCCATCAGCCGGCGGTTGCCGACCAGCACTGGCTCGCCCGCGATCTCGGCGCGTGCGCCGCGGCCTTCAAGGTTCTCGAAGCCGGCCATCTGCGGCACATCGAGCCCCTCGGCGCGCTGGACGATGGCCAGCGCCAAGGGGTGATCCGATCCGCGATCGACAGAGGCCGCGGCGCGCAGCGCATCATCCTCGGTACTCCCGTCGGCCGCGACGAGTTCGACAACGCGCGGCTCGCCCATCGTCAGCGTGCCGGTCTTGTCGAAGACGATCACGTCGAGCTTGGTCGCATCCTCGAGCGCCCCGGCATTCTTGAACAGGATGCCGTGCTGCGCCCCCAACCCGGTGCCCACCATGACAGCCATTGGCGTGGCCAGCCCAAGCGCATCCGGGCAGGCGATGACGAAAACGGTGATCGTCAGTGTAAGCGCGAACAGCAGCGGCGATCCGATCCACCAGAACCAGACCGCGAAGGTGGCCAGCCCGATCACGATGGCGATGAGGACCAGCCATTGCGACGCCCGGTCGGCCAGAAGCTGTGCCGGTGCCTTCGAGTTCTGCGCCTCCTGCACCAGCTTGACGATCTGAGCCAGCGCGGTGTCGGCGCCGACCTTGGTGGCGCGGTAGCGGAACGTGCCGGTCTTATTGATCGTGGCGCCGATGACGGTATCGCCCAAGCTCTTGTTCACCGGCATCGACTCGCCCGTCAGCATCGACTCGTCGACCAGCGAAGATCCTTCCAAAACCTCGCCGTCCACCGGAATCTTGTTTCCCGGGCGGATCACCACCGTTTCGCCCTGAAGCACTTCGGAGGTCGGCACCTCGGTCTCCTGCCCGTCGCGGATCACCGTGGCCATCGGCGGCGCGAGATCGAGCAGCGCCCGGATCGCCGCAGAGGCACCGGCGCGCGCCCGCATTTCCAGCCAGTGGCCCAACAGGATGAAGACCAGCAGCACCGCGACCGCCTCGTAGAACTGCACGCCGGGAAAGAAGAAGGTCGAGCCGACGCTGAACACATATCCGGTGCCGACCGACAGCACGACGAGCACGGCCATGTTGAGGATGCCGTTCTTCAGCGCCCGCCAAGCGGCTACGAAAAACGGCCAACTGGGCCAGACGATGCCCGCGCTGCCGAGGAAGAACAGCCAAAGGTCCAGCCTCAGGCCGAAAGGCGGCACCGGGGGCGTGAACATGCCGCCCATCGGCGAGTAGATGAAGATCGGGATGGTAAAGAGCAGCGCCACCCAGAACCGGTTGCGCATGTCGCGGACCATGTCGGCCATCTCCATGCCGCCGCCGTGACCCATCTCATGGGCCATCGCGTCCTTGGCAACGGGCCCTGTCGCGCCATGCGCCGCGTGGTCTTCATGGCCGGTGTGGTCCATCTGGCAGATATGGTTCGGCATACGCTCTCCGGCGCAGTGAAAGCCGCAGGCGTCGATCGCCTTGCGCAGCGCCTCCTCGTTCACCACCGTTTCGTCGTACTGCACTGTCACACTGGCAGACGCAGGGTTCGCTTCCGCCCGGTGAACGCCGTCGAGGGCGGATACATGACGTTCGACCGCGAGATGATCGAGTTCCTCGAACAATCCGCGGACCTCAAGGGTCAAGGTTTTCAATGCTGGCTCCTGTCGATTAATCCTTGCGGTCGCGAAGGACCGTCAGGGGAATAGACGTTGCCAGGCATCGGACGTTACAGTGTCCGGCGAAAATCTTCGCAGGCACTGCCGCTGGTGTCACCCATGAGACGGTAACGCTTTACGTCCACTCGCGTCAGTATTTCCGTATGGCGCGCACTGGCGCAGGGTCGGGCAGCCTGGGACCAACCAATTGACGAAAAGCCAAATTGCGGAGTTTGAATTGAGCAGCATGACCAAAGCGAGCACTGCAACCCACAAGTGCTTTGCCCTCGTGCTAAGTGGCGGCGGGGCAAGGGGCCTCTCGCATGCTGGCGTACTCAGAGCTTTGATCGCCAGGGGCTACATCCCAAGCGCCGTCGTGGGCGTGTCGATGGGCGCGGTTGTCGGTGCTACGTATGCTCTTAATGACAAATGGTACGACGCACTCGTGGGCATGGATACCAGCGGGTTTCCGGCAACACCGGACTTTCGCGTGCCTGGAATGGCTGCAAGGATCAGGGGAATGCGGCTTGCTTTGCTTGCCGCGCGGGACATGTATTTTGGCTGGGGATCAGGCGCGCGCACCGAGACCTGGGGCCGCAGTGTCCTGTCCGGCCTGACCAAGGGCAAGAACCTGCAGGACGGCCGCATCCCGGCTTTTGTCTGTGCAACCGACATGCTGTCTGGCCAACGCGTGGTATTCGGCAAGGGAGATGCCACTGATTATGTCTATTCAAGCGCGGCGCTGGCCGGAATACTGCCGCCCCTTGTCGATGATCCGTATGTACTGATGGACGGAGCCTATTCCGATATCGCGCCGGTGGACGTCGCCAGGGCCACCGGCGCGGAAGTCGTGATCGCTGTGGATCCCAGCCAGCGCGAAAACGCGACTGGCCCGAAAAACGGCTTGCAGGCGATGATGCGATCCATCGAGGTCTGCCAGTATGAACATGCGCGACTGCGTTTTGAGCAAGCGGATTTTGTGATCCGACCCGCTTTCAGCCAGACCATCGGCACACTGGAATTCCGGCAAAAGCGTCATTGTATTGCGGCAGGCGCCGTGGCGACCCGCCGCGCATATAACGACATCAGCATGCTGCTCGCCCCCTGATCGGCGAGTTGCCCCCGACGTGCGATTGCGCTCAGTTGCAGTCACCCAGGAAACATCCCTGCAAGCTACCCCATGAGCAGCGTGATCGGCGCGGTCGCGCCCAACACGATCATCAGCGGCGGCGCCGGGGCGGCGCTGTCCTGTCCGGACTCTCGCGGCTGACACATCGGCACCACGATGCGCAGGTAGGCCGCCAGCGCCAGCACGCTGTTGAGAATGCCGATCACCGCCAGCCACAGATAGCCCGCCTCGATCGCCGTACCGAAGAGCAGCACCTTGCCGAAAAAGCAGAAAAGCGGCGGAATGCCCGTCATTGACAGCAGGAACACCACCATCGCTACGCCGATCACAGGGCGCGCGCGGCCGAAGCCCCGGAAGTCGTCAAGGCTGCGTCCGGCGACCATGATCACCGCGAAGGCGCCGAGATTCATCGCCACATAGGCCGCGCTGAACACGATCACCGAGGGCAGCGCCAGCAAGCCTGGCCCCAGATCCACGATCCCCATCATGAAATAACCCGCCTGCGCCATCGACGAATAGGCCAGCAGGCGCACCTCGTTGCTTTGCACCAGCGCCGCCAGGTAGCCGCACGTCATCGTCATGGCGGCGATTAGCGCGACCACCATCGGCCAGCTGGTACCGACCGGTAGGTCGCGCAAGATCTGCGCGAAGGCGAAGATTGCCGCGACCTTGGTAATTACCGACAGATAGGCGGCCACGGACACCGGCGCGCCGTCATAGGCGTCGGGTGCCCAAAACTGGAACGGCACCAGCGCCGCCTTGTAGCCCAGCCCGATCAGCACCGCGGTCAGCCCGGCCAGCGCGATCAGCGTCCTGCCCGCCAGCCGGCCCAGCTCGGAAAAGAGCGTCGAGCCGGCACCGCCGTACGAGATGGACCAGCCGGAGACCCGGCGTTCAATCGTGCCGCTTTAGCCTCTGCGCCCGCGTGACTGCCGCGGCGACGCGGAGCAGGCCTTCCGCCTCCTGTTTTTGGGGGGAGCCGGACCAATCCTGCGGCTGACGATTTGCATTCTTTTCAAGGCTGTAGAAGTCGCTTACGTTTGGAAACAGAGAGTAGGCCTGAAAAGGAAAATGCCATGTGCCTGTCGGCCCAAGTCAGTTTTGCTGCAAGCGTTTTCCTTGTCGGGGGTGGGGCCGCCATTTCAATCGTGGCCTTCCAGCGCAACAAACGCTATCTCCCGCTTGCATTGATGCCGCTTTTCGCAGGTCTTCAGCAATTCACTGAGGGTTTCGTGTGGGTTGGCATGAACGGAAATGATCCCCTGACGGTCTTGTGGGGGGCAATGGGGTTCATCTTCTTCACGTGGTTCATGTGGCCGATATGGGTTCCCTTCTCGGTTTATGTGCTGGAGCCGGACGACAGTCCGCGCAAGCGATTGTTCCGCCTCATGGCGCTGATCGGACTGGCCTTCGGCCTGCTGCTATACATCCCGCACGGGCTCAACAGCGACATGGTTGTGGTAGAGATCAACAACCAGTCGCTGGCCTATGAAAAATCCATGTGGCTCGATTTCATGATGCCGCGGTGGTTGACCAACACGATCTACGTGACCCTCATCACCCTGCCGCCGGCCCTGTCGCACTACAAACATGTGCGCCATTTCGCCTTGACGCTGGTGGCGGTGATCGTGGTCGATATTGCTTTCCTGCAATATGCCTACATCTCTTTCTTCTGCCTGCTGGCAGGACTTGCGACGCTGCATCTGGTCTACATCATCCTGACAAATAAGTGCGCCCGTGAATGTCCTGAACTGTTTGCCTAAATCCGACAAGTAAATGGCGCGCTCTACGGAATCACAACGGCGATTCTCTGTATTTTTTACCGGCCTGTCCAAGGGGTCGTCGTAGGCTGAACGTCAGGGCTTCCGGGACGCTGCCTTGGTACCGGCGCGTGAATGGCAGGGCGGGCTGTCTGGTCGGTCATTGATTATTGCGCTTCGTCTTGCGGGCTTAGACTGTGTTGGTTGGTTTGGTCACTGTGGCGTCATGTGGTCTGCGGGCGGCCTTCCCTGCCTTGCGCCTAGCGTCGGTTCCTGTCTTGAGGGCTTTTTACAGGGATGGCCACGAGCGCTTCTTCGACAACAATGCCGTCACGATGTGCTTCGACTATTCTGCTGGCGAGCAAAACCGAAACGAGGATACCAACCAGAATGAGAGGTCCGAACATGTCTGTCTTCCTTACTGATGAACGCTGATTGCGCGGTTCATAAGGGTAGACGCCGGCTCTGTCCTTTCGTTACACACATTGGGGTGCGGTCCGTGAGCCGACCACTCAATGGGTCCTCTTTCCCCTCCCTTCCCCGCGTGTTTGATCTGCGTCCGACGCCGGTACTGTGAGGACTGACGCTACCAAAGCACTGGCCATCTGGCGGCGGAACAGAAAAAGAACTGTTTTGGCGTCACCTGTGCTGAGCCCGACCGCGTCTGCCGCAGACCGAAGGCTTCGCCCTTCGACATCGACTTTCAGAAACAACTCGCCCGACAACCTTCAAACATCGGCTTGAACAGTGCTTCGACACTCGCAGAACACATCCGATATCAAGTCTGCGACTGCCTGCGCATCTGCCGGTTCCGTGGGCATACGATCCTCCCGAGCGGCTTCTGCATGAAGACGCCGTTTGAAGCGCAGCATTACAAAATCGCCTCAAGACGCGGTGTGTTGGTCCTCGCAATCGGTCTCTTCAACCGGATGCTCGCAGCCGTCCGGCGGACAGGAACAATCGTCAAAGCCATGACGGCAACAAGGGCCGCAGTGGGCCATCAACGCGTCACCAAAAGCAGCGCGGGCGCGGTGGAGACGCACATTCAATGTCCCGGACTTGAGCCCGAGGTCAGCTGCCACAATGCCGCGATCCTCGTCGTCGATGTCAATTCGGCGGATCAGGTCTGCATCACCCGGGCGCAGTTCGGTGACCAACCCTTTGACGCAGTTGCAGATCACGTCCATATCTTCGACCGGGTCATCCGTGACAACGGCAGACTGAGCCTCCAGTGCAACAGCCTCCTTTAGACGCCTGGACCGTCCCGACTTGCGATAGTGATCATTTAGCGCTGACCGCAACACCGCGTAAAGCCAGGCATCCATGCGGTCCGCCTCGCGCAGCTGATCCTTACGTGCCAGAACGCGGATGCAAAATTCCTGCAGCACGTCCTCAGCATCGGCTCGGTTTCCCAGCCGTTTGACTAGGAAGCCCAAAAACGCGTTTCTGTTCACCGACAGAGTTGCTTCAAGGCCGGGCTGACCGGCGCCGCTGCCCTTTGCGATATGGTTTTTAGTTTCCGACATGGTTGCACGCCGCCCTTGCATAGAAAGTCCGATCCAACCCGGCAGGCGCAGTCATCAAACATGTCGCCATGGGCAGATACCATGAACCTATCCATTCCAAGGCGAAATTCCAATATCAATGATTTTGAAGTCGGCAATCCATCGCGCCATTGAAATTTATCTGAATGGTTGCGGAAGACAATAGCACAATGTTTTTCACAGTCTCGACGTCTCGCGTAACATCTTCAGCTTCGAGAAGAAATTTCTTGTAATCGTTTTTCTTTTTGGGCGTCTTCGACTAAACGTGGTCAAAAACGGACGGCGCGCACCTGATTGGGGCGCAGCACCCGAACGGGAAAAACCGGCCAAGCACGACAGGAGCCAGGGCGGACATGAGTGAACTGACGCAATACGCCATTCTGCTCGGCCTGACGCTTGGCACGGTCGGGCTGGTCCTGAGCCTCTATGCCCTCGCCCGTGCGATCGGGCGGGCGCGGGCGGAACCGGCCAAGGATGTGCCCGCAACCGCCGGCACTTTGGCGCGCGATCCGGTCTGGGTCCGATACCACGCCAAGTATTACGGCTATGCGCTCCTGTTTCTGGCCTTCGATATGGAGATGGCCTTCATGTACCCTTGGGCGGTCGTTTACCGCGAAGAGGGGCTGGTCGCCCTGCTCGACATGGGCGTTTTTCTCGCGATCCTGTTTCTCGGCCTGCTCTATGGATGGAGCCAGGGCGCGCTGAGGCGGCAATGATGGATTTGTCCGGGGCACGTCAGGGTCTGTTGCGCGGTTTCCGCGGGTTGGTCGCCGGGGCCATGGCGCGGGATTTGCGCGCGTTCGTGGTGCCTGGAGAGGACGTCGCGAATGCGCTTGGTCTCGATCTGGACGCCGCAGGGCTGATCCGCGCGGTGACGCCGCGCCACGCGAACGTCTTGCTGATCGCGGGGCCCTTGCCCACTGCGCTGGCCGATGCGGCCAGCGTCGTCTGGGCCCAGATGCCGCGACCCCGGTGCATTCTCGCGCTTGGTGAGGCCGATCTTGGCCCTCTGCCCACTGCCGACGTGACGGCGGAGATGTCGCAGGCGGGCCTGATCTCCGGACTGGAGGATCTGCGCAAACTGCTCTGCAATGGGGCTTTTGCACCAGACATCGCGGAATTTGATGCGCCTGCCCTGTCGGAGCGGATCGAATACACCTGCCCCATGCATCCGGAAGTCATTTCGGACGAACCCGGCAAATGCCCGAAATGCGGGATGTTCCTTGTGGAACGCCGCGTTTCCGGCGCGGCGTCGCACGGCCATGAGGGCCATGAGGGCCATGAGGGCCATGAGGGCCATGAGGGCCATGAGGGCCATGAGGGCCATGAGGGCCATGAGGGCCATGAGGGCCATGAGGGCCATGAGGGCCATG
>JABXIA010000343.1 GCA_013373325.1 Paracoccaceae bacterium
AGGATCGGCGTGCCCGCGGGGAAACGCCCGCGCTTGCCGGAGGGGGTAAACACAACGAGGGGTTCGTCAGTCATGCCTGTGGCCTTCTCATTCCGCAATTTAGGCGGAGCATATGGGCTTTTGCGGCAAGCGAAAGGCAAGGGGCGGCATTTTCCCGTCTGCTGACGCCATTTTTGACGAATTGATGAGTTTCAAATGCGTTTTCCATGCGGGCTTCAGGTCAATTTTCCGCTTGCTCTTCAACTTCTTCAAGCCACGCCAGAATCTCTGCCCGGTTGCCATCAAGCAGCGGAGCAGGGCGGCGGGTTGCCGGATCCGGCAGGCCGCTCATCTTGATCGGGTTGCCGGCAGACAGGTTTTCCGGGCGGCCGTCTTTATCCAGAACATCAACAACCATGTTGCGCGCGATGATCTGCGGATCGCGCAGCACCTGGTCCACCGTCTGGATCGGGCCAGTGGGAACTCCAGCCTCGCTTAGTACAGCTATCCAGTGATCCTTGGGGTGATCCAAGGTAATTGCTTCGATCAAGCGCTTCAGAAGGCGGGCGTTTTCGCAGCGTGCCGGGTTGGTGGCAAAGCGCGGGTCTGCGGCCAGCGGCAGCTGCAGGGCATCGCAGAGCCGGGCAAACAGTGTGTCATTGCCTGCCGCGATCACGAACAGCCCATCCGCAGCGTGGAAGGTCTCAAACGGGGTGATCGACGGGTGCCGCGCGCCGGAGGGCTGCGGTGCTTCGCCGGTGACGGAGGTGATGGCGATGGCGTGTTCGAGCAGGGCCAACTGGCTGTCCAGCATGGCAACGTCAATGAAGCGCCCCTGGCCTGATTTTTGCACCTCCAGAAGCGCGGCGAGGATGCCGTGGCCAAGGAACATGCCAGCCACGATGTCGCCGATGGAGGCGCCGACCCGCACCGGCTCGCGGTTTTTCTCGCCGGTGATCGACATCACCCCGCCGCGCGCCTGAACCACCATGTCATAGGCCGGTTTCAACGCGTCGGGGCCGGTGTGCCCGAAGCCTGAGACTGCGCCGTAGATCAGCCGCGGGAACCGGGCGTGCAAGTCTTCCCAGCCGTAGCCAAGCCGCTGCATCACGCCAGGGCGGTAATTCTCCAATAGAATGTCGGCCTGGGCCAGAAGGCGCTCGAAGATTTTGCGGTCCTCCGGCGCCTTCAGATCCAGCGCAATGCTTTGCTTGCCGTGGTTGATGGTGGCGAAATAGGCGCTGCTGCCGTTCTTGAAGGGCGGGAAAGCGCGGGTGTCGTCGCCGGTCCCGGGGCGTTCCACCTTGATCACCCTGGCGCCGAGGTCTGACAGGATCATCGAGCAATAGGGACCTGCCAGAACATGGGTCAGGTCCAGGATGGTGATGTTTTCCAAGGGGCCGGGCATGGCAAAATCCTGAATCATTTCTGCAGCTTTACTGATAGCCGCGGCAGCGCCGCGCGCATTGACCCAGATCAGCCTGTTGCCAAAGAATTGCTGCGGTGCAGGAATTCTTGGTGCCGGCCTCTTTCCACCCGCAAGCTTCTGTGCCATAGGGTCACCGCCAAACGGGGTTATGCATGAGGACGACCAATGCAGATTCGTGAGGCTCTCACCTTTGATGATGTTCTACTGGTGCCAGGCGCGTCGAGCGTTCTGCCCAACACTGCGGATACGCGCACCCGGGTGACCCAGTCGATCGCCCTCAACATTCCGTTGCTGAGTTCGGCGATGGACACTGTGACCGAGGCGCGGATGGCCATTGCGATGGCGCAGGCCGGCGGCATGGGCGTGATCCACAAGAACCTGAACACCGAGGAGCAGGCCCGCGAAGTGCGCCGGGTCAAGCGGTTCGTGTCCGGCATCGTTTACAACCCCATCACCCTGACCCCGGACCAGACCCTGGCGGATGCCCAGGCGCTGCAGGAACGCTACCGCGTCACCGGTTTTCCGGTGGTTGATGGATCCGGCCGTGTGGTTGGCATCGTCACCAACCGCGACATGCGTTTTGCCACTGATGCCAGCACCCCGGTTTCGGTGATGATGACATCGGACAATCTGGCAATGCTGCAAGAGCCGGCCGATCTGGAGGAAGCCAAGTCGCTGATGAAGGCGCGCCGGATCGAGAAGCTGCTGGTGTCCGACAAAAACGGCAAGCTGACCGGCCTGCTGACCCTCAAGGACACGGAACAGGCGGTTCTGAACCCCACCGCCTGCAAGGACGAGCTGGGCCGCCTGCGCGTTGCGGCTGCCAGTTCGGTGGGCGACAGCGGTTATGCGCGATCCGAGGCGCTGATTGATGCAGGTGTTGATGTCGTGGTGGTGGACACCGCACACGGCCATTCTGCTGGCGTGATCGACGCCGTGAAGCGCATCAAGTCAGAATACAGCAATATTCAGGTTATCGCAGGCAACGTTGCCACCGGTGATGCGACCCGCGCGCTGATCGACGCAGGCGCGGATGCGGTTAAGGTTGGTATCGGCCCCGGCTCTATCTGCACCACCCGTATGGTGGCGGGCGTCGGCGTGCCGCAGCTGACCGCGATCATGGATTGCGCCGCTGCGGCTGGCGATGTGCCGGTTATCGCCGATGGCGGCATCAAGTTCTCCGGCGATTTCGCCAAGGCGATTGCGGCAGGCGCCTCCTGCGCCATGGTAGGCTCGATGATTGCCGGCACCGATGAGTCCCCCGGTGAAGTGATCCTCTATCAGGGGCGCTCGTTCAAATCATACCGCGGCATGGGGTCCATGGGCGCGATGGCGCGCGGCTCTGCCGACCGGTATTTCCAGAAGGATGCCGCCAGCGACAAGCTGGTGCCGGAAGGGATCGAAGGCCAGGTGCCGTATAAAGGCGGCGCTAACGCAGTGATCCACCAGCTGGTGGGCGGCCTGCGCGCGGCGATGGGCTATACCGGCTGTGCAACCGTCGATGAGATGCGCAAGAACTGCAACTTTGTCCGCATCACCGGCGCCGGGCTGAAGGAAAGCCACGTGCACGACGTGCAGATCACCCGCGAAGCGCCGAACTACCGGGTGGGGTAAGATCATGATGGCCGCGTGTCAAAACAGGGCAGGGGCATGACCCCCGCCGCCCGCCTGCAGGCGGCCATCGAAATCCTGGATCAGGTGCTGGCGGGGGAACCCGCGGAAAAGGCGCTGACCTCCTGGGGGCGCCGCAGCCGCTTTGCCGGGTCCAAGGACCGGGCCGCGGTGCGCGATCATGTGTTTGATGCGGTGCGCTGCCTGCGCTCGCACGCCGCTCTTGGAGGCGCCCGCAGCGGCCGCGGATTGATCCTGGGCGCGCTGCGCGAGGCAGGGCAAGACCCGGATGAGGTCTTCACCGGCCTGGGTCATGCGCCTGCGCCTTTGACAGACAGCGAACGGGACCTGCCGTCCGCACCATCAGGGGCGGAAGCGCTGGATATCCCTGAATGGCTGTGGCCGGACTTCCGTGCGAGCCTTGGCGCTGAGGCTGAGGCTGCGGCGCTGGCCCTGCGCAGCCGGGCGCCGGTGCATCTGCGGGTGAACATCGCGCGCGGAACTGTTGAGCAGGCGGTGAAGGCCTTGGCCGGCGAAGGCATCGCCGCCGTGCCGCACCCTGTAGCGGCAACCGCGCTGGAAGTGACCGAAGGCGCGCGGAAACTGCGCAATGCCAAGCCCTATCAGAATGGTCTGGTGGAGCTGCAGGACGCAGCCAGTCAGGCGGTGACGGACCGTCTGCCGCTGAAGGACGGCATGAAGGTCCTGGACTATTGTGCCGGTGGCGGCGGCAAGTCTTTGGCCATGGCGGCCAGGGCTAGCCTCCAGAGTTTTGCACATGACGCCGACCCGCGGAGGATGAAGGACCTGCCAGAGCGTGCCGCGCGGGCGGGAGCGCAGGTTTCGCTGGTTTCAACCTCAGATCTGGCCCGCTCCGGCCCGTTTGACCTGGTTCTGTGCGACGTGCCTTGTTCCGGTTCAGGGTCTTGGCGGCGGGCGCCGGAAGGTAAATGGCGTCTGACCGCCGACGGGCTGGCGGATCTGCAACGCATCCAGGGAGAAATCCTGCGCAAGGCGGCGGGGCTGGTGGCGCCGGACGGGGTGCTGGCCTACGCGACCTGTTCCATGCTTGACGGTGAAAACAGCGCGCAAGTTCAAAGGTTTATCGAGGAAAGTCCGGACTGGCAGCTGGATGATCAGAACAGTTGGCAGGTGCAGGGCGGCACCGACGGGTTTTATGTTGCCGTGTTGACGCGTGTGAAACGCGGTTGTTAGGGTTTGGACCGTAGAACCTTTGTGTTTCTTAACGTGGTTTTAACCTAAACCGCCGCGTTATGGCGGCAAACTGCACTGACCATGGAGCCGCAATGTCCGGTCGCCTAGAATCCTCCGTTCCGGAAATGCGCGTTTACGCTCCTGAACATGCCCGGTTGGCTGCAACTCTGCTGCTGGCGGTGATGCTGATGGCAGCGCCTTGGATCCTTCCGCTGCCGCACTGGATGGGCCGCGGCTTGGTCATGGTGGGGCTGACGCTGGCGGCGGTTGCAGCGCTGCTGGTGGTGCAAGCGCGGATGCGTCTGAATGCGCGGGCGATGGCGGCGGAGCTGCTGACCGGATTCATCGAAAAGGATGCGACCCCCAGTTTTGTCACTGACGGTGACGGAATGATCCACGCGTGCAATGTCGCTGCCGTTAAACGGTTTGAAGACGCAGGCCGCGAAACGCTGGCAGGCTCGCTGCGGTCGATCCTCGCCAACCCTTCTGCAGTGCTCTACCGGCTGCAAAGCCGGGCCCGTGTCGACGGTGCGGCGCGGGAGGACATCGTCACCCGCCGCGGCCATGTGCGGCTGGCCGTGCACCAGATGAGCGGGGGCAGTTTCCTGTGGCGGGTCGAGGATATCCTGGACCGGGGCGGCAATGGCCGCGGTGCCGATGCGCTGCCGGTGCCGATGATTACAGTGGGCCGCACGGGCGCGGTGCTGTTCATGAACGAGGCCGCGCGCAGCCTGATCGGCGAACGGGTGAAATCAACGGACCGCCTGTTTCCGGCGCTTCCGGTGCTGCCGGGGCAGATCAACACGCTCAGCACCAAGAAAGGGCCGGTGCAGGTGCTTGTGAACGAGCAGAACCGCAGCCAGGGGCGCAGCGAATTGTTTCTGATGGAAGTGGACGATAGCAGTTTTGAATCCGCCCAGGCCGGGTTCGAGGCGCTTCCGGTGCCTTTCCTCAAAGTGGCGCCGTCGGGGGAGATCCTGAGCAGCAACCGGATGGCGCTCCGCCTTCTTGGGGTCGACAGCTGTGCCAGCCTGAAACTGGGCCAGCTTATGGAAGGCCTTGGCCGCCCCATGTCGGATTGGCTGCGCGATACCGCGGACGGGCTGGCTCCGAACAAATCGGAATTCCTCCGACTGTCGCGCTCTGACAAAGAGGTTTTTGTACAGGTCACGCTGACCCGCGTGGTGGAGGACGGCACGCCGCTGCTGATCGCCGTTCTGAATGACGCAACTGAGCTGAAGACGCTGGAGGCGCAATTCGTCCAAAGCCAGAAGATGCAGGCGATCGGCCAGCTGGCAGGCGGTGTTGCGCATGACTTCAACAACCTTCTGACGGCGATTTCCGGCCATTGCGACCTGCTGCTGCTGCGCCACGATCAGGGCGACCAGGATTATGGCGATCTGATTCAGATCCATGAAAACGCCAACCGGGCGGCGTCATTGGTGAGCCAGCTGCTGGCGTTTTCCCGCAAACAGACCCTGCAGCCGGAAACCCTGGATGTGCGGGACACGCTGTCCGATCTGACCCACCTTCTGAACCGCCTGGTTGGAGAGAAGGTCACACTGACGCTTAGCCACGATCCGGTCATGAAGTCTATCCGGGCCGACAAGCGGCAGCTGGAGCAGGTGCTGATGAACCTGGTGGTGAACGCCCGCGATGCGATGCCGCAGGGCGGTGAGATCCGGGTCGAGACCGAGGTTGTTTCGCTTGAGAAGCCGTTGGAACGGAACCGGGCAACTGTGCCCGCCGGTGACTGGGTGACGGTGAAGGTGTCAGACGAGGGTGTCGGGATTGCACCGGACAAACTGCAGAAGGTGTTTGAACCTTTCTATACGACCAAGCGCACGGGGGAGGGGACGGGCCTGGGCTTGTCCACGGCCTACGGTATCATCAAGCAAACCGGCGGCTATATCTTTGTCGATTCGGTGAAAGGCCATGGAACCCAGTTCACCCTGTTCTTTCCGGTCTACAAGCAGCAGGCTGAGCAGCTGGCGGCGGAGAAACCGGACGCAGGCGCCGACAAGGCCGCCGCTGCTCAGCACGGCGAAGGGGTCGTGCTGCTGGTCGAGGATGAGGCGCCGGTGCGTGCTTTTGCGTCGCGCGCGCTCCGGATGCGCGGCTACACGGTGCTGGAGGCAGAGTCGGCTGAGGACGCCCTGCGCACGCTGGAAGATCCCGGTCTGACGGTGGATGTGTTCGTGACAGACGTGGTGATGCCGGGTATGGACGGCCCCAGCTGGGTGCGCGAAGCGCTGAAGGAGCGGCCGGACACCCGCGTGGTGTTCGTATCCGGCTATGCAGAGGGCGCCTTTGGCGAGGCAGAGCCGGATGTTCCGAACTCTGTGTTCCTGCCCAAACCCTTCTCTCTCAATCAGTTGACCGAGACAGTGCACGCGCAACTGCATTGAGGCGGTGAACCGCCGTTACCGGCGGATCATATCCGTCAGCGGGCCGGGATGCTTTTGTAGAGCTCGAACTCGGCCGTGCGTTTGCGCCGCAGGTGCGCCTCTGCTTCAGGGCTGAGGGGCATGGGCGCCTGAGGGCTGACGTTTTTGCGCTCCAGACGGATTTCTGTGTCCAGGCGGTTTTCCAGAAATACTTTCAGTGACTCCTGATCCTCATAGCGGAACAATTGGCTTACCTTGCAGCCGTTAGGCTGGGCTTCCAGAAACTTCGCCTGACTGCCGACATTGGCAAAGGCGGGCGTCTTGCCCCTGCAATAGGCGTGGAGGAAGTCCTCGAAGCTGACCCCTTTGGTTGAATTCGGCTGGCCGTCAAGCGCAGGCCGCTGACGGTACCGGTACCAGCTGCCGAGCCAGCTGACGGGTTCCCGCATCACCGCTGCAACTTCCAGTTCAGCCCCGCAGACCTTTTCGAACATCGGCCGGATCCAGCGGTTGTAGCGGTAGAGCGGCGCGTGTTTCAGCTCTGGAGGGTCGGATATCACCAGATCGGCGCGGCCGCGCAGGGCCGCCTGAAACGCCGTGGTGCCGGTTTTGGGAACGGACAGAAGCGCCAGCCGTTCTTTGAAAAATATCATCATTCCGTTAACTGCCCGGTAAATAATCTTGCTGCCGATTAACCATAAACCAATCTTTAACATCCCGGTCCCGAAGTGGGTACACCAGAAACTTGTTGCAATGTTCTCCTTTTGATCTCATAAGGAACAAGAGGTGAACAAAGCAGTGATTGCCGCGCGCCCCGGTGTGTGACACATAGAAAAGGACAAGGGACTATGGCGGATCTTTTGACCATGAAAAATAAAGTAAGCGGTGACAAGCAAAAGGCGCTCGACAGCGCGCTTGCCCAGATTGAGCGGCAGTTCGGCAAGGGCTCGATCATGAAGCTCGGCGACGGCAATGCCATGCAGGAGATCGAGGCGAGCTCGACCGGCTCCCTGGGGCTCGACATCGCGCTGGGAATCGGCGGCCTGCCGATGGGCCGGATCATCGAAATCTACGGCCCGGAAAGCTCGGGCAAGACCACGCTGACCCTGCACTGCATTGCGGAACAGCAGAAAAAGGGCGGCGTCTGCGCCTTTGTCGACGCGGAACATGCGCTGGACCCGCAGTATGCGGCCAAGCTGGGCGTTGACCTGGATGAATTGCTGATCTCGCAGCCCGACACCGGCGAACAGGCGCTGGAAATCACCGATACGCTGGTGCGCTCCGGCGCGGTCAACATGGTGATCGTCGACTCGGTGGCGGCACTGACTCCGAAGTCCGAACTTGAGGGCGACATGGGCGACAGCAACGTCGGTGTGCAGGCCCGTCTGATGAGCCAGGCAATGCGCAAGCTGACCGGCTCCATCAGCCGCTCCAAATGCATGGTGATCTTCATCAACCAGATCCGCATGAAGATCGGCGTGATGTTCGGCTCACCCGAAACCACCACCGGCGGCAACGCACTGAAATTCTACTCCTCCGTCCGTCTGGACATCCGCCGCATCGGCGCGATCAAGGACCGGGACGAGGTGGTCGGCAACGCAACCCGGGTCAAGGTGGTGAAGAACAAGGTCGCACCGCCGTTCAAGCAGGTGGAATTCGACATCATGTATGGCGA
>JABXIA010000379.1 GCA_013373325.1 Paracoccaceae bacterium
CAGCCTGGACACCGTGGAACTGGTGATGGCGTTTGAAGAAGAGTTCGGCATCGAGATCCCGGACGACGCAGCCGAAACCATCCAGACCTTCGGCGACGCGGTCAAGTTCATCTCCGAAGCGTCCTAAGCCACGCTTCCGGATGACCGGATTTCACGGCGCTCTCCTGCACGGAGGGCGCCGTTTTCTTTTGGCGGCCGCGGCCCCGAATCTGCTGCCGCGGCAATCTGGCCCCTTGCGCCGCTGCACAGTGTTTGCGCTACCGGCCGGGCCGGAATTCCACGCCGCAATTGTTACATAAACGGTCATGAAACGGCGTACCGCCGGGAAATTTCCGTGCTACTCTGACCTCATGAGGCATTACATGAGGAGACTGGCACCATGATCATCTACCCCACGATGCAACTTCAGAACGGCCGCTGCGTGACGCTCGAGAAAGGGCGCCTGGATGAGCCGCAGGTCTGGCATGTGGATCCGGTCGAAACCGCCAAGGGGTTTGCTGCGGCGGGGGCGGAATGGATGCACCTCACCGATTTCAACGCGCTGGAGGGCGACAGCAGCAACGAAGAGCTGGTCCTGAAGATCATCCGCGGTGCTGGCATTCCGGTGCAGCTGGGCGGCGGCATGCGCTCGCGCGAGCAGGTCGAGTATTGGATCGACAAGGGGGCAGGGCGCGTCGTGATCGGTACCCTGGCAGCCCGCGACCCGCATCTTGTTCAGGAACTGGCGAAACACCACCCGGACCAGATCGTGCTGGCGGTGGACATCTGGCAAGGCCAGGTGATGACCGACGGCTGGCGTAAATCGGGCGCCTTCAGCCCCGAAGCCTATGTCGAAGCCTTTAAGGACACGCCTTTTGCCGGCATCATCATCACAGACATCGATTCCGATGTCGCCGACACGGAGGCGCAGATGGGATTGATCTCTCATCTGGCGTCGCAGGTGAAACTGCCGGTGATCGCCAGCGGCGTGGTGCAGAACGCCGATGACATCTCGCGGCTCAAGTACATCTCCAATATTGCCGGCGCTCAGGTTGGCCGGGCACTGTTCCGCAAGACCCTCTCGGTCGAGGAGGCGCTGGCTGTTGCACGTCCCGAGCCGGAACTCGTGGCCGAGTTCCAGTAACCGCCCGGCAGGACCGAATGCGGCCCGGCAGCAATCTGCTTGGACGAAACCCGATCAGCAAAGGGCGCCTGCTATCAGGCGCCCTTTATTTTTTTGTCCGGTCTGCGCTGCAGCCGGCTCAGGCCTGCAGGCCGACCGGACCGGCGGCCGCTGCAGCGTCTGTTTCATCTGCCGGCGCGGCAGCGGCTTTTTTCGAAAGCTTGAGCAGCGTTTGCAGGTCTTCCGCCGCCATCGGCTTGCTGAATTTCACACCGATGTAATCGGTGTTTTGCCAGGTCACCAGGGCCGGGATGTCCTCAAGCCCGGGAAGCTGGGCCACGACCTCATCCTTGGGAGAGAGTTCCGGGACACCGGGCAGCTGCCAAACCCGGAGCTTGGCGCCAAGGCGGCTGATATCCACCAGCTTTGCACGCAGCGTCCGCTGGCGTCTCGTCAGGCTGCAGTTCAGAGAGCAGGGGTGCCGCCTGCGCCTGCGCCGGTGACGCCGGGCAATCCGCTCCGCCAGAAACAGGGCGCCGCCAGCCAGAAGCAGCACTGACAAGGAACTGGCAATGGCGGTTTCCTGCGAAATGCCCCTGATCCGCCCCATGCCGGCAGGGGTGGCAGCCGCCTGTTTCTGATCCGGCGCGAAATTGCACGGCAGCGGTATGATCCGGGCCGCAAATTCCTCCAGCAGCGCCGCGGTGCCAAGCCGCTCTGCGCTGACTTCAGCCTTGGCAATGCCGTGCCGGTTGTAGACCTGCAGCAGCCCTTTCTGCTGGGTGATCAGCCGTATGGCCAGCGGCTCGTACATCTCCATGCCGGACCGCCGCATCTGCACCCGCAGGGTGACCACCGGGTGATCTTCCAGCCAGTGGCCAAGCTGCCTGGCTTTGGCTGGATCGTTGCCGGTCCTCAGATGCTCAAGAAAACCGCGCGCCTCATGCTGAAACATCACCAGATCGGACTGCAGCAGGCAGGTCGCCCGGGACGCCTCAGCCGGCTGTGCACCGGTCCAGGCTGCAACAGGTGCGGCAAGTGCTGCCAGGATCAAGGGCCAGTGTTTCATCAATGCGGCGCGCCTTTCAGCTGGGGCCGTACCGGCCTGAGGGAACAACCAGCTCAAACTATCATGAGTTGCATCCGTATTGATTAATGGCGCCTTTTGAGGGAGTTAATTCGCCGTAAAAGCGTAGGCTGCGCGTGCGGCGCGGCTTTGGGGGAGGTTCAGAAGATCCTGGGCGCTGAGAAGACCGCCGGGCAGAAAGGGGCCTCAGTCAGATACCGCAAGCCGGTGCAACGGCCGGCGGCGGGGGCACATTGCCACTGCCGGGATAGAGAGGGGCAGGAGCTTACAGCCCCAGCCGTGCTTCTTCGCGAATGCCGCCATCCTCCATCGGAAACTCCTCCAGCAGCCGGTGCAGCTGCATGAAGTTGAATTCGCTGACGAACTGCACGCCCACGTAATCCGCCGTCTTCCAGCGCACCTGGGCCTCCATGATGTGGCCGCCAAAACGCAGAGTCACCCGGCCGGAAGGGTCGCAGGCGCTGTTCGGATGCACTTTCGCGCCGGCCCGGCTCAGGTCGACAAGATAGCCCTGAACGGTCCGTTCGCCGGCCTGCAGCACGCAGGGAACAGCGCAGGGGTAGCGTTTGGTGCGGCGGATCTTGCGGATGCCGATCCGGTCCAGGAAGTACAGCACGCTGCCGCCCAGCACCAGAAACGAAACCCAGGCAATGCCGGCGTTGATGATCTGCTGGCGCTGGCGGGCATCACTGGCACTGACCGCCACCAGCTTGCTGCCGAACCCTTCTTCCTTGATCTGGTCGCACGGCAGTGCCTCCACCTGGGTGCCGTATTGCGACTGCAGCTCATATATCCCCATGTGGCGCGCGCCTTCCAGCGCGGCCTGGCGGCCCTGGCTGGACAGGATCTGCAGCAGAACCGTGTTTTGCTGCATCAGCCTGAGAGTCCCGGCCTCGACCTGCTGAATCCCGACGGCCCGCATCCGCTGCTTGAGCGGGGCAGGCGGATTTGCGCCGATCCAGCTTTTCAGCTGCTGCACGTAATAGGGGCTCTGCCCGGTCTCAAGATAGCCCAGAAACCCGGCAGAGGCCCGGTTCAGATCGGAAAGATCCTGATGCACAGGGCAGGCCGCGTCCGCCCGTCCGGGCAGCAGGGACAGGGTCAGCAAAACAGCAGCTGTCGGAAGCCATTTGCGCATGGCAGTGTATTCCTCACGTATTTCCGAAGGAGAGTCTGGCGCAAAGTTGCGAATTTGAGGTTAACGCGGAGGCGTCTGATGCGGAAAACTGCCTGCAGGCTGTCCCCGCCGCGGCATCATCGCCCTGACACTGGCCCACAGCCTCATCCGGCACGCAAAAAATAACGGGCTGGAGACATAAAGGCCCAGAGCTCCAGCCCGTACCGGCAATCCGCGGAGACGGGATGCCAAGTTTCGCGTTTTGATAAAGTCAACCTAAACAGGAGTAGTTAATCAATCGTTCTCGTGACGCAAAAATAGCGTCACCCCGCATTTTCCGCTGCGTCACACCAGCGGCCAGCCCGCTCTTGCACCCGGTTGCCATTCCAAGCTATTTGAACGGACGGATTGCCGAGGCATAGGAGAGCAAGGAATGCGCCGAGTAGTAGTCACCGGACTGGGCCTGGTCACCCCGCTGGCCAGCGGAGTCGAAGAAACCTGGTCCCGGTTGCTGGATGGACAGTCGGGTGCCGGCCCCATCACCCTGTTTGATGCCGAGGCAAGCGGCGTCACCACGACCTATGCCTGCGAGGTCCCGCGCGGCGATGGCTCCGAGGGCACCTTCAACCCCGATGACTGGGTCATCAAGAAAGAACAGAAGAAGATCGACGACTTCATCCTCTATGGCATCGCCGCCGCCGACATGGCCGTGCGCGACGCCGGCTGGACGCCCGAGGACGAGGAAAGCCGCCTGCGCACCGGCGTGATGATCGGCTCCGGCATCGGCGGCCTCAGCTCGATCGCCGACACCGCGGTGATGATCAAGGAGAAGGGCCCCCGCCGGGTGTCGCCGTTCTTCATCCCCGGCGCGCTGATCAACCTGATCTCCGGCCAGGTCTCGATCCGCTTCGGCTTCAAGGGCCCGAACCACTCCGTCGTGACTGCTTGCTCGACCGGCGCCCACGCCATCGGCGACGCGGCCCGGCTGATCAAATCCGGCGACGCCGACGTGATGATCGCAGGCGGCGCCGAAGCCGCGATCTGCGAAATCGGCATTGCCGGCTTTAACGCCTGCAAGGCGCTGTCCACCAAACGCGCCGACGACCCCACCAAGGCCTCGCGCCCCTATGACGCCGACCGCGACGGCTTTGTCATGGGCGAGGGCGCAGGCATTGTGGTGCTGGAAGACTACGAGCACGCCAAGGCCCGCGGCGCCAGGATCTATGCCGAAGTGCTGGGCTATGGGCTCTCAGGCGACGCCTACCACATCACCGCACCCTCCGAGGACGGCGAGGGCGGCGAGCGTTCGATGAAGGCCGCTCTGGCCAACGCAGGGCTGGACGCCTCCGCCATCGACTACATCAACGCCCACGGCACCTCGACCATGGCCGACACCATTGAACTGGGCGCCGTGGAACGCCTGCTGGGCGATCACGCTGGCAATGTCACCATGTCCTCGACCAAATCCGCTACCGGCCACCTGCTGGGTGCCGCCGGCGCGATTGAGGCGATCTTCTCGATCCTGGCGATCCGCGACCAGGTGGCCCCGCCGACCATCAACCTCGACAACCCCGCGGTTGAAACCCCGGTCGACCTGGCCCCCAACGCCAAGCGCGAGCGCAAGATCAATGTGGCCCTGTCGAACTCCTTCGGCTTCGGCGGCACCAACGCATCGGTCTTGTTCGGGAAACCCGACTGATGTGGCGCAGCCTCGCCTCCAACATGCTGACGGTCCTGATCGCCGCCCTGTTCCTGCTGGGCGGCCTCATCCTGTGGGGCCAGTCGCAGTACAAGGCCGAGGGTCCGCTGGACACCGCCATCTGCCTGCGGGTGGATCGCGGCTCCAACATGGCCCGCGTCAGCCGCGACCTTGAATCGCAGGGCGCGGTCTCCTCCGGCACCATCTTCCGCCTTGGCGCCAAATACAGCGAGAAAACCGGCCAGCTGAAGGCCGGCAGCTTCCTGGTGGAGCCGGGGGCGTCGATGGAGCGCATCGTTGACGAGATCACCCACTCCGGCGCCTCCACCTGCGGCACCGAGATCGTCTACCGCATAGGCGTGACCCGCACCCAGGCTGAGGTGCGCGAACTGGACCCGGCGACAAACAAGTTCGTCGAAAAAGCCGAATTTGTTCTGGGCGAGGGGGAGGTGCCGTCTGAGTACACCGAGACCCGCCAGCAGACCGACACCCGCTACCGCATTGCGCTGGCCGAAGGCGTGACCAGCTGGCAGGTGGTCGAAGCGCTGAAAGCGATGGACGTGCTGGACGGCGACCCGGGCGACCGCCCGGCTGAGGGCCTGCTGGCACCTGACAGCTATGAGGTCACCCCCGGCACCCAGCGCGCCTCCGTGCTGGCCGAGATGCAGGAGCGCCAGCAGCTGCGCATCAACGCCGCCTGGGAAGGCCGTGCCAGCGATGCCGCCGTCACCAGCCCTGAGGAAATGCTGATCCTCGCCTCGATCATCGAGAAGGAAACCGGCGTGGCCGAGGAGCGCGGCATGGTCGCCTCCGTCTTCACCAACCGCCTGAACCGCGGCATGCGCCTGCAGACCGACCCGACGGTGATCTACGGCGTCACCAAGGGCGAAGGCGTCCTGGGCCGCGGCCTGCGCCAAAGCGAGCTGCGCAAGGCCACCCCCTGGAACACCTATGTGATCGAGGGCCTGCCGCCGACACCCATTGCCAACCCCGGCCTTGCGAGCCTCGAGGCCGCGGTGAACCCGGAGACCACGGATTACGTGTTCTTCGTCGCCGACGGCACCGGCGGCCACGCCTTCGCCGAGACGCTGGACGAGCACAACAGGAACGTCGCCAAATGGCGCGAGATCGAAGCCCAGCAGCAGAACAACTGAGGCTGCGGGGACAGGGCAGAAACAGGAAAGGGCGCCATCGGGCGCCCTTTTTTGTGTCTGGCTATTTCCTCCGCGGCGTGTGCTGCAGTCAGGTATAGATGCAGATGTAGAAGTTCGATCCGCTCTGATAGCCGCCGCATTTGTCGTAGAACTCAATTGTCGCCTTCACGGTCTTGCCTGACAGCGCGCTGAACTGCGATGTCAGGTCTTGCGGCTGCATCGGTGTCACCACGCCGGAGCAGCCGTTGCTGTAGTCATGCGTGTAGGTGGCAGTGTTGGTTTTGTCATTCTGGTCGGTCAGTGTCAGGTTGACCACATCGTCAACTGATGTTTCGCCTTCGCCGCTCGGGCCGCCGGACATCACGATTGTCGCGCCCTCGGGAATGGAGACATAGTGCAGCGTGGCATCATAGAAGATCTTCCCCTTGTCGCCCGGAACAGGTGTCGACTCTTGTGCAGTAGCGATCTGGTAGTTTTTCCAACCCATCTGGTGATCCTCGCGATTGAATGAAACAGTTATGCTTAGCTTGGTGCAAGGCTGACCGTACAACCATAAATTGTGGATTCGGAAGATGGGTTTCTTGAAAGTTCCGCACCATTTGATTCATCTTTTGAATTTGAAGTCGACTAAAATCAAATATTTTCAGGTGTGTGCAGGCTTTCCTTCGGTCTGCACGCTGCGTTTCCCAACGGATGCCCGTTGCGCACCCACCGTACGCACCCCTGCCCGTGAACCTTGACTTTTTCACAAAAAACACGTATAGGTAGTGATGCAGCTGGAAGAAACATGGACGGCCCCGGACCCCTCCGCCGGCGGCCGTCCTGTCTTTCTCTCGTGCGGACAAAAACGCATGAGGCAGAGCAACCCATGACACATCAGACCAATGGCCCGGAACCGGGCCAGACACCGGAGCAATCTCCGGAACAGGACGGCGGCGCCCTCCTGAAGCGGCAGGTGCATTACACCGCCGATCTCCTGCGGTCCCTGCAGGAGAGCATGCACCGCTTGCGCAACGCGGCGGAGGAGCTACGGGAGCAGCTTGAAACCACCGGCGGTGACGAGGTCACCGGCGCCAAGACCCAGATCAGCCGCCTCGAAGGCCTGATCCGGGATTGCCAGAAAGTGGAGAAAGTCATTGCAGAACAAAGCACCGAATTCGCCCGAATGCTCAAATCCGAACACGAACTCGATCCCGTCGCGGCGCGCGCAGCTGTCGAGCGCGGACTTTCTCGCCTGCGTGCCGCCCTCGATCCTGAGCTTGTTCTTGGATGAGCTGGACCGCAAGACCCTCTGTGCGCTGCCGCATCTGTTCGACATCTGGGCGCTGGACCACCAGCGCCCGCCGCCGGGCAACTGGCGCGCCTGGGTGATCCTCGGCGGCCGCGGTGCGGGCAAGACGCGGGCAGGGGCCGAATGGGTCCGTTCCCTTGCCGAAGGGGCCAGCCCCTATGATCCCGGCACTGCCCGGCGCATCGCGCTGGTGGCCGAAACCTATGACCAGGTGCGCGACGTGATGATCCACGGCGACAGCGGCATCCTGGCCTGCTCGCCGCCGGACCGGCGCCCCAAGTGGAAAGCGTCGGAGCGCAAGCTGATCTGGCCCAACGGCGCCGAGGCGCAGGCGTTCTCCGCCCACGATCCCGAGGCATTGCGCGGCCCCCAGTTCGACGCCGCCTGGGCGGATGAGCTGGCCAAGTGGCGCAAAGGCCAGGAGAGCTGGGACATGCTGCAGTTTGCGCTGCGGCTGGGTCAGGACCCCCGCGTCTGCGTCACCACCACACCGCGCAACGCGCCCGTGCTGAAACGGTTGCTGGCCTCGCCCAGCACCGTCACCACCCACGCCGCGACTGAGGCCAACCGCGCCAACCTCGCGCCGTCCTTCCTGACAGAAGTGCGCGCGCGCTATGCGGGCACCCGGCTGGGCCGGCAGGAACTGGACGGCGTGATGCTCTCGGATATCCAGGGCGCGCTCTGGACCACCGCAGCGCTGGTAGAGGCGCAGGTGGCTGAGGCGCCGCCCCTGGACCGGGTGGTGGTCGCCGTCGACCCGGCAGTCAGCGCAGGCAAGGACTCGGACGCCTGCGGTATCGTGGTGGCCGGCGCCGTCACCCACGGCCCGCCGCAGGACTGGCAGGCCTATGTGCTGGCGGATTGCACCGTTCAGGGCGCCGGCCCGCTCGCCTGGGCGAAGGCGGTGATCGCCGCCCGCGACCGCTTTGGCGCCGAACGGGTGGTGGCAGAGGTCAACCAGGGCGGCGCATTGGTCGAAACCGTGCTGCGCCAGGCCGACCCGCTGGTGCCGTTCCGCGCCCTGCACGCCCGCAAGGGCAAATCCGCCCGCGCCGAGCCGGTGGCCGCGCTCTATGAGCAGGGCCGGGTGCGCCACCTGCCGGGGCTGGGAGAGCTGGAGGACCAGATGTGCCAGATGACCCCGCAAGGCTACCGCGGCAGCGGCTCGCCCGACCGGGTCGATGCGCTGGTCTGGGCGCTGCATGAGCTGATCATCCAGCCCGCCGCAAACCTGCGCAGGCCGCAGGTCAGGGTGCTGTAATGCGCTAAGGGCAGCGCCCGCCGGGGGCAGACGGGCGCTGCCCGGCCTTCGGCCAGGCGAAGATGCAGCAATGAAAAGGCAAAGGAAGGGGCAGCGCGCAACGCTGCCTTTTTCTTTGAATACAAGGCTCTAACCCAAGGTGTTGCGTCCCCTCCGTACGCACCGCTTCCCATATCTTCAGCCCTTTCTGCCACTAATGATCCTCAGCAAAGGCGCAACCAGCCCCAGCGGCCCGGCGCCAGACACGAGCATATGAGGAGCGGACCATGGTCTTTGACCTGCTGCGGCGCAAAACGCCGGACCCCCAGAAACCGGGCCCCCAGAGACCGGGCCTGGAACAGAAGGCCAGCCAGACCGCCCGCGTGGTCTCCTGGCACGGTTCCGGGCGCATCGCCTGGAGCCCGCGCGACACCGTCTCCCTGACCCGCAGCGGCTTTGCCGGCAACCCGGTCACCCACCGTGTGATCCGCCTGATCGCCGAGGCCGCCGCCGCCGTTCCCCTGGTCCTGCAAGACAGCCGCCAGCGCTATGACACCCACCCCTGGCTGGCGCTGCTGGCGCGTCCCAATCCGGCCCAGACCCAGGCCGAGCTGCTGGAGGCCCTCTATGGCCACCTGCTCCTGTCCGGCAACGCCTATATCGAGATGGTCACGGCAGAGGACGCCACCCCGGCAGAGCTGCACGTGCTGCGCTCCGACCGGATGAACGTGGTGCCCGGGCCGGACGGCTGGCCTGCCGGGTTCGACTATGTGGCGGGCGGGCGCAAACACCGTTTCACCAACGAGCCGGGCAGTTCCCCGGTCTGCCATATCAAAAGCTTCCACCCGCAGGACGACCATTACGGCCTCTCAGCCCTGCAATCGGCAGCGATGGCGATCGACGTTCACAACGCCGCCTCCCGCTGGTCCAAGGCGCTCTTGGACAACGCGGCCCGCCCCTCCGGCGCGCTGGTCTGGACCGGATCTGACGGCCAGGGCCAGATGTCCGAAGATCAATTCCGCCACCTAAGTGAAGAGATACAAGCAAATTTCCAAGGCGCGCAGAATGCCGGCCGCCCGCTGGTGCTGGAGGGCGGGCTGGACTGGAAGCCGATGGGCTTCTCGCCGTCGGACATGGAATTCCAGCAAACCAAGGACACCGCCGCCCGCGAGATTGCGCTGGCCTTCGGGGTGCCGCCGATGCTGATCGGCATCCCCGGCGATGCGACCTATGCC
>JABXIA010000403.1 GCA_013373325.1 Paracoccaceae bacterium
CGGGTCCACCGGCAGGCCTGCGCCGGCCAGCTTGTTGACCAGAACGGACAGGACAAGGTCAGGCGCAAGCGAGGTCTCCCCGATCATTGCGCCTGCCAGAACCGCCGCAGCCAGAACCGGCAGGGCCAGGCACGCGCCCCGGATGCCCTGCCAGGCCAGTACGGCGGCTGCGCTCATGCGCCGTTGCCGATCGCACTGAGTTCTTCGGCCAGATCCTCCAGCGCCGGGATGGCGCGGATGGTGGCATCCATGGCCTGGGCATCCATCACCACGATGCGATCATTCTTGACGGCGTCCATCTGGCTGGCGACCGGATCATTGCGCAGAAACTCCAGCTTCTTCTCGTAGTCATCCGCGGCAAAACGGCGGCGGTCCATACGGGCAATCACGATCACGGTCGGGTTGGCTTTGGCGATGGTCTCCCAGCCGACGGTCGGCCATTCCTCGTCGGTCTCTATGACGTTTTTCAGGCCCAGCTGCTGCATCATGTAGCCCGGTGCGCCCTTCTCGCCGGCCACAAAAGGATCGCTTTCCATCTCCGGGGAAGAGAACCAGAACACGGCGGAAGCATCGTCCAGCGCAACCTCTTGCGCCTTGGCAACAGCCGCGGCCTCACGCGCCTTGTAGTCGGCGACCAGCTCAGCGCCTTTTTCAGCCTCGCCGAAGATTGCCGCCAATTCCTCGATACCCTGATAGAGGCTGTCGGTGGTGAACATCTCGGTCCGGGTTCCGTCACCGCCGGTGGTGTTGTCCTTGCCGACGCAATCCGCGGGCATCACATAGGTCGGGATGCCGAGGTCATGAAACTGCTCCCGCTTTGCGACAATGCCTTCGGGGCCAACGTGCCATTCATACTGAGCCGCCACCAGGCCGGGGCGCTTGGACACCACGCTCTCGAAGCTCGGGTCGTTGTCGGCGAGGCGTTCGACTTTGGCGTTCAGCTCAGCATATTCGGGCAGAACGTCGTTGAACCAGACCGAGGTGCCCAGCACCTTGCCGCCCAGGCCCAGCGCATAGAGCACCTCTGTCGCGGCCTGGCCGACGGTCACGGAGGACGCAACCGGCGCCTCGAAGGTGACAGTCTCGCCGCAGTTTTGAAGGGTCAGCGGAAAGGTCTCGCTGGCGTCAGCTGCCTGAGCGGCCGCAACGAATGAAAGGCCCATCAGGCCGGAGCGCAGAAACATGATTTCGATCTCCATGTGTCAATGACCGGAGAACGGGTGAAAGGGCATTGACCGGTCAGGCGAAGGGACCTGGCCCTTCTTGCAGCCTCCAATGCTGGCGGCGCATGTTACCGGCAACCTCCCCGGACAACCCCGTCCGGTGTGCTTCAGTTTTCACCGGCAGGTCTCCTGACTGGCGGGTCATTGCCTGTGCCGTCTTCCCGGACCGGACAGTCCAGTGACATCATGGCACAGCACTCGCCGCCTACAGTTGCGGGGGCAGTTCCATTTGGCGCCTTACAGCGCCGCGGATTCCCTCTTAGCCCTTGCGGGACCGGTAAGGCGCGGGTAGCGCATCACCTCTCTTGCGGCAAGAAAAACTTCACCGGGCAGCCAAATTCTTCCCCAGGGGCAGCGCTCCGGTCAGGACAGGCGATGACACAAGATCCCGGTGTTGTCCGCCCAAGCAATGCGCATCCGCGCCATTCTGAAGGCCGCGCTTGAGCAGCTGCAATTCAAGGAATGGAACCGCCGCAGCCTGATTGCACCAGCAAAAATCCGCTAGGCGGCGTGAAAACAGCGGTCCACCAGGGCGGTTGTGTCCAGGATCAGGATCGACTCGTAGCGCCCGTCCTGCGTTTGATGCTGCAGGCAGCCGGAGACATCCTCGGCGATGCTTTTCGACGCGTGCTGCTGATCGAGGGATTTCAGCTCAGCAACCCGGTTTTCAGTTGTGATGATGATTTCATCAACGGAATCCACCAGAATCCCGAATTTCTGCTCGCTATGACGGAAAATCAGAACCTTCTGATCCTGGCTGGACGCCGGCGGCAATCCGTATAGCATCCGCGGATTGAACAGCGTGATCAGTTCTCCCCGCAAATTCAGGATCCCTTCTACGAATTCCAAGGAAAACGGCGGTTCCAGAAGATCCTTGGGCCGGTTGATCACCTCGCTGACCTGCGCAGTGTCCAGCGCGAACCTTTTCTCGAATGTGAATTTGATGAAGGTGCGCCGCACAGCCCGGGCGTCCTGTTCCTCAGCCTCGGCCTCAGCCTCTGCCGTCTCGGGCGGGAAGACTTCCTGACAGGCCTTAGCGGCCGCCAGAAAGCTCGGCTCCTTCAGCAGCTTTCCAGGATCCAGCATCATGACGATCTGATTGTTCTTGTCCAGCAGGCACCCGTTCACCAGATCGCCGCGCGGCAAGGCCAGCTTGGCAAAGGGCAGCACCTCATCCTCGAAATACGGCAGGATGCTGTCGATCGAGAAAACCATCAGCCCAACCGGCCCCTCGAGGGTATCAATCACCAGCATGCGCCGTTCCTTGGGGATGGTTGCTCCAAGCTTGAACGTTGCGTCATCGCCCATGAAGCCGCGAAAATCTATCACTGGCAGAATAACTCCGCGCATGTTCGCGGTGCCGATCACATTGCCGCCGGTCAGCAGGGACTGCTCCAGCTTGGGAACGGTTCTGACCTCTTTCACGTGGCGAAGGTCAATGGCGCATGTCGTGTGGCCGGTTTGAAAGGACACGCAGGCGAGCTTCTTGCCCTTGTTGACCTTGACGGTTTCCTTGCTGGCCTCATTGTCCGCCCGGGGCAGTTTTTCCAGGTTCAGCAATTCATGAGGGTCCAGGACCTGAACCAGCCTTTTGCCATCCTCGAATTTGAGAACCCCGTCGACGACGACATCCTTGATGCCCTCTCCGTTGGGCCGGAAATCCACCCGCGCCACGCCTTTCCCGTTCAAGACCTCACCGGTCCTGTCAAAGAGCAGGCCAATGCAATGTTCCCCGTGTTCTATGATGGCCACCTTACGCGCCTGCGTGCTGTCAGCCGCCGGGAACTCCAGCAGGCTGCGCAGATCAATGACCGGCACAATCATGCCACGCAGGTTGAACAGGCCCAGCATGAAAGGCGGCGCGAGCGGCACCGGCGAAATATCCTCCGGTTCGTTCACGATCTCCTGTAGTGACGAAACAGGTATTGCAAATTCGCTGTCGTCAATCAGGAAAGACCCGTATTTGTTTGTGTGGCTGCGTTGCGCCCTGGCTGCGGGCGGCGGCGGCGCGGCTTGCCCGGCTGCTGCGCCGCGCTCCGCCCCGTCCGCAAAGCAGCCTGCATGTCCCTGTGCGGCGCTGTGCGCGCCAAGGATCAGCGGGGTCGAGGTTTCCGGTTTCATGACTGCACCCCCAAGCGCGGAATGGATTTGACCGTGAACTCGCCGCTGGAGCAATCGATGGTCACCTGCCGCCCCTGCATACCGCCGACATCTTCGTGGATGTTACGGACGCCTGCGTCCCGCAGCGCCCGGTAGGCGGCACGCGCGTTGATGCTCCCGACAAGGCGGCCGGGATCCGTATCTGCCGGCATCGTCATGTTGGCGCCGCCGACAACAATAGCTTGAAGCTTGCGCAGGTCCTTGCCGGACACCTCCATCAGGGACTGCAAGGACCTGAGCGCCTGATCGACATGCCTGCCGCTGATCGCATCCGAGGTGTCCGGCGCCTTGGACAGCAGGCAATGCGCCAGCCCGTAGATCCCCTTGGCCGGATGCAGCAGCCCGAGGCCGATGCAGGAGCCGAGAATCGCGTTCAGCGTCTGCCCGGCCCGGCCGGTTTTCACCTGGCCGATCTGCACATGAATTTTCTGAATATCATTCACGCACATGGGCTGCTTGCTCTGGCGGACGGCCGGTAGATAATCGGTGCCAGCTGCTCGAACCCGGTACGAAGATTGTTCAGCGTCTCGCTTTCACCAATGAAAAGAACACCATCTGGCTTGATCAGCTCCCTGACATGCTGGAGGATCCTCTCCTGGTCTTCATCAGTAAAGTAAATCAGCACATTACGCAGGAAAACAACATCGAACGGGCTGGTGCCGCCGAGCCTTTCCAGCAGGTTATGCAGCTTGAACTTCAGCCGGGCCCGGACTTGCGGCACCGCCTTGTAGCCGTCCGCATCGCTGCCTTTCATGTGGCTGGCAAACAGGTCAGGCTGTTCTTTGCGGAAACGGGCAATCGAGCGGCCGTTGTAGACCCCGGTTTGCGCCACATCCAGAACTCGCGAAGAAACATCCGTGCCCAGCACGGAATAATCGAAGCCCGGTTTCTCCAGCCGCTGCTGTTCCAGGATGGTGCCGATGGTATGGGCCTCCTCCCCGGTTGAGGCCGCGGCTGACCAGACCCGCATCCGCAAGTTCTCTCCCCGTGCGTGGAAATCCGGCAGAAACACATTCTGGAAATAGTCCCAGACCCGCGGTGTGCGGTAGAAATAGGTTTCGTTGGTGGTCACCCGGTTTGTCAGCTCCTGAATCTCCGCAGGGTCGGACACAAGCCGGGAGATATAGGATGCAAAGCTCGGCTCATCGACCTCCCGCAGCCGCCGCCGCAAGCGGCTGACCAGCATCGTCTTGCGGGTCTCGCCGATTGTTATTCCGGTGTTCCGGTGAACGATTGCACGGAGTTTGGTAAAATCCCCATCGCTCATGGTGATGTCGGTGTCAGGTTTTCTCATCCCCGGTCCTTTCGCCAATGCAGTGGATCAGCAGCCGAGCCGGCCGACTTCCGTCTTCAGTTCCTGCGCTCCGCTGTTCAGTTCCTCGGTCGCAGCGGCGATGGAGTCCGACGCGATGACTGCTTCTTCGGACGCGTCCACAATGCTTTGGATGGCCTCGGAAACATCCCGTGCCGCTGTCTGCTGCTCGTTTGCGGCCACTGAGATCTGAGCGATGGAATCGGTGGTATCCGAGATCCCCGTGAGGATCTTTGTGAAGGCCGCGCCAGCCTCTCTCGAGACCTCGCTGCCCTGGGTCACGCGTTTCACCGTTTCATTGATCAGCTTGCTGATTTCCTTGGCGGATTGCGACGACCGCTCCGCCAGCTTGCGCACCTCGTCAGCAACAACCGAAAAGCCCAGGCCGTGCTCGCCTGCCCGCGCCGCCTCAATCGCCGCATTGAAGGCCAGCAGGTTGGTCTGTCCGGCAATCTCGCTGATCGTCTTGACGATTTCACTGATCTCCTCGGAAGAGGCGTTGATCAGGTCCATGGCTTCGATCGACCGTTCAATCGCTTTTGCCCCTAGGTCGGCTTCTTCCTTGGTTTTCTGGGCGATCTCGTCGGAATGATTGCTGTTTTGTGCAATCGAGTCGATGGAGGCGCTCAGTTCCTCGACGGAGGCGCTGATTTCCTCGGTGGTGCAGCCGAGGGTCTGGGCACCGCCGGCCACGGTGTGGGCCTGTTCCGAGATCTTCTTGGACTGTTCAGCAAACTGCGTTGCAATCCGGGTCACTTCCTGTGCCACCTGCTTTTCAGCGGTGATGTTGGTGGCAAATTTCACCACCTTGAAGGGTTTGCCATCCGCGTTGAAAACCGGGTTGTAGGAGGCGTTGATCCACACCTCATTGCCGCCCTTGCCGAAACGCTTGTATTCACCGGCCGAGAATTCGCCAGCGGCCAAATCCGCCCAGAACTTCCGGTACTCTGGCGAGCTTGTGTATTCCGGGTCGCAGAACATCCGGTGATGCTGGCCGCGGATCTCGTCGAGGGAGTATCCGACCGTTGCCAGGAAGTTCTGGTTGGCGGTCAGAATTGTGCCGTCCAGTTCAAACTCGATCATGGCCTGGGCCCGGCTGATGGCGGCCATCTTGCCGTCCTGCTCAGCCGTGCGCTGTTTCTCTTCGGTGATGTTGCTGGCGAATTTCACCACTTTGAAGGTCTTGCCGCCTGCGTCCAAAATCGGGTTGTAGGAGGCGTTGATCCAAACTTCTGCACCGCCCTTGCCGAAGCGTTTGAATTCGCCGGCCGCATATTCTCCTGCAGCCAGATCGGCCCAGAACTTGCTGTACTCCGCTGAACTGACATAGTCCGGATCGCAGAACATGCGATGATGCTGGCCCACGATTTCATCCAGAGAATACCCCACCGTTGCCAGGAAGTTCTCGTTGGCGTTGGTGATCTTCCCGTCCGGAGTGAATTCGATGATGGCCTGTGCCCGGTCCAGAGCGGCCAGGACCCCGGCGTTCATCCGGGCTTCTGTCACATCGTCCCATTCCAGCATATTGCCGACATATTCGCCGCCTTGATCGAAGATGCCGCCCACATTCAGCGCGAACTTAAAGTCTCCGATTGTAATGTCGGTCTTGTACGGCAGATTGGCAGGGTCAGACAGCAGCTTGCGCTGGTGGGCCGGGTTCTTGTGAAACTGGTCGATGCAGGTGCCGATGATATGGGCCGGATCGAAGTTCGGCCAGACTTGTGCAAAAGCCTCTGCACTGCGGCTCAACAACTCACGGGTCGCGGCGTTGACATCGGTGACGATAAAGTCCCGGTCAACGGTCATCATGGCGGCGGAAGCGTTCTCATACCCTGTGGCCTTGCGCAGGTTTACCTGTTCCAGCTTTTTTTGATTGGTGACATCTGTAGCAAACTTGACCACCTTGTAGGGCTTGCCGCTCCCATCAAACACTGGATTGTAGGAGGCGTTGATCCAAACCTCAGTGCCGTTTTTGCCCAGGCGTTTGTATTCGCCGGCCGAAAACTCGCCCATCGCGAGCTGCAGCCAGAAGTCCCGGTATTCGTCAGACGCCGCATAGGCCGGATCGCAGAACATACGATGGTGCTTGCCCGCAATCTCCCCCAGCGTGTAACCGACCGTAGCCAGGAAGTTCTCGTTCGCCGTTATGATTGTGCCATCCAGCTCAAACTCAATAACAGCCTGGACACGGTTTATTGCGTCCACAACCCCCTGAAGGTCTTTGCTGGCCTGACCTGTTTCCGGCGCTGCTGCCATTTCGTTCGCACCCATAGTGTCGCCTCACTCATATAAACGTTTCGAGGCCAAATTGAGGGACAGCTGTTAACAACAGGATACCAATGCATCCTGAACGTGCATTTGCTTCTGTTTTTTATTTTTAAAATACAATCTATGGAATCAATATGGGGCGGCGCGCACCTTATGGATGCGCCGCCCCATCGGCTGGTTGGCGAAAACGGCAGTCAGCGGCTGCGCCAGGCCTGGGTCCTTCTCAGGATGCCCCGCGATGCCAGCAGGTGGATGATCCGTGCCAGCGCGTTGGTGTAGAAGATCATCATCCCCATCGCCGCCGCAGGGGCGATGTCGCCCGCATCATCCATGTTCAGCACCGCAATCGACGCCAGCGTGGTCTTGGGTGAATAAAGGAACACCACCGCAGACACTGTCGTCATCGCGTTCACAAAGAGGTAGATTGAGATGTCGAGCACCGCGGGAAGGCAGACCGGCACCGTCACGCGGGCAAACAGCTTCATGGTCGGCTGCTTGAGCGACGCGGCGACGGATTCAAACTCCCTGTCCATCTGCTTCAGTGCCGTGACCGCCGTCAGGTGCGACACAGTGTAGAAGTGGGTGACGGTGCAAACCACCAGGATCGCCATGGTGCCGTAGATTGCATTGAGCGGGTTGGCCGGGTTGTTGAAGAAGAAGATATAGGCCAGCCCCAGCACCATGCCCGGGATGGCCATTGGCAGCATCGCAAACATCTGGAAGATGGCGCGCCCGGTGCGGAATCCCTTGGATTTCTCCACCAGATAGGCGCCAAAGAACACCACCGCCGTGCCAGCCACAGCTGTCATCAGCGCCAGCTTGATGGAGTTCGCATAAGAGCCCCAGCCGCCGCCGTCCATCTTGTCAAACTGGTAGTTGTTCAGGCTGAAGCTGAGATCGTAAGGCCAGAACTTGATCAGCGCCGCAAACTGGCACACCGCCAGCAGCCCGGCAATGAACAGGCCGATGAGTGTGCAATAGGCAAAGAAGATACGGTCCATCTTCTTGTTCGGCTGCGGCTCATAAGGCACCGAGCGGGCCGACAGCAGCGCCACCTGTTTCGACTGCACCATGCGGTCGATGGCAAAGGCGAGGATTGCCGGGATCACCAGCACCACGGAGACCACCGCACCCATTTCAAAGTTCTGCTGGCCGATCACCTGCTTGTAGATGTCCACCGCCAGCACGTTGAACTGGCCGCCGATCACCTTGGGCAGGCCAAAGTCGGTGATCACAAGATTGAACACCACAAAGGCCGCCGAGATCAAACCGTAGCGCGCACCCGGCACCGTGACGGTCCAGAAGGTGCGCCAGGGGGTCGAGCGCAGGCTGGCGGCAGCCTCGTACAGGCGCGCGTCAGAGATCGCCAGCGCAGTTGAGATGATGATGAACGCATGCGGGAAGGTGAAGAAAACCGAGCCGATCACGATGCCTATGGGGCCGTATATGCTGGCGCCGAACAGCAGATCCTTGATCATGCCCTGGTTGCCGAACAGGTAGACCAGCGCGATACCGGGCAGCAGCGACGGCACCAGGATCGGCGCCATGGCAATCAGGCGGAACACGCCCTTGTACTTCATGCAGCTGCGGTTCAGCGCGTAGGCGAACCAGAACGCAAGCGAGACGGTGACAACGGTACTGAGCACTGCAATCCACAGCGAATTCTTGATCGAGTTGAACAGCGCAGGCGTCGAGAAGTAGGAGACGAAATTGTCTATGCCTTGTGCCTTCACCGGCCGCAGCTGCACCCTGCGGAAGGTATTGGAGTCGAGCGTGACCCACTCAGTGCCGGTCTGCAGGTTTGAGCCAATCAGAAAGCGGCCGGTATCAGAGGTATTGCGGATCTGGTACATCACCGGGCTGCGGAAACTGAAGTCCGGGAAGAAACCGGTGACCGGCAGCCGCCCGTCGGCGCCGGTGGACAGTTCGGCATCGCCGAAGGTGCCGCTGCGCATGTTTAGTTCTGCGCCGGTCCAAATGCTTCCATTGAACTGCCCCGCCTCATCGCTGACCTGGAATTCATACTGCGACAGCTCCACCCGGTAGGTAGAAAAGGATTTCGACAGCATCGCATAAAGCGGGAAGACCAGCGACACGACGAGATAAAGCGCGATGATGATCATGCTGCCGCGCATAATGATGTCGTCGCGGCTGAGCTTGCCCTTGATCACCGGTCCTGCCGGCATGATGGATTGAGTGGTATCAGTCATCTGCGTCACGCCCCCTGCCCGGCTTTCGCAAACGCCATCAGGCGGTTGTCGGGCAGTTCGATTTCCATCTGGCAGCCGGCCTCCAGATCCAGACGCCGCACCGCGTTGATGGAGAAGTCAGCAATCAGTTCCTTACCGCCGAAACGGTCATTGGTGAGGCGGCAGCGCCAGAAGGAGCCGAGGAATTCCATTTCCGCCAATTGAACGTCGATACAGTTCCGGTTGCCGCTGCTTTCAAGGTATCCAGCCTCATGCGGGATAACATCCTCGGGCCGGATGGCGGCAATGACGGGCGTACCATCGGCAAAGTCATGCGGCAGGCAGGCAAAGGTCTTTTCACCCACAGCCAGACGTCCCCCTTTGGCAACGGACGAGCTGATTTGGTTCATCTCACCGATGAAGTCGGCCACGAACAGATTGGCCGGCTCGCGGTAGATCTCCGTGGGAGAGCCGACCTGTTCAATCACACCGTGGTTCATCACCACGATCCGGTCGGCCATGGCCAGCGCCTCTTCCTGGTCATGGGTCACCATAATGGTGGTCACACCCAGCTTGCGCTGCAGTTCCTTGATCTCATGGCGCAGGTGGACGCGCACCTTGGCATCCAAGGCAGACAGCGGCTCATCCAGCAGCAAAAGGCCCGGATTGGTCGCAATGGCGCGCGCCAAGGCGATCCGCTGCTGCTGGCCGCCGGACAGCTGTGCCGGGTACTTGCGGCCCTGATCCGGCAGACCGACCAGTTCCAGAAGTTCAGCGACGCGCGCATTGATTTCCTGCTTGCTGCGGCCTGCGTTTTCCAGGCCGAAGGCAATGTTCTTTTCTATAGTGAGGTTCGGAAACAGCGCATAGGACTGAAACACGATACCGAAATCCCGCTCTGATGGCGGCAGGTTTGATACGTCCTGATTGCCCTGGGTCACGGTGCCCTTGGATTGCAGATCCAGCCCCGCAATGGCGCGCAGCAGGGTTGTCTTGCCGCAGCCGGACGGGCCGAGGAAGCAGATGAATTCGCCCTCCGTCACGTCCAGAGAGATGTCCTTCAGCGCAATGAAGCTGCCGAAGGCTTTCCAGAGGTCGCGGATGCTCAGGTAGGTTTCTTTTGGCGGGGTCATTTGAAGCACGTCGTTGGTCCTTGCATATGCCAACGCGGCACCCTGTCTTTTGTCAACGGGCGGCATGGCTCAGGGCATGGGCAGTGAAAATGGGGAAGGCAGAAGGGCGGAAGGCTAACCCTCCGCCCCTGAAGGCTTATTTCGCTTCCGACTTGCCGTCGTAGCGGGCTTGCCATTCCTTGAGGATCGCAGCGCGGTTGTTGGCCGCGAACTCGAAATCATTGTCGATCATCGCGTCCAGCAGGCCTTCGGGGAAATGTTCAACCGGCTTGGCGACGCCCGGGTAAGCCACAACCGCATAGCCGGTGTTGTACATTTCGTTGGCTTCCTTGGTGACCGTGAAGTCGACCAGTGTCTGCGCCGCTTCCAGATTTGCGGTGCCGGCCACGATGGCAGTTGCCTCCATGTCCCAGCCGACGCCCTCGGAGGGAACAATAATTTCCAGCGGTGCGCCTGCGGCCTTGGACTTGGCACCGCGGAAGGCAAAGGAGATACCGATCGGAATTTCGCCGGCCGCCGCCAGCTTGCAGGGTTTGGAGCCGGAATGGGTGTAGCGCGCGATATTTTCGTGCAGCGCGTCCATGAACTTCCAGCCCTCCTCCTCGCCGAACATCTGCAGCCAGCTGGAGACATCCAGGAAGCCGGTGCCGGAGGAATTGGGGTTCGGCATGATCACATGGCCGGCGTACTGCGGATCGGTCAGATCTTTCCAGGACGCGGGCGGCGTCAGGCCCAGTTTCTCTGCCTCAACCGTATTATAGCACACAGAGGCCACCCAGGCGTCCATGCCAACCCAACTGGGCGGGTTGTCGCCGTCAACGAATTTCGGATCCAGCTGATCCACGCCGGCAGGCGCATAGGGTTCCAGCATGCCCTCGGACTTCAGCAGCAGCAGCGAGGTTGCCGCCAGCCCCCAAACCACATCCGCCTGCGGATTGTCACGCTCGGCCAGCAGCTTGGCAGTGATGATGCCGGTCGAGTCACGCACCCAATTGATCTTGATGTCCGGATGGCTCTGATTGAAGGTTTCGGCATATCGGGCAAGATCTTCGGCCTCAACCGCGGTATATACGGTCAGCTCCGTTTCGGCGAAGGCCGCGCTGGCGGCCGTCATAGTAAAGGCCAGAGCGGTTAAGAAAGACGCTTTCTGTGTCATGGATTTCCTCTGTTGGTTGGGTGTTATTATTGGTCACCCTCTAACGGGGCTTTCTGGTCTTAGTTTTTTCGTCGACTGGCAGTTTGACAGGTTTGTACATCAATAAAAATCGGTAATACTCATCACATCATAGGCCATGCTTATGCATATTTCTTCGCATCGTGCGGCCGCCATAGTCCTGTTAGCCGCAGCGTTCCCAATGACCCAGGCGGTATCCTTGGCCTTCTCAGCCGAGCTAAAGGCGGTGGCCGCCTTGGCGGGCGTGTCTTGCACGACACACGTTCGGCGGCGCATCCTGATCCCGATTTCGGCAGCCAGCTTGCGCAGCTTTGGAGACATCACATAGCACCGACTGCAAACTGAGCTGCTCCCCGCAAATCGGACACTGATGGTGTGGATGCCCCACTCCCAACGGCTTGCTTCGTGGCAAGCTGTTGAGGTTGGTCCAATAGGTAGGAGTGGTATCCATGGAGAATGTATCGGTGATCGGGGTGGATTTGGCGAAGTCGGTGTTTCAGTTGCACGGCACAGCGGCGGACGGCTCGGTTGTGTTTCGCAAGAAACTTTCGCGCGCGCAGTTCCAATTGTTCATCGAACGCCATCCTCGCTGTCGGATCGCTATGGAGGCCTGCGCCTCTGCACATCACTGGGGGCGGATAAGGGAAGCACTCGGCCACGAAGTCCGATTGATCCCACCGATTTACGTGAAGCCCTTCGTTAAACGACGAAAAACGACGCCAACGATGCTGAAGCCATCGTCGAAGCGTCGTTCCGTCCTACAATGCGCTTCGTTGCCGTAAAGACCGCCGAACAGCAGGCTCGCGCTATGGTGTTCAAAACACGCGATCTGTTAGTCCGGCAGCGCAGTCAGATCGTCAACGCGCTCCGTGGACATCTCATGGAATATGGCGTCATCGCGCCAGCGGGATTGGCCTCCTTAAAGTCTCTCATTGCGCGGATCGAAGATGGCGATCATGGACTGGCATACCCGCAAGGTTCTGGCCTGGCGCATCTAGAACACGCTGGAAGCCGGCTTCTGTGCCGAGGCTCTGAATGAGACGATCCACCGCTTCGGCCCGCCAGAGATCATGAACACCGATCAGGAGAGCCAATTCACGTCCTTTGCCTGGACAGATCGTCTGTGCCGCTCCGGCGTGCGCATCTCCCCTCTCGGCAGATTTTACAGGGCAAAATCGCCTGCCGGGCTGTGGATGGATGGCAAGGGTCGGTTCCTTGACAATAACTTTGTCGAACGGCTCTGGCACAGTCTGAAATACGAGTGCGTCTACTTACACGCACGCGAAACAGGATCAGAAGCAAAGGTGGGCGTCGGCAAATGGGGCGAATTTTACAACCGCAAACGCCCCCAATTCCGCCCTTGGCGGCAAACCTCCGGCCGTGGTTTGTTGGCTGAGAAAAGACGAAACCCAACCCGGTCAGCAGGAGCAGAGAGTAGCTTAAGTTACGCCGAAAGCTGTCCAACGATTGGGGAGTAGCTCAGTCTGCTTTTCTTCAGGCTGGTCTTGTCCAATGCCGAAAGCTTTGCGCAAAACGCAGCAGCGCCGCGCGTCAGCGCGGCGCCGGGCCCAACGGGAGGAGGCCCACCGGGCCGAGGACGGGCGGGAGGACCCCGTCAGCTGGCCAGTGCCACCCCGGCGGCATTCATCACCGCACCGATGCGGCGGCCGGTGTCCACCATGCGGTTTGAGAAGCCCCATTCGTTGTCATACCAGCTGACCACCCGCACCAGCCCCTCGGCGGTGACCGCGGTTTGCGCTGCGGCAAAGCAGCTGGAATGGGGGTCATGGTTGAAATCGACGGAGACCAGCGGGTCGTCCTCGTAGGACAGGATGCCCTCCAGCCCATTTGCGGCTGCGGCCTGAACTGCCGCATTGACGGCCTCAACCGTGGCGGGCCGTTCCGGCAAGAAACTCAGATCCACCACGGAAACATTGGCGGTGGGCACCCGGATGGCGGAGCCTTCCAACCGGCCCTTCAGATGCGGGAGCACCTCGGAGATTGCCCGTGCGGCCCCGGTAGATGTGGGGATCATCGACAGCGCGGCTGCGCGGGCACGGTAGAGATCCTTATGGCTGGTATCATGGGTCGGCTGGTCGCCAGTGTAGGCGTGGATCGTGGTCATGTAGCCGGTTTTGATGCCAAAGGCTTCATCCAGCACCTTAGCCAGCGGCGCCAGGCAGTTGGTGGTGCAGGAGGCGTTGGAAACAATGAAATCCTCCTCCGTCAGGTCCATGTGATTGACGCCAAAGACCACCGTGCGGTCGGCATCTTTGCCGGGGGCGGAGATCAGCACGCGCTTGGATCCGTTTTGCAGATGCCGGGCTGCTTGTTCACGGGCGGTGAACAGACCGGTGCATTCATAGGCGATGTCCACATCCTGCCAGGGCAAATCTTCCGGGTTGCGGATGGCGCTCAGGCGGATGCTGTGAGGGCCGACGCGGATCAGATCGTCCGCAAGAAATACCGGCGTTTTCAGGCGTCCGTGCACGCTGTCATACTTCAGCAAGTGGGCCAGTGTTTCCGGCGGCGACAAGTCGTTGATGGCCACCACCTCGATATCGTTCTCGCCGCTTTCCAGCAGCGCCCGCAGTACCCCGCGGCCAATCCGCCCGAATCCGTTGATTGCAATCTTCAGTGTCATCTCTGATCTCCGGCTGGTGTACCGGACGGCTTCCGGTATCGATAACGGTTGCGATACCGATAACGATAACATTTGCCAAAATCAACCCCTGCGTTTTCAGAGCAGCTCTTGCGGCGGCCAGCAAACTGCAGGAGCATGGAGGGATGACTAAGAAGCTGCTTCTGAAAGACATTGCCAAACTGGCCGGTGTCAGTGAAATGACCGCGTCCCGTGCCCTGCGCGGCGCCCCGGACGTATCCGCCAAGACCAAGGCGAAGATTGAGGAAATCGCCAGGTCCCACGGTTATGTCCCGAACCGTATTGCCGGTTCCCTGTCATCTCAATCAGTCAACCTGGTGGCGGTGGTGGTGCCGTCGCTCAACAGCTTTGTCTTTCCGGAGGTGCTTTCAGGGATCTCCGCCGTCTTGAAAGAAAGTCCTCTGAAGCCGGTGGTCGGGGTGTCGGGCTATGATCTGGAGGAAGAAGAAAGCGTTATCCGCGAAATGCTCAGCTGGCGGCCCTCGGGGCTGATCGTTGCCGGGCTTGAGCATACGGAAGCTACCCGGCGGATGCTGCAGCAGGCCGATTGCCCGGTGGTTGAGGCGATGGATGTGGACGGTGATCCGGTACGCCACTGTGTCGGCATTTCGCACCTGCAGGCAGGCCGCGAAATGGCAGAGCAGATCCTGGCCCGCGGCTACCGGAGCATCGGCTTCATCGGCACAAAGATGCCGCAGGATTTCCGCGCCCGCAAACGCTTTGACGGCTTCACTGACGGGCTGGCGGCGCAAGCCGTAACACTTGCGGATCTGGAGCATTATTCCGGTGAAAGTTCGATCCAGACGGGCCGTCAGATGACAGCGCAGATGCTGTCGCGCAGCCCGGATCTGGAGTGCATCTACTACTCCAGTGATGTGATGAGCGTGGGCGGGCTGATGCATTGCCTGGCCGCGGGCCTGTCGGTGCCCGGCGATATCGCATTGGCAGGCTTCAACAATCTGCAGATCCTGCAGGGCTTGCCGCTGCAGCTCGCGACAACGGATGCCTGCCGCCATGAAATCGGCGAGCGTGCGGCGCGGATCATCCTGAAATCACGGGAAACCGGCGGGGCAGAGGGGCTGGTTTTCGACCGCCTGACCCCGGCAATCAGCCTGGGAGAAACGCTCTAGCCCTTCGCCGCTGCCTGCGGCCGCGACGCAGAAGCCACCACCGCAGCCCCTCCCGCTGCCGATTTTCCTAGCTTTGGCCGGCGCGCCGGGGCAACCTGCGGGTATGGTTCCAGTTCAGGGCGGGTTGGCCCGGTAAAGGAGTGCAAATGCCCAAGTACAACGACATGTTCGAGCTTTCGGTTGAGGATATGGACCTGATTGAAACCTCTTTACGCCATACAAGGGATGCCCTGTCGGAAACCCATCCAGCGGCAGGCAGCGCTGATGCGGAAACGCTCCGCCGGGTCCATGCACTGCTGGGGCAGCTGCACAATCAAAAGATTTTCTATTATCCCAAGGACAAGGTTTACGTCAGCGGCTGACACCGGTTCTGAGCAAAGCAGCGCCCCCCGCCATGGCGGAGAGCGCTGTAATGTCGAAACGTAAGTTTTCTTACATTGCGGCGGTAAACAGCTGCGAGAGGTTTTCCTCGGTCAGTTCAATCGGGTTGCCGCCGCAGGAGGGGTCAATGATGGCGCCCTTGACCAGCTCAGGGATCGCATCGGCGGTGACACCCAGTTCGCCCAGCCCGCGCGGGATGCCGAGACTGTCGTTCAGCTTCTGCACATAGCTGCGGAAGCCGTCGAAGCCGCCCTCAATGCCCAGATAGGCCGCTGCCATGTTGAAACGGTCCGCAATCACCGGGGCATTGAACTCAAGGACGCTGGGCATGCAGACTGCGTTGGTGGTGCCGTGGTGGGTATTGAAATGCGCGCCGATCGGATGGCTCATCGCGTGGATCGCACCCAGGCCTTTCTGGAAAGCCGTGGCGCCCATCGCTGCTGCGGACATCATCTGGGCGCGGGCCTCGATATCGGTGCCGTCAGCGTAGGCGCGGGGCAGGTAGTCCTTGACCAGCCGCATGCCTTCCAGCGCGATGCCTTGGGACATCGGATGGTAATGGGGGCTGGAGAACGCCTCGACACAATGGGCAAAGGCATCCAGCCCGGTGCCCGCGGTGATGAACTTGGGCATGCCCACCGTCAGCTCGGGATCGCAGATCACCACTGCGGGCAGCACCTTGGGGTGGAAGATGATCTTCTTCTGGTGGGTGACGCTGTCGGTGATCACGCTGGCGCGGCCGACTTCGGAACCTGTGCCAGCGGTGGTCGGCACCGCGATGATAGGCGCGATGGCATCCGCATCGGCGCGGGTCCACCAGTCGCCGATGTCCTCGAAGTCCCAGATGGGCCGGGTCTGGCCTGCCATGAAGGCCACCATCTTGCCCAGATCCAGGCCGGAGCCGCCGCCAAAGGCGATCACCCCGTCATGGCCGCCCTCCTTATAGGCGGCGACGCCTGCGTCCAGGTTCTTCTCATTCGGGTTCGGGTCGACGTCCGAGAACATGCCGCGGCCGAGGCCCGCAGCCTCCATGATGTCGAGAGTGCCTTGCGTGACCGGCAGATCCGCCAGCCCCTTGTCGGTGACCAGCAGCGGCTTCTTGATGCCGGCAGCGGCGCAGGCGTCAGCCAGTTCCTTGATCCGGCCAGCGCCGAACTTGATTGCGGTCGGGTAGGACCAGTTTCCAACGAGAGACATATCGTTTTCCTTTGATGCTAAGGCCCGCCCCGGGGAGGAGACGCCGGGGCGGGGCAGGGCCGTCCGTCAGCCGGTCACCTTCTTCAGGTGGTAGGACTTCGGACGGGTCAGATTGTGGTAGCCGATGACCGAAAGGCCGCCGCCGCGCCCGGTATCCTTGCAGCCGGTCCAGCACAGGCCGGGATCCAAGTAATCGGCGCGGTTCATGAAGACGGTGCCGGTCTCGACTTGATCACCGACAGCTTGTGCCCGCTCCACATCCTTGGTCCAGAGAGACGCGGTCAGGCCGAAATCGCTGTCGTTCATCAGCCGGATGGCTTCCTCATCAGAGGAGACCTTCATGATGCCCACGACGGGGCCGAAGCTTTCTTCGCGCATAACCCGCATGTCGTGGGTGACACCCGTCAGGATCTGAGGCGTGAGATAGGCGCCGCCGTCATCCCCGGCGAATGTCTCGATATGGGCCACCGCGCCCGCCTCAACCGCCTCGGCGATCTGGCCTCGCACCTCATCGGCAAAGCGCACATTGGCCATTGGGCCGATGGTGGTTTCCGCATCCAGCGGGTTGCCCAGTTTGTAGCCTTTCACGATAGCAATGGCCTTTTCCAGGAAGGCATCATAGAGGCTCTCATGCACGTAGATCCGCTCGATGCCGCAGCAGCATTGGCCGGAGTTGAACATGGCACCGTCAATCAGCGTGTCCACCGCCGCATCCAGATCGGCGTCTTCCATCACATAGCCCGGGTCCTTGCCGCCCAGCTCAGTTCCGACGCCGGTGAAAGTGCCCGCTGCCGCGCGTTCCATCGCCTGACCGCCGCCAACAGAGCCGGTGAAGTTCACAAAGTTGAAGGCCTTGCTGGCAATCAGTTCCGAGGTCGTGCCGTGATCCAGAAAGACATTCTGGAACACATCTTCGGGAATGCCCGCGGAATGGAAGGCCTGCGCCATCCGCTCACCCACCAGCAGCGTCTGGGTCGCATGCTTCAGCACCACGGTATTGCCGGCAATCAGCGCAGGTGCCACGGTGTTGATCGCGGTCATATAAGGGTAGTTCCAGGGGGCGACTACAAAGACAACCCCATGCGGAATACGCTTGATGTAGCGCTTGAAGGTTGCGTCCTCGCCTACCTCAATATCCGCCAGCGACTCTGCGGCGATCTTTGCCATATGGCCTGCGCGCTCGTTGAAACCGCCAAATTCGCCGCCGTAACGCACAGGCCGGCCCATCATATGCGCCAGTTCCGGCACGATTTCATCGTTCATCGCGCCGACGGCAGCCACGCCCGCCATCACCAGATCAATGCGCTCCTGCAGCGGCCGGGCCGCCCAGGCTGCTTGCGCTGACCGCGCCCGATCCGCTGCCGCAAAGGCGTCCTCGCGCGAGAGCACCTCGCGTTCCGCAAAGACCGATCCGTCGATCGGTGAGATGCATTTCAAAACCTGGCCCATTGCCATTCACTCCATTCAGAAAGGGTCAAAGCCCTCTTCATCTTTCCGAAAATACTCCGGGGTTTGGGGGCAGCGCCCCAAGCCGCCAGCAGCCGGGTTACGCCCGCTCAAACCCGCGGGCGATCTCGTAATCGGTGACCACCCGGTCGAAATCCTCGATCTCCACTTCCGCCGCGCGTACGTAGTGATCCACTACATCATCGCCAAGGGCCTTGCGGAGCATTGCCGAACCTTTCAGCGCGGCTGCCGCATCGCGAAGGGTGCCAGGGATCATGCCGGTGTCACCCTGATAGACATCGCCCCGGGTGGGGGCCTGCAGCTCCAGACCTTCCTCGATACCTGCAATGCCCGCGGCCAGCATGCCCGCCATCGCGAGATAGGGGTTCATGTCGGAACCCGGAATGCGGCATTCGACCCGGATCGCCTTGGTGCCGTCGCCGCACAGCCGGTAGCCGGCGGTGCGGTTGTCAACCGACCAGATGATCCGCGTGGGCGCAAAGGTGCCCTTCATGAAGCGCTTGTAGCTGTTGATATAGGGCGCCATGAAGGCGGTGTAGTCGGGCGCGTATTTCAGCAATCCACCCATGTAATTCTTCATCAGGGCGGACATTCCCAGCTCGTCGCTCTCGTCAAAGAACGCGGGCTTGCCGTCCTGCCACAGCGACTGATGCACATGGGAGGAGGAGCCGACCTTCTCGTGGCTCCACTTCGGCAGGAAGGTCACCGCGTGGCCCTGTTGCTCCGCAATCTCCTTGATCGCGTGCTTGGCGATGGTGTGGAACTCCGCCGTGTCCATCGCCGCGGCGTATTTGATGTTCAGCTCTTCCTGGCCCGTCTCCGCCTCGCCCTTGGAGTTTTCGATCGGAAGGCCCGCATCCCACAAGTGGTTGCGGATGGGGCGCATCACATGCTCCTCGCGGGTGGTCTGCAGGATGTTGTAATCTTCGTTGTAGCCGGAAATCGGCTCCAGATCTCGGAAACCGGAGCGGCGGATCTCGTCAAAGCTCTTGGCGAACAGGAAGAACTCCAGCTCGGTGGCGCACATCGCGTCATAGCCCATTGCCTTCAGCCGGTTCACCTGTTTCTTCAGGATCGCGCGGGGGGAGTGGGAGACCTCTTCGTGGGTGTGGTGATCCAGCACGTCGCACAGCACCATCACGGTGCCTTCCAGCCACGGCACCGGCCGCAGGGTGGAAAGATCGGGCTTCATCACATAGTCGCCATAGCCCCGTTCCCAGCTGGTCGAGGCATAGCCGTCCGGTGTTGCCATCGCCAGGTCAGTCGCCAGCAGATAGTTGCAGCAATGGGTTTCCTCCCAGGCGCCATTCACAAAATGCTTGGCGTGGAAGCGCTTGCCCATCAGGCGGCCCTGCATGTCCACAAGGCAGACCAGAAC
>JABXIA010000093.1 GCA_013373325.1 Paracoccaceae bacterium
ATAGCCAACATAGCCCGGAGGCGCGCCGATCAGGCGGGCGACAGAATGCTTTTCCATATACTCCGACATGTCGATGCGCACCATCGCGTGCTCGTCGTCGAACAGGAAGCTTGCCACCGCCTTGGTCAACTCGGTCTTGCCGACGCCAGTCGGACCGAGGAACAGAAATGAGCCCAGCGGCCGGTTCTCGTCATTCAGGCCTGCCCGCGCCCGGCGCACCGCATTGGCCACCGCAGTGACGGCGGCGTTCTGGCCGATCACCCGGAGGTGCAGCTCATCTTCCATCCGCAGCAGCTTCTCTCGCTCGCCCTCCAGCATCTTGGAGGTCGGAATACCGGTCCAGCGCTCGACAACGGCGGCGATCTGCTCGGGCCGTACGGCCTCCTCGACCATCAGCCCCTGCTTTTCCTTTTTCTCGGCATCCGCCAGCTGCTTCTCCAGCCCCGGAATGACGCCATAGGACAGCTCGCCGGCCTTGGCGAGGTTGCCCTCACGCTTGGCGATGTCCAGTTCCGCGCGGGCACGGTCCAGCTGTTCCTTCAGGTCGCGGGCAGAAGCCAGCTTATCCCGTTCCGACTGCCATTGGGCGGTCATCTCGGCGGACTGTTCCTTTAGGTCCGAAAGTTCCTTCTGCAGTTTCTCCAGCCGGTCCCTGGAGGCTGCATCATCCTCCAGCTTCAGCGCCTCTTCCTCAATCTGCATCTGCAGGATCTGCCGGTCGAGCGCATCCAGCGCCTCAGGCTTGCTGTCCACCTGCATCCGCAGACGGCTCGCGGCCTCATCCATCAGGTCGATCGCCTTGTCCGGCAGGAAGCGGTCGGTGATATAGCGGTTCGACAGGGTTGCCGCCGCCACCAGCGCCGCATCGGCAATGCGCACACCGTGGTGCAGCTCATACTTCTCCTTGATGCCGCGCAGGATCGAAATGGTGTCCTCCACCGTTGGCTCCGTCACCATGACAGGCTGGAACCGGCGGGCCAGCGCCGCATCCTTCTCAACATATTTGCGGTATTCATCCAGCGTGGTGGCACCGACGCAGTGCAGCTCCCCGCGTGCCAAAGCCGGCTTGATCAGGTTGGCCGCATCCATGGCACCGTCCGATTTACCGGCGCCCACCAGCGTGTGCATCTCGTCAATGAACAGGATGATCTCGCCCGCGGCCTCGGTGACTTCGGTAAGCACCGCCTTCAGGCGCTCTTCGAACTCGCCGCGATACTTCGCACCGGCAATCAGCGCCCCCATGTCCAGCGACAACAGCTTCTTGTCGCGCAAGGACTCAGGCACATCGCCATTCACGATGCGCAGCGCCATGCCCTCGGCAATGGCGGTCTTGCCCACGCCCGGCTCCCCGATCAGAACCGGATTGTTCTTGGTCCGGCGCGACAGCACCTGCATCGAGCGTCGGATTTCCTCGTCGCGCCCGATGATCGGGTCGATCTTGCCCTCGCGGGCCGCCTCGGTCAGATCGCGGGCATACTTTTTCAGCGCGTCATAGCCTTCTTCGGCAGTTGCCGAGTCTGCCGTGCGCCCCTTGCGGATATCGTTGATCGCTTCATTCAGCTTCTGCGCATTGACGGCACCGGCCTCCAGCGCATCCTTCGCCTTGGACTTCACCATGCAAAGCGCCATCAGCAGGCGCTCGACCGGCACAAAGCTGTCGCCCGCCTTCTCGGCAATCTTGGCGGCCTCGTCCAGCACCTTCGCGGTCTGCCCGTCCAGATAGATCTGGGCCCCATCGCCGCTCACCTTGGGCAGCTTGGCAACTGCGGCCTCGACGGTCTCCACGACACGCGCAGGCGCGCCGCCCGCACGGGAAATCAGGTTGCTCGCCAGCCCCTGATCGTCATCCATCAAAGCTTTAAGAATATGCTCCGGCACCAGCCGCTGGTGCCCCTCGCGCATCGCAATGGTCTGCGCTGCCTGCACGAAACCCCGTGCACGCTCCGTGAACTTGTTCAAGTCCATCTTGCTCTCCTTTATCAAGCGCCCTGTCTTTGGCAGCGCCCGCTAGGCGGCACGCCCCGGTCCGGGCCTCAAGGTTCAATTTGGGAAGCGATCCCGCCGCTTCAACCCATTCTGCGCGGAAAAGGTGAGCAAATCCCTGACCTGCGTCAACTTTGCGCCCGGCCTGCAGTCCCGGGCGCAGCCGCGCCGCGCGCCTGCGCGGCGCCAGGCCCAAAATCTGCAATAGGCCACACCAGGGGCCTCTTCAGATGCGGGAGCACCCTGCTGCGCCTTGCCCAACCGCAGCCCCTTGCGTATGAAACGCCAGTTTCACGCCGAACCTGCCTAAAAAAGGACCCCGCCATGACCCAAGCCCCGCGCGCCGACGACCGCCTGATTGTTGCCATGGATGTCCCCGATGCGCTGGCAGGCCTCAAGCTCGCCGAGCAGCTGGGCGATGCGGTCTCCTTCTACAAGATCGGCCTCGGCATGCTGACTGGCGGCGGCCTCGCGCTGGCTAATGAGCTAAAACAGGAGCACGGCAAGCGTATCTTCCTCGACATGAAGCTCTTTGACATCGGTGCTACCGTGGAAAACGCAGTTCGCGGACTGGCGCAGTTCGACCTCGACTTCCTGACCGTGCATGGCGACCCTTATGTGGTGCGCGCGGCCAAGGAGGGCGCCGCCGGCAAGGACCTCAAGATCCTCGCCGTCACCATCCTGACTTCACTGGACCGCCAGGATCTGGACGGCGCTCTGATCAAGGCAGGCGCGGTACAGGATCTGGTTCTGGAACGCGCAGGCAACGCCTTTTCAGCCGGTGCCGACGGCGTCATCGCCAGCCCGCAGGAGGCCGCGCTGATCCGCGCCCTGCCCGAGGCTGAGGGTAAGCTGATTGTCACTCCGGGCGTGCGCCCGGCTGGCGCCGATCTGGGCGACCAGAAACGTGTCGCCACTCCGGCCAGCGCCATTGCAGACGGCGCAGACCATATCGTGGTGGGCCGCCCGATCTGGAAAGCAGACAGCCCTCGCGCCGCAGCAGAGGCCATCCTTGCAGAACTGGCAGGAGCAAAAGAGTAGGCACGTCACGCCGTTTCCAGCACAGGCGGCAACAACCCTATTGCCTTGCCGCAAGTCCTTCATTTCGTAAATCTGCCTAAAAATTAGGCAGAAAGAAAAATGTGCGGCAAGTGCACCATTTCCGGGCCAGACCTCCCGCCGACCAGCGATGACGTTACGTCAAGCCGCTCATTTCGCTGACGAAACCCGCCGCCTAGGCAATTTCTGCGCCAAATCGTCCTGTGCCTCAAAAAGCACACCCGAAGAACCCGCAGCCAACGCACGTCCCCGCAAACTTTGCGAAACTGATCCATGTGAGAGATTCTCACCTTGAGACACTCCCCAGACGGGCTTTTCTTCCTGAGACCCGTCACCTTTCCCCCCGCATACCAGCGGGGGATCTTTCTTTTCAGCCCCCAGTCACACAGGTCCCCAGTCACACAGGCCGCGCCGCAAGATATTCCCGCAGCCGGTCCGCAAAATGGGGCACTGCCAAAGGGTGCGCGCAATAGGCCTCTGGTGACATCAGCGCCCAGCCCTGGCCTTCGTTTCCGAACCGGACCGCGCTGACGGTCTCAGCCGGCAGATGCGCGGCAAAGAACCAGACCCGCCCGTGCGGCCGCTGGTAGGCCTTTGACCAGATCAGCAGCTCCGGCCTCAAGACCAGCCCCACCTCTTCGCGCGTCTCGCGCAGTGCGCAGGCCGCCGGGCTCTCATCTGCCTCACGCCCGCCGCCTGGCAGGTCCCAATGCCCGGGATAAGGAATATCCGGCTTGTCATCGCGCTGGATGACCAGCAGATCCTGCCCCAGAAACACTGCCAGCTTTGCGCCGGCAAAATTGTCGCCCGCTGTTGTCATGAACTGTCACTTGGTCCTCCGGTACGCTAAAGACAAGGCCTCCACCGCAAGTTAGACTTGCCCATCCGCAACCACAGCCCGCCGTTATCCATGCACGCCCTCTGCCGAGACTGCCTCAGCCAGATCGCCCCCGCCCGGCGCTGCTCCCATTGCGGCAGCCCGCGGATCAAGGCGCATGCGGAGCTGTTCTCGCTCACCATTGCCCATATGGATTGCGACGCCTTCTATGCCAGCGTCGAAAAACGCGACAATCCTGAGCTGGCAACAAAGCCGGTGATCATCGGCGGCGGCAAACGCGGCGTGGTCTCCACCGCCTGCTATGTCGCCCGCATCCGCGGGGTGCGGTCTGCCATGCCGATGTTCCAGGCCCTGAAACTCTGCCCCGATGGTGTGGTGATCAAGCCGCGGATGAATGTCTACGTCGAGGTCAGCCGCGAAATCCGCAAGATGATGAATGAGCTGACCCCGGACGTGGAGCCGCTGTCGCTGGACGAGGCGTTCATGGACCTCACCGGCACCGAAAAGCTGCATGGCGCACCGCCCGCAGTGATGCTGGCCCGGCTGGTCAAGCGGATGAAGGATGATCTTGGGGTCACCGGCTCCATCGGCCTTTCCCACAACAAGTTCCTGGCCAAGGTCGCCTCCGATCTCGACAAACCGCGCGGGTTTTCGGTGATCGGCAAGGCAGAGACGGACGATTTTCTGCGCGAGAAACCGGTGCGGCTGATCTGGGGCATCGGCCCCGCTGCCCAGGAAAGCCTGGACAAGGCCGGCATCCGCACCTTCTCCGATTTGCTGCGCTGGGACCGCGAGGCCCTGCACAGCCGCTTCGGCTCCATGGGCGACCGCCTCTGGCACCTGGCCCGCGGCCAGGACCGGCGCCGGGTCTCGGCGCATGAACCCATCAAATCGATCTCCAATGAAACCACCTTCTTTGAGGATACCGCATGCCTAGAGGTACTCGACGGTCACCTGTGGCGGCTGGCTGAGAAAGTGTCGGACCGGGCAAAGGCGCGGGAACTGGCGGGCCGGGTGGTGACGCTGAAACTGAAACGTGCCAACCATTCGGCACTGACCCGGCGCGTCACCCTGCGCAGCCCGACCCAGATCGCAGACCGCATCTACCGTACCGCCCGCGGTCTGCTGGATCAGGTTGGCAACGAAGGCCCCTACCGGCTCTTGGGCTGCGGAATTTCGGACCTGGTGCCCGAATCGCAGGCAGACGACAGCGGTGACCTGCTGGACCCGAATGCAGGCAAGCGGGCAGAAGCCGAACGCGCCACCGACGCCATCCGCAGGAGATTCGGGGACAGTGCGATCCTGAAGGGCCGCGCCCTGCGCTGAATATGCGGCCGTTGGCTATTCCGCAGCCAGCGGCAGTTCTTCCCGCCCGATGGCAGCGATTTCCGCCACGACCTGGCGCAGCAGCTTTTGCAGCGCATCGAAGTTTGCATTAGGCCGGATATTCGCCTCGTCCATGTACAGCGCCCGGTCGATCTCGATCTGCACCGCGTGCTGGCGCCGCGACGGGCGGCCATAGGTCTGGGCGATATAGGCGCCGGCAAAGGGCGTGTTGCGTGCCACCCTCAACCCGGCTGCAGCAAACGCCGCCTCGATCCGGTCCACGACACCGCCATCCGCAGCAGCCCCGAAACGGTCCCCCAGCACGATCTCGGGTTTGCCCGCGCCGCGCGGGGCCATCGCATCGACAGCTTCATGCGGCATCGAATGGCAATCCACCAGAATCGCCTGCCCGAATTGCGCGTGCGCCTGATCCAGCAGCTCTTTCAGCGCCTGATGGTAAGGATGCCAGCATGTCCCGATGCGCCGCTCCGCCTCTGCCAAAGACAGTTTGCCGCTGTAGATCGCCCGGCCATTGGCCACCACCCGCGGAATCACCCCCAGACCGGAGGCCACCCGCGGGTTCTGGCCGCGCTTCTGCACTCCGTCAATCACCGCCGGGTCCAATTCATCCGGCGAACGGTTCAGATCCAGAAAGGCGCGCGGTTTCAGCGCCTTCAGCAGCGGCGCCCCGAATTCCGGCGCCGCCTGAAACAACTGATCGACAAAGGCGTCTTCAGAACTGCGGATCTCTGTCCGCCCCAGAATCGATTGTGCCAGAAAGGAATCGGAATAGTCCGTGCCGCTGTGCGGAGAGGCAAAAACCACCGCCGAGGCCAGTTTCTGCGGGGAAATCACGGAAAACGCTGTATCAGGCATCCTTGCTCCGGTGCTTCTTGTGCAAGAAACAGCATATCGTGGAAATTTCTGCGGTCAAAAGCTCTTGCACCCGCCGGCGACTCTATTTATAGACCCCCTCACCGGCGCGGCACCCCGCGCCCCTTTCACTTCTAAGGGGCAGGAACG
>JABXIA010000181.1 GCA_013373325.1 Paracoccaceae bacterium
CCGTCTCGATATTGACCTGATCATCCGTGCCGAGAAACCGCATCAGATACCACATCTGCTCCTGCCCGCGGTATTTGCCGCCCCAGAAGCTGGGCACCACGTCATGCGGCAGATCATAAGGCAGCCAGCCATCGCTCTCAGCGATGATCTCGACCAGGTCAGGCGCCACACCGGTTTCTTCCTCCAGCTCGCGCAGCGCCGCAATCCGCGGATCCTCGCCCGCGTCGATCCCGCCCTGCGGCATCTGCCAGGCATCTTTGTAGCGGTCCTTGCGCTGGCCGACGAACACCGCACCCTCGGCATTGATCAGCATCACCCCGACGTTGGGACGGTAGGGCAGCTTGGCAATCTCTTCCGGCGTCATCAGGCTCTCCTCAACATGGGTTTTCACAACCTTAGACCGCTTGCCGCCGGGGCACGCAAGGGGGTGACGCGGCGTTTGCCCGTGACAAGGCGGCCCGCGCCCTTGATCCTAGAGGCAACTGCCAGGGAGAGTTTCAAGATGACTGCGTACCCCAATCTGCTTGCCCCGCTGGATCTGGGCTTCACCACGCTAAAAAACCGGGTGCTGATGGGCTCGATGCACACCGGGCTGGAGGAAACCGGCGACTGGAACCGCGTTGCCGAATTCTATGCCGCCCGCGCCCGCGGCGGGGTGGCGCTGATGGTGACCGGTGGGATCGGCCCGAACCTGGAAGGCTCGGTGCTGCCGGGCGCCTCGATGATGACCACGCCCAAGGACGTAGAGAACCACCGCGTGATCACCAGCCGCGTGCATGAAGCGGGCGGCAAGATTGCAATGCAGATCCTGCACGCGGGCCGGTATGCCTACGGTCCGAAATGTGTCGCCCCCAGCCCCGTGAAATCTCCGATCTCCCCTTTCCCCCCGCATGAGCTGGACGAGGGTGGTATCGAAAAGCAGATTGCCGACATCGTGAATGCCGCCCGGCTGGCGCAGGAGGCGGGCTATGACGGCGTCGAGATCATGGGATCGGAGGGCTACTTCCTCAACCAGTTCCTGGTTACTCACACCAACAAGCGCACCGACCGCTGGGGCGGCTCCTATGAGAACCGGATGCGGCTGCCGATCGAGGTCGTGCGCCGCACACGCGAGGCCGTGGGCCGCGATTTCATCCTCATCTACCGCCTGTCGATGATCGACCTGGTGCCCAATGGCTCCACCCACGAGGAGGTGGTGCAACTGGCGCAGGAAATCGAGAAGGCCGGCGCTACGATCCTGAACACCGGCATCGGCTGGCACGAGGCGCGTATCCCGACCATCGCCACCTCGGTTCCCCGCGCGGCCTTTGCATGGGTAACCAAGAAATTGATGGGCAAGGTCGGCATCCCGGTGATCACCTCCAACCGCATCAACACACCCGAAGTGGCCGAGCAAGTGCTTTCCGAGGGCTGCGCCGACATGGTGTCGATGGCCCGCCCGATGCTGGCAGATGCGGATTTCGTGGCCAAGGCAGAGGCCGGACAGGCGGACCAGATCGCCCCCTGCATCGCCTGCAACCAGGCCTGCCTCGACCATACCTTCAGCGGCAAGCTCACCTCATGCCTCGTGAATCCGCGCGCCTGCCACGAGACCGAGCTGGTGATCGAGCCTGCTGAGACTTCCAAGACCGTTGCCATCGTCGGCGCCGGACCCGCGGGCCTCGCCACTGCTCTAACGGCTGCCCAGCGCGGCCATGACGTGACCCTGTTCGACCGCGCCGACGAAATTGGCGGCCAGCTCAACATGGCCAAGCAGGTGCCGGGCAAAGAGGAATTCTGGGGGCTGGTCGACTGGTACCGTACCATGGTGGCAGACGTCGGCATCACTCTGGAGCTGGGCCGCGAGGTTGCGGCAGAGAACCTGACCGGCTTCGACGAGGTGGTGATCGCCACCGGCGTCTCCCCGCGCGATCCTGCCATTCCCGGCCAGGACCGGGACAATGTGCTCAGCTACATCGACGTGCTGCGCCACAAGAAGCCTGTGGGACAGCGGGTCGCCGTGATCGGCGCCGGCGGCATCGGCTTTGACGTCTCGGAGTTCCTGCTGGAAGAGGGCCACAGCCCCGCCACAGACCTGCCGGTCTGGATGAAGGAATGGGGCGTGGCCGACCCGGCAGAGCACCGCGCGGGCCTGGCACCTGAGGGCGCTCAGCCCGCGGCTCCTGCCCGCCAGGTGACCCTGCTGCAGCGCAAGGCCGAACGTCACGGCAAGCGGCTGGGCAAGACCACCGGATGGATTCACCGGGCAACGCTCAAAATGAAGGACGTGGAATTCGTCGGCGGCGTCAATTACGAGCGCATCGACACCGAAGGCCTTCACGTGAGTTTTGGCGAGGCCCGCGAAAACCCGCGGGTGATCCAGGCGGACACTATCGTGCTCTGCGCGGGCCAGGTGTCCGAACGGTCACTGGCCGACCAGCTGGCGGAGCGCGGCATCACCGCCCATGTCATTGGCGGTGCAGATGTGGCTGCGGAACTGGACGCCAAACGCGCAATCAACCAAGGCACCCGGCTGGCCGCCAACCTTTGATGCAAACAAGGACCACCCGCCTGCGGCAGCCGGCCCTGTCAGGCCCGCAGTTGGACCGGGCGCCGCGCCACAGGCGCTGCGGGTGGCACCGCGTTCTGCGCGGCATCGCGCCCAAGGGGCGCGGCGCATTTGCAATGCTCCTAAGCCGGGCGGAAGCGTCCCCTGAACCTCTTCAGGCGCCGGACCCGCAAAGCGCTCAGCCGTGTGTCGCAATGCTGTCCGCCGGAGCCTTTTGCCGCGCCGCCATGCCATAATCCCGGATCACCCCGGCAACCCGCAGCCTGTAGTCTGCAAAGATTCCTGCCCTGCCCTTTCCCTGAGCCACACGATGTTCCGCCAGTTCACGCCAGCGCTGCACCGCCGCTTCGTCCTGCCAAAAGGACAAGGACAGCAGCTTGCCGGGTGCGGTCAGGCTTTGGAACCGCTCAACGGAGATAAATCCCTCCATCTCTTCCAGCAGCCCGCGCAGTTCTGCAGCAATTTCCAGATAAGCATCCTTCTGCCCCGGAGCGATCTCGACTTCGAATATCACCGCAATCATCTGGGCACCTCTCATCCATCCCCATGCGGCGCCGAAACCAGCTTGAGCCAGGTCCGGTCCTCACGCAGCAGAAACCGCTCCTTCTGGGCAAACTGGTAATTTTCCTGCCCCAACGGGTCTGCCGCGAGCCGTGTCCGGTAGGCTTCATACGCCGCAAGGCTGTCCACGTTGTAGATTCCGTACGCCAACGTCGAAGAGCCTTCATGCGGCGCATAGTAGCCAACCAGATCAGCCCCGCAACGCGGGATCGCCTGTCCCCAGTTGCGGGCGTATTGTTCAAACTCCGCCTTCTTGGCGGAATCGATGTGGTAGCGGATGATGCAGGTCAGCATAGAAGGTCCTTTATTTTAACAAGACCTCCTGCCTAAACTGCGCCGTCCTGCAAATGCTTCGCTGCGCAGCGAAGTGTCATTCGACGTTTATAGTGATCACATCGGACACCACAGGCGAGTCATGCGGCACATGACCTGCATCGCCCAGAACCAACTGCAGCGTGTGGCGGCCCGGAGCCAGATCAATGACAGCCTCAGTCTGCCCGCCGCCGAAATGCACATGGTGCTCATCCGCCGGTAATCCGTACAGCAGTTCATCCGCGCCATCTTCGCCTTCCCCGATGGCGGGCCTGTCGATCAGCAGATGGTGATGGCCAGTATGCTCCTTTTCCGTTCCCGCAGGAGCGACCCCCATGCCGGAAAGACCAAAAACCACGGTCACCGGGGAGGTGACGGTATCGCCATCCTTCAAGTTGACAAAGTAAACCTTGGCATCCGGGTGTGACGGCGTTCGCTCCTGCGCCCCAAGCGGTGCAGCCAGGCAAAGGGCAGCGGCGGCGGCGGCAAGCAGTACTTTCATAGCGGGTTCTCCAGCAATTCGTTCAACAAACAATGTAAAGCTATGCGTCTTGACAACGGCAGCAAACCCTTCTGCCGCAGCAGATGCACAATTTTTTGTCAACTTCACAGAAGTTCCCCTTGCCCCGCCCCATCGCTCTTGCCTGCTCAATCTGGCGGCGGCAGTGTCGCACCAGAGCCGCAAAACGAGGCAACCGTGATATTTGCAGTCATCCTGATGGGCCTGACTCCCAGCTTCCTGATGGTGGCCCTTGGAGGGCTGGTGCGCAGGCGGCTGTCACCGCAAGCCTGGCAAGGCCTGGACAAACTGAACTTTGAAGTTCTGTTTCCAGCGCTGCTGTTCTTTGCCGCCAGCGGCCGCCCCATTGCCATTGCAGACCTGGGCCGCATCGGACCCGCCGTCTGGAGCATCCTTGTCCTGGCGCTTGGCCTTGGTTTCCTGGCGCGCCGGGCAGGGCCGGAAAAATTTCTTGATTTCGCAGGAGCCTGGCAGGCGGCCTGGCGTTTCAACACGGCCATAGCTTTTGTCGCGCTGCCATCAATTGGCAAAGAGCTGACCGGCCAGATGGCGGTTGCCATTGGGATGGCCGTTCCGGTGGCCAATGTCATGGCCGTCACCGCCCTGTCGCGCGGCGGCAGCCTTTCGCTGCGCGAGACGGCAGTGAAGATCGCACTGAACCCCTTCCTTCTGGCATCAGTCGCAGGCGTCACCGTGGGCCTTTCCGGCTACAAGATTCCTGCGCCGATCCTGGCGCCGGCCGAGATGCTGGCCCATGCCGCGATCCCGATTGCACTTCTGTCGATCGGGGCCACCATGAAATGGCGCGCGCTAGCGCGGCTTGATTTCTTCAACGGCTACCTCTGCCTGGTGCGTCTGGTTCTAGTACCCGCCATTGTTCTGGCTGCCTGCCTGCTGCTGGGAAGTGATCCCGGCTTTGCATCAGTGCTGGTGCTGTTTGCAGCCTTGCCGACAGCCTCCGCCGCTCATGTGCTCGCCTCTGCCTTTGGCGCCGACCGCACACTGGCCGCCACACTTATTGCGCAATCCACCCTTCTCAGCGCGGTGACGCTGCCGCTGTGGATACTCACAATCAGGCTTGTGATTTAAGGCTTCAGTAACTTTCTCAAGATCTTTGCTCCCATCCCGCGGCAGCCGTTTCCACAGCGCAAACGATAACCTCGAAACCTCGCAATTATCCCACCCCCGCCCCGTTCTTGCCCGATTTCACCGTCAGTTTCGAGGCAACGCGGCTTTACGAGGATGGGTGAATATGGACCGATTGATGGAAATGGAGGCCTTCGCCAATGTGGTGGATCAGGGCGGTTTCACCGATGCTGCCCGGAAGATGGGGATTTCCAAGTCGGCCGTCTCCAAACATGTCTCCAGCCTGGAGGCCCGCCTCGGCGCGCGGCTTCTCAACCGTACCACGCGACGGGTGTCACCAACCGAGATCGGCCTTGCCTATTATGACCGCGCCCGCAGGGTGCTGAATGATGCAGGCGAAGCGGATGCGCTGGTCACCTCGATGCAATCCGCCCCCTCCGGCCTCCTGCGGATTTCCGTTGCCACCGATTTCGGCGTGAACCACCTGTCGCCGGTGCTGTCGGACTTCCTGCGCGACTTCCCGGATATTACCGTCAACATGGTGCTGAACAACCGCTATGTGGAGCTTATTTCTGAGGGTTTCGACATGGCAGTGCGGATCGGCGAACTGGAGGACAGCAGCCTCCGTGCCCGCAAGCTGACCGAGACAACAAAGCGGATGATCGCCTCTCCAGAGTATCTGGAAAAATTCGGCCGCCCGCAGAAAATCGACGAGCTGAACAATCACAAGCTGCTGCATTATTCCAGCCAGTCTAGCGGCAACGTCTGGAAAATCACTGCGCCGTCGGGTGAAAAACGCCAAGTGCGCACCTCTGGCTGGCTGTCCGTCAATGACGGTCAATCTCTTCTGAATGCAGCTATTTCCGGACTCGGGATCGCCTATCTTCCCAGCTACCTCTACTCAGAGGCCTTGGAAGAGGGGCTCGTTGAGGATGTGATGCCCAGCCTGCCAGTGGAAACCCAAGGCATTTATGCAGTCTACCCGCCCGGCAAGTTCACCCAGCCCAAGGTGCGGGCCTTTATCGATTTCCTGGTGGCGGCCTTCGCCGACCGCGACCCTTCTGAATGGAAAACCTGAGCCGTTCCGAAGCAAATCCAGAGCGAAATTCCCCCCCGGACCTGCCCCCGCCATTTGAGCGGGGGCTTTTTTGACCACCTAGCCGCATTTTCTGGACTTAGACCGTTCTACATCCCGCGTCTTCCGAATAAGAGAAATCTGGAATCACCTAAGCCCGTCCTGTTTCCAAGGCAGCGCACATTAGCATTTTTTTGTTCAGCTGAGATTGATTTTGAAAGCACTACGGCCTTGTTGCACAAATCTTTCGAGGGATTCACTGCATGAATCCAGCATGATAGCTGGGAGGCA
>JABXIA010000066.1 GCA_013373325.1 Paracoccaceae bacterium
GGTGCCCGGGGGCGGAATCGATCCACCGACACGAGGATTTTCAATTAGCCTTGTGATCCGTGCGGGATGTCTCGAGATCGCTCAATCCGCAACATAGCTGATTGAAAACCTTGTTTTTAGAGCAGGGCAAATTGCCTCGACCTATCTCACAACGGAGCATTCAAGCTCACCGCTCCTGCTACCCGAGTGATACCCAAGCGATTCAACGCATGAGCCCGCCGATCTGAGCAAATCTCGGAGCATTGGCTTACCGCCTAATCGATTGGGTAAGCTCTAGCGAGCCTATGATGTTCTTTGCAGTCAATTCTGGCTCCTAACGGATGTCGGCCATAGGTGCGAGGACGTTTTTTTACGAAATCCCGCGCCAACGACAAACGGCTACGGGTCAAAATCTATCCCTAACCACCGGCGGCCAAAATTGCCTGCGCTCGTAGAATAATATTGAGGTTTCTAGCTGGCGGGATTTCCTCGATGACTTCTCGGTTCGCGATCCTCTGGTTGATGTGAGCAAGCAACTGCTCACAGGTCTCCATTGCTTCGAGCAAGCTCCGCTCCCATCCATTGATGCTCTGATCTTCCAGATTGCGTCTGCGTGCCTGCAAGCTGGATATTAAGCTAGCATTTGACAGTGCGCCTGGTGCCTCATCAACGATAACACCGATAATCGCGCTAAGTGCAGAGTTACCCTCTTTTTCCAAGCTAGACTTAATCTTCAACACATCGTTTTCCAATTGCCGCTGCGCGACTTCTGGCAGCGTAGGGTTGAGGTGAAGCGGGTTGGGGTTGGGCACAACGAATATGACATGGGGAACGCCAGCTTCGTATTGGAGTTCTGCGTAGAGCAAAGCTTCATCGCCGGAAACGCCGTCGAAGTAAGGATTTAAGATTGAGCGCGGTGGGCCGGTGAGTTCAGTGCCTTTTCTACGGTTGCATATGCCGCAAACGTGTACCCAATTGGCTGGAAGAACCGAAAACTCTGGAAACACGTCAATGGGAAGATAGTGATCGATTTCGTTTGGTTCACGTAGCATGCAGTAGGCACAACGGGATTTACTAAGATCACTCATCTCGTAGAAAAAACGCTCCTTCATTTTGGCCAATGGAGCAACCTTGCTTTCATAACAATGACGCAAGACCTTCGCTGAAAGAACAGACCATTGTTTTCGAGATAGCCCTCCTAACTCAGCTCGATTCATCCAGAACTCACAATATCTGGAAACGACGAATGGACGAAGTTTAGAAAGCCATTTACGCCTATTTTTCTGCTTGGCTGATGTAATCGCGTCAAAATTTGCTACAAAATCTCCCGTCGGCGTATTCTCTGGTCGCACTTTTACGCTTCCTTCGAACGCAAGTACATTTGGGCATTGAAGCCTAGACGCCCATCAAACAACGCCTCTACAGCTTCCACACTCTCACCGTTTTCCCGGTACAGGTTATCGAGAACCTCCTGATATCCCCTGTCTCCCTCAATGGCACTGAATACTTTGCGAACAATGTCTGTGAGGTTTTCGCCAAAGGTTTCGATAAGCGGATTTGAAACTACCGGGGTGTCTTCAATCCGACGCACAATATGGACCCGGCGAGCCATGACTTGTTGAACGACAATTGGGCTGTGAGTCGCAATGACGGCCGAGCTGTCAAATCCTTCCAGAAGGGAGTTCAAAATGGACAGCAACCGACTCATAAGTTGTGGGTGCAGATGTGTTTCAGGCTCGTCTAATAGCACTAGTGACTGAGACCTTAGGTGTAAGATTAGCTCGCAAATAATATTTGCCACAATGCGCTGGCCTGCACTTAGACTTCTGTACCACTCGGCTTCGCCTATCTGTTGTGCAGTTACCTCACGACCAATTGCGTCACCGATGAGGTCCCTAGCGAGACTCTGTCGGGCTTCGGGCATTTGTTCAAACAGTGTTGGCATTCGCTCAGCCAATGCTGAATCATCTTGAATGATCCCGTTCTCACCTCTGAGGCCGCAGTAGACATACCTGAAGTTCTCAGTCTCTTCCGCTGAAGGTAACTCAAAGTCATCGAATGCACTGAACGATACTGCAATAATGGAATAGAAGCTGGGTACAGGCTTTAGTAGCCCAAGTTCCCTTAAGTTCCCATTTTCTTGCTTGCGGAGGTCCTGTTCCTCTTGTTTCTCAAACTGCGACAGCAGAATCGCAAGCCTTGCCATTAGTTGTGTCTTTCCCACTCCATTCACGCCCACAAGGGCGTTTATCCTGGATGGCAGTCCGCTGTTAGGCGTGAAGTCGAAATCTATAATGTGAGCAGATTCAGCACCCTCGATTTGAGTGGTGAATTGAAAGGCATCAACCCGCCGGTTATCGTCACCAAACAGTTCCGGCGCTTTGTCGAAGGCTTCGCGAGCACCAGAAGAGCGCGTTAAACTAACATCAAACGCATCTTCTTCAGATAGCTGTTCCTCGGGTATTCGGAGCATCGTGATGTCTCGCATTGCATGAGCATATTGGTTCTGCAATTCCCTCGGCAAAGCTGACAACGTTTGATAGAACTCTAGCTTTTGACCAAGCGAGTAGTAGTTCTCTGGCAGTCCAGGACTGCTTGCTGGCAACAAGGCTCGAATGGAACCTTCCTTAGCCTCATGTCCCCAATAGGCCAGCTTCACACTACCTACTGTGATTATCTCGTCGGCCGACAACCGTATCTCAGCGAAGAACTTTGTCTGAAACCCATAGTCATCCCAAGTGTCCTTAGTGAGAAACACCAGCGGGTACTCCTCCTCAACTCCTTCAGGCCAAAGGCCACCAAAATTAGCTGAAACAACGACTTTCAATGAAACTACCCCATAATTTTCAACACTTATACAATCAGACTGCGCGACGCCCATCCCCCAAAAAATGCCCTCAGACTATTTGTTGGTCTCACGCCCTCTTGTCGTCCTTCACCCTGTCGTTGTGCGCGGCCATGAAGCGTTGGAACTCGCGCAGCAGGGAAGAGTTGCCCTGACATCGACCCTGTACCTGTTCAGAACTTTGTATGTGCCTTTCGTGTCCGCTTGAGAAATAACATCTAAGAAGGAGGCGCGTTCTTCCTCTCGACCGGAAAACACTCGATTTGCCTTGAACTGTTTCTTAGCATGAGTCGGTCGGAGCATCAGTTAATTCTTGTTGGAAACTACTGTATCAACTTCACATGAAGCGAAATCAAATGCCACCAGCCCAAACGTCTGGTCGCAAAGGGTTTCAGATCATCTAGGATTGTCCCTGACGTGGCGTGTCCGGGTTTCTTATCATGGGCCTATGATACAGAAACTCACCACTAAGTTTATCGAGACCAGAAAGCCAAGCCCAGCCAAGCGGGAAGATTACCGTGACACAGTGGTTCCCGGCTTGGTCCTTCGTGTGAATAAATCCGGCACCAAGACATTCAGCTTTCACAAGCGCATAAACGGGAAAATGAAGCGACTGACCATCGGTCAGTTTGGGCCGTTTTCCCTTAGCGACGCCCGGGAACGAGCGCGGCAAGTCCTTTATGAAGTGGAAGCAGGTAAGTTCGAACAAAATACCGGCATAAAGGTCGAAGTGAAACCGACGCTGGGCGACGTGATCCCTGACTATATTGAGAAGTATGCCAAAGTTCACAACCGCGACCATGAACGCAAAGAAGCTCAGTTGGCTAAGTTCACGACTCTGCATGGAAAACGGATTAACGACATCAAACGCGCGGATGTCGTAAAAGCATGCGACACAATTCAGAAATCTGCGCCAATCGGCGTGAACCGTGCACTGGCTCATCTTAAGCATTTGATGAGCTGGAGTGTCGAGCGTGGCCTGATAGACTCCTCTCCCATTGCCGGAATGAAACCTCGGGCCAAAGAGAAACCGCGTGAGCGCGTTCTGACCGATGACGAGCTGGGCGCGCTGTGGGTGGCCTGTAGCGACGAGGGCTATCCTTTCGGGGATTGCATGAAGCTGTTGATGCTCAGCGGCCAGAGACGCGCCGAGGTCGCCGAGATGCGCTGGTCTGAACTCGACCTTGAAAATCGCCTTTGGACCCTGCCTTCGCAGCGCGCAAAGAACGGAAGGCAGCACACCATACCGCTCACCGACGCGATGCTGGACGTGCTGCGCAGGGTGCCAAAGTTTCTCGGTTCGGACTTCGTGTTCACTACGAAAGGAACCACGCCGGTTTCTGGGTTTGGCCGGTTGAAAAAGCGTCTCGATAAATCGCTTCCCAAAGATGCCGAACCTTGGACCCCACATGATCTGCGCCGCACGATGTCCACCAACATGGCCCAACTCGGCGTTCCACAACCAGTGACCGAAGCGTTGCTAAACCATAAGACAGGTGTGGTCTCAGGAGTGGCCGCAATCTACAATGTCTATTCATACGCAGATGAAAAGCGCGACGCGCTTGAGCAATGGAATAGCCATGTCGGAAAACTCATCAAACCAGCCCTACTATCAGAGATACCGCGAATTGGGTTGGCTTGAACGGCAATTGCCACCAGCGCCTGATTTTTTCTCTGAAAAGCTGGTTGATAAAATTTGCCGAAGAGCTGGTGGAGAAAAGAAAATTGATCAAATGGAATTGGCCAAGGAACTGCGGATCATTGCCCAGTCGTATTGGATTGCAGCGATGTCTTCACCTCTCGGTATAGGCGATGGGCCAATACTACAAGGGTCGGATGATCGAAAGCGATTGATCCAAAGCTCGGTTCTGCACCCAGCCCAAAAGCTTGTCGCAGCCCTTTCGGATGAAAATCTAACCTTGCTTTCTGAGTGGCCAGACGGAGCAGTTTCCGCACCGCCTGATCGGAAAAATTTACTTAGAGAGCTTGAGTTGCTTATTGGCCGCGTGACCGATTTGATAGACGCAATGGAAGGGCGCACCCAGCGAGGCTCGCCCCTTTCGAAAGAATTCAAAATTGATTTGGCGGAAGTGCTGACTGAGTTGTTCCGTCAGTATTTTCCTGACGTGCCTGCGCGACGCGGTGGATACGACCGGACAAAAACTGCCAGTAGCGAGTACACGAAGTTCATGGAAGCATGTGGTATCGAGATATTCGGGCCTAGTTTTTCGTTTTCAGGGCAGGTGCTGGATGCCGCTACTTTGCCGCCAAAAACGTAGGCTTTGATAGTTACGCAAAACCTGCGCAGCCTTAGCTACACCTCTGATATCTAACAGTTTCATTCTGACATATGCTGCCCTCATGGGGTCGACCCCTTCATTTAACCAATGGAGGCCCAGTATGATAAACGAAGAAAATAACCCGCGACTTGCCACACGCGATGACCTAAAGCGCATGGGCATTAAAGTCTCAAACACCACGAAATTGCGTTGGGAGGCCCAAGGGAGGTTCCCAAGACGTATCCGTATGGGTGGCACAACTGTCGCTTGGTTCATGTCCGAGATTGAGGACTGGCTAGCGGAGCGTGATGCTGAACGCGCTCGAACATTTTACGCAGACTATTGATCATCCAGAAAAGGAGACAGAAATGCAAAAGGCATTTCGCTTTGAGGATGGCATGAAGTCGCCCTCAATCACCAAAGCTGCGCTCGCATGGGCGCGGCAGGGTGCAAAAATTATTGCACTACACGGTATCGATGAAAACGGCGCATGCACCTGCGGTAAGCGCCAGTGCGGTAGTCCCGGCAAGCACCCAATCGCCGATCTATTCCCAAAGGGTCAGCACAGTGCGACGAGCAATGTCGCGAAGATTCGCCGTGCATTCAAAACACATCCAGACGCAAATCTGGGTGTGATCCTTCCAAAAGGGTTAATGGCGCTTGATGTAGACGGCCCCGAAGGCGCGGAGACTTTCGAAGCTCTGAACCTAAAGCCGACTTTGTCGGTCCAAACTGGCCGGGGTGCGCATCACTACTTTCGGGTCTCTGAAGCGCTCCCCGAGAAAAAAACAACCCTTGATTGCATCGATATCAAAGATGCTGAGAGCGGGTACATAGTGGTGCCTCCGAGCAATCATCATAGTGGGAAATCGTATCGATGGCGCGGCAACAGAAGACTCATCGCGAAACTGCCCTCGTCGTTTGTAGGTTCGCTTGAACGCAAAGGCAGACGCACGGCAAGCTTTCAAAATGAAGGGACCTTTAAAGCCGGTGGTCGGAACAACGAGTTAACCAAGATAGCTGGTTCTTTGAGGTATCGGGGGCTTGGCGATACAGCCATTGCGACGGTGTTGCAGGCTGTCAACGACGTCGCCTGTACCCCACCTCTGGGTGCAGATGAAGTTGACCGCATTTCCGATAGCGTCAGCAAGTATGAAACTGGCAGTGATGAAGCTTTTGGCTGGCTGGGTGATGTGGAGGAATCCGAGCCGCAATTTCTTGCCTATCCCTACATAGTCAAAGGCGCGATTACCGTCCTCGACGGTAACATGGGTCAAGGTAAGTCCACCTTTACGTGCGCAATCGCTGCTGCCGTTTCCACTGGCAAATCACCACCCTTTGTTGATGAGATACAGCAAGGTTCAGTTTTGTTCATGTCTGCGGAAGATGACCCCTCGAGGGTACTAAAACCGCGGCTGATGAAGGCTGGGGCTGACGTTTCTAAAGTTCGATATCAAGATGAGCCGTTCACGCTTGATGAACGTGGCTTGGCGTTGGTGAGGCAAGAACTAACGGCCAACACTCCGGCATTGGTCGTCATCGACCCGATAATCGCGTTCATGCAGGAAGGCTCGAACGGCAACAACGCCACTGAGACTATGCACTTCATGATTCAGCTAGATCAACTAGCGCGGGATTTTGACACGGCGATCCTCATCGTTCGGCACCTTCGCAAGTCGCGGGCTGATCACGCAATGCACCAAGGTATCGGGTCAATCTCGATCTCTGCACGCGTGCGGTCTGGACTGATCCTTGCGCCACACCCGGACAATCCCCAAAAGCGAGCAATTGTGCACGCGAAGTCAAACTATTCAGAAGCCGGTCCCGCCATCGTCTTCGAAATGGAGAGCGATGGACCGCGATCCCATCCGAAGATCGTCTGGCATGAATGTGATCCAGATATGACCGCCGATGATCTTCTAACCCCGCCCGAAGCTGAACGTGGACGCCCGCCTAAAGCTCGAGACACCGCAACGGCGTGGTTGGAAAGCGTGCTGCGCCGTGGCCCTACCAAGAAAAAGGTACTGGACGAAATGGCAGACACAAACGGCATCACAATGGCCACCCTGCGCCGTGCAGGGGACACGCTTGGCATCATTAAGTCGAAAGACGGAAAAGAGTCAGTTTGGGCTCTACCGTAGAGCGCGGCAACAACCGCACAACGTTCACTTGCTCAAAATTCACACACGTATGCGATTATTGAGCAAGTGATCATCCGACGGAATCAACCACAGATGCAAACCTGCACAGGGGGCGCAAATTTGCGCCCAACCCCAGATTGGAGATTACTCATGAAAAACCACAAAGAATTACAAAAGCGCCTTAAAGCAGCAATTCAAAACGCGATTCTGGAAATTGGCAGAATTGAAGGAACAGACAGCGCGGCCTTGACCAACACGGATGTCGTAGATGCTCTGCTAGAGATTACAGGGCTGTGGGCGTCCGGTCATAACTTTGACACCCTGCCGCCTTCGGAGCTTGCATTCAAACATGCGCTGACGATCATGGATCATATCGCGCATTTTCAGCCTCGGATAAAAAGTGGTGAACTGCCGTTTAATGTGGTTTCACGAAATAAGGTCAACTAACGAAAGCGCAGTACTATCGGGGGTGATGTCCCGAAGCGGTAAATTAGCGGCTCAGGCCCTGAATTCTCGGCAGTAGGCATCACCACTTGTCCGCCCACATGGCGCGTGCTTCAAAAAAACGCCTCCCCCTTACCCCTTGCGCCAGCACCTCATTGGGTGTCCGGCAGGCCTGTCTAGGGCGACCCGATGACTACGTATCAGTCTGTCGGGTGCGAGCCGAAGCCAAATCGCTGATTCTTTTCAAAAAGTCCGCGCTTGCTTCGGGTAACGTGCCGGTGTCTGGGGTTCCACTTGGGTAGCACTCTGCCAGTTTGGGCGTGCTTGCGATCATTCTTGCACCCAGCCCTTGCGATGGAAATGCCGCAGCACGATGGACCGGTTAAAGAGCGGGAATCCAACCCAGAGGCCATTGGCGGTCAGTAGGGACAACAGCGCCCATAGCCACATGCCCTTGGCCAAGTAATACAGTGGCCCGAACAACAGGCACCAAAGTCTATGCCAGTTGCCGAGAATGATCTTCTCCTGCCCGTTGAATGTCCATGTCGCCCGAATGACCATGGCGGTCTCCTTTGCTAGTTGCGGTTACAACAGCGCAATAAGATCGAGGGGTGGTGGGCGTCAGGGTATTTCCTAGATCGAGGGGCGTCTGTGGAGCTGACAGGGGCCAGTACCGGCGCTATTAGCGCTGTTGTCGCAATATGTCGTTCACCCCGGCCATGAGGTCCTCTGGCTCAATACAACGCGGCCGCGCGCGCCTATCGCTGCATCTGCTGGGGCTTGGTTGGGGTTGTCCCTGACAAGCCTGCCCACCTCATCTTATCGATCTGCATCAGAAACCTAGGAGATCGACATGCCCGATATCATCACGCTGAAGGCCCTTTGCGAAGAACTCAAGATTGACCCACGCGAAGCCCGCGAAAAGCTGCGTTCTGCATCCAGCGACGTGAAAGCTAACCCTGAACTGGCCAAGACCCGAAGACCACGTGCACCGTGGCAGTGGGTCAAAGGCTCAAAGGCCGAGAGCGAGGCTAGAGCAATCCTGACAAAATAGTACCATTGATTGCCACCTTACAGGTCGGCGTCAATTCCAATCGCAGGCTCGTGCAATGCGCGGGCCTCATTCTTGTCGGAGAAGAGAACTCTATCACCAACAGTAACTTGACCGTTCATCAACATTGGCAGGAGCCAATCGCGAAGTTTGGCCAATTCAATGTTCTCTCGGGATAGGCACTCAATTTTTTGAAACATGGGGTTCGCGAGTTTTGAATACTTTTGGACAAGCTCGGACTTTGGAATGGCTAGCTTGGTGCTTTCTATGTCTGATGAAATAATCGAATTAAAGACCGAACCAGTAGCCTTGACCCTGAGATGTTCAACAAGATTCTTTGCCAAAAAGAAACAATGCACGAATGCTTCGCTATCCTTCGGAACTAAGGCGTAACATGACTGGTTCATCGCCATCTCGGACCCGCATAGAACTGCTTTGCCAACTGAGCCTCGCGCTGTCAGGATCGTTGTATTCGGAGGCAGCAACTTCGCACTCGATTTTTTCAATCCCAAGTCCGTGATAGCGTCTTCAGTCTTGTGGCAATAGCATTGATCAGGGGCATCTGTAGGCGTGAAGAAAAGGACATCTCCGTTCCAGTACTCATCGACCTGCTTTTTCGGCGTACCTCCTCCAACAATGTCCGATACCTTTAGAACACTCGAAGCCTGCCATCCCTCAGGGATCTCCCGCTTGAGTTGGTCGCACCAGACCATTTTGCCACCGGACGACTTGTACGGGTTGTCGTTTTCATCGGGGAAGTCGAACTGAACGAACCAGTAGTCATAGATCAGTTTCGCCATCGCCTCGAGCTCGGCGTTGATCTTGTTGTTTAGGGCGATCTTTTGGTCGATCTTCCTAATGATGCTGACTACATTCACTTGATCCGCAGGACAGGGAACCATCGCCTTAACCGGATAGAGATAGTTCCTATTCAGCGAAGGTTGCGCGCTGCCTGAGTTCAGGGAGTCAAAATTTAGAAGTTTCAGAAGATAGAAAACAAAGTACGGGTCATTACCCTTGAAATCAGTAACGAACATCGCCGTGTTGTGTGGCCAAAAGTCCGTCTCGCAAAAATGCACTTGGCCAAATGACCCACCACTTCGGCCAACGACAATTCCGGGAGCGCTAACCTTGGCTTCGTTATGGTAACCATTGTGACCAGCAGCACCCATTACTGGAACTGTTCCTTCAGCGCGGTCGTCTGCCGTGAGATCGTACCCTCGTTGGAGCCCAACCACTTCTCCAAGAGTTCTTTCGCGCCAGCTAGTCATGATTCAGTCCAGCAAGTGCTTTCGAGATTTCTTGGCCCAATTCGTGTGACGAATTCAGAAGGCCGTCCAAGGCTGACCTGTGAGATCTTAGCTTCGAAGAAAATTCCTCTGCCGATATCTCTACATATTCAATCTTGACGTCAAAGTATTGGCCTGCACTCAGAGAATAGCCCTTTGCTTTTAGGTCATCAGACGTTGGTACAACAGAAAAGTCATCTATGGCCTCGGCATTATTGAACGTTTGAATAATCTTCTGTTCCTCATTCGGGCTGAGGACAGTTTTTTGGTTCTTGCCTTCCTTGATAGTCTTTCCGAGTTTGGACGCGTCGATCAGGATCGCCTGTTCGCCTGCATTGCGGTTAATGAAAATGATCGAGACGTTCGTCCCTGTTGTGGCGAAAATGTTGCTCGGCATAGAAACCACACCAGCCAACATGTGCTCATCCACAAGTTTCTGCCGGATCTTCTTATCAATGCCCGATTGCGCGGTCAGGAACCCGGTGGGAACGACCATTGCGGCTTTACCACCGGGCCTCAAAGAGTGGATGATGTGCTGCAAGAAAAGCTGGTAGATTGCCATGCTCTCCTTCTTCTTCGCCGGAATTTTGGGAATGCCTGCGAAGAAGCGTTCATTGTTTGCCTTCGACTCCAGATCATCGCGAAAGTCGCTGAAATCCATTTTGAAGGGCGGGTTCGAAACGATGTAGTCAAACCGTTTCAGCTCACCCCCGTCCTTGTGCGTTGGGTGCAAGATCGTATTGCCCTGCACCACGTTCTGGATGGAATGCACAAGGTTGTTCAGGATCAAGTTCAGGCGCAGCAAGCTTGAGGATTTTTGAGAGATGTCCTGAGAGAAGATGCTGCAACGGTTCTCGCCAATGGCATGGGCAAGGTTCATAAGCAACGTTCCTGACCCAGCAGAGGGGTCATAGCAGGTCACATCGCGCACCTGACCCTGCTGGTCCTTAGGAACAAGGATTTCGGCCATGATTTTGGCAACCGCGTGGGGGGTGTAATATTCCGCGTACTTGCCGCCACTGTCCTTGTTGTAGTCTGAGATCAGGTACTCAAAGATCGTTGCGTAGAAGTCGAACTTTTGCGTGAAGATTTGCTCGAAGCTGAACTCAACGATCTTGTTGATCAGCGCGCGGGCGAAGTCGTCACGCTTGGACGTGTCCGAGATGTACTCACTGACGCGGTCAAACATCGGCGCTTTGGAGCCCGTATCAGATTTCACCGAAAAGATGTCGTTGTTCTGAATGGCGATGTCGCGCAGCGTATCGTCAAACAGCTTGGCAAAATCTGCGTCGTTCTGGTTTTCGAACAGTTGCGCAATGAAGTGATCGGTTTGGAGACGCGCGGTACCCGCAGGTAGCTGAAGTTGCAGCATCTCGAAATCATCGGCATCCATCGCGTGGATCGCTGCTTCCCAGTTATCAGCCGACGCGATCTTGTCGTCGAGTTTCTTAACCTCATAGGCAAACTTGTCATTCAAGAACTTGTACAAGAACACCTGTGTGATGATCTTGAACTCGTTCCCATCGTTGCCCAGACCGTAGGACGCACAAACGGCTTTTAGGCCGTCGATCATCTCCTTGATCTTACGTTCGAAGTCTTGGGTGGTCATGGTCTATGCGCCTGCCTTGTACTCTTCCAAGTATTCCCGGGTCACCAAGCCATTGATGAAACGGGCAACATCTGGGTTTATCTTGATCTTTTGTTTGCTTTTAAACTCTTCGATGACCGAAGGCATCATCGTTTGTTCGAAATAGTTTTCATTCCGAACGACCTGCGAGTTCTCAAGGACGACAAGGTCAGCCTTCGACTTCACGCCCACCAGCGCCTCATGGATGCGCCTTTCTGATTCCGATATCCCGTCATGTTCGATCAGGCGTTTGTGTACGCGGACGTACTTCTTGTCGTTTCCATACTTTGCCCGCAACTGCTCATTTTCACGGTTCAGCTCTTTAATTCGCGCATGGATTTTGTTGAGGTTGCCAATGTTGGCATTCATTGTTTCCTGATCGACCTCGCTAAGTTTTTTCTTCTTGAACAGACGCTCCAGCTCGTCGCGCAGCGAGACGAACTTGGGGTCTTTCTGATCATAGTTGCTAGCCAGTGCTTCTCGCGTTTTCCTCAGCGTTTCCTTTAGCTCATCAGCGAGGACGAGTTCTTCCTCTCCTATTTTAGAGAACATAAACACGACGTCTTCCAAGGCAGAATTCAGTAGATTGGTTGCGGTGTCACTGTTCTCAACATTTTCCTTCAGGTTCAGCAGATCAAGGTGGTTTGACACCTCTCTGTAGAGCATGCCTATCTTCTTGAAATCTAGTTGCTCCAAGACGTCAAAATGGCCGAGCAACTTGATTAGATTGTAAAGGCTCTTGGCGTTGTCCATTGTTTGCTTGATGAGTTGAACATGCTTCCGGTCTTGAATTTCACTGATCTGCTGCGAGAAAATTTCGGCGTTGCTCAGATCAAAGCGGAAGAGTTGATCCTTGATGTCCTCGATTTCCTGTTCGATCTCTTCGCGAGACTTAAACAGGTCGGAGTACTTTTCCATTTCGTCGCCAAGCTCAGCTTGAAGCTCGTCAAAGTATGCTTTGTTCGTAGCATCAAACTCTTTGCGAATATCAGCAAAATCGACGACGAAACCATAGCGCATGTCCTTGTATGTGCGGTTTACTCTCGTAAGTGCCTGCAGCAGATTGTGCTGCTTGATGACGCGTCCAAGATAAAGCTTCTTCAACCTCTTGGCATCGAACCCAGTCAGAAGCATGTTGTATACGAACAGGATATCAATCTTTCCTGCCTTGAAGTCTTCCACTTGGTTTTTTCGGCTCTCTTTGTCTCCGACATCGTGCAAGATCAATGCCGATCTGAGACCGCCTGTAGCAAACGTGCTTTGGAACTGTTCTTCCATTTCTTTGGCTTGGTCAGAGCTATCACAGATTACCATTGCACCAATTGATTGGTCCCCGAGTGCTACGCGGCTACCTTGAAGGTCTTCGATGATGTAACCCAACATAGGCTCAACAAAGCGTGGATCAGCAAAAATGCGCTTTTTGTCTATCGAACCGACAGCTACTTCGACGTCGTCTAGAGCTTGTTGCAATACCAGTTTGTAGTTGGAGGAAATCTCCTCACGAATAAGCCGCAGGGTGTACCCATCAGCGATAGATGCATTGTAATAATACTTGTGAATGTAGTCCCCAAAGATCGATTTTGAGTCGTATTCTTTGCCTAGCAAGGGTGTGCCAGTAAGGCCAAGTTTAATTGCGTCTGGGTCTGCTAGGGTTAGGTTGGCTAAGAAGCTGCCCTTGGGGTTATAGCTGCGGTGAACTTCATCCAAGAAGAATACGCGCTGAACACTTAGATCGTAGTCTGCTGCCTTACCAACATCTGGGTCATCTTGAAACTTTTGGATATTGACGACTGTGATCTCAGGTTGGCCTTGATCGTTGTGGATTGCCTTGTTGGATTTGATGTCTTTGGCGAAGTCGCTCCGCGAATTGATCGTTCGAACATTCAGACCACGTGCTTGAAATTCTCGCTGGGCCTGTATCAACAAGTCTAGCCGATCCACGATAAAATAGAACTTTGGAACAACCGAATGCTGTGCAAAGTAGTCTGTTAGGTGACGTACGTTAAAGTAAGCCAGAGCCGTCTTGCCACTGCCTTGAGTGTGCCAGATGATCCCCTTCTTCGTACCGTCATCTATCGCTTTCTCGATTTCCTTGGTCGCGAAGACCTGAGGATAGCGCATGACATGCTTTTGCAAACCGTCATCTTCCGCAACATATGCAAGGGCATATCGCAGCATGAATTCGAAGCGGTTTTTCTCGAAGATCGAGCTACACATACGATTTGTCGGAGTGGTCGGCGACTTGTTGGTTAGGAACTCCGGGCTATGCTTGATGACTGCAAGGTTGTTGTCCCGCAGGACCTTGTCCTCCAACTCATTACTGGCAGGAGATAGGGAAACCGTTCGGCTCAGATCTTCTTCATCTCGAAAGTAGTTGAAAACAGGTTCAGAGTACGAGGTTGTTGCGTAAAATGCCCCTTCGATTGGTTCGGGCGAACCGTCATCGTACTCCATGTTATTGGAGAAGATCATCAGCTGTGTGATGTTCACAAATTTTCGGAATTTTGTGTTTTGGAAACGCGCCTTAATTCTATTGCGCTCAGCAAGGACGCCTTCTTTGTTGTTTGGCTTCTTTACCTCAATGAATGCTAGAGGCATACCATTTACTAGAATTGTTATATCTGGCCGAAACTCATCATCTTTGTTCTGGCAGGGCAGCTCTGTTACAACGTTGAACGTGTTCCGAGAGAAGTTATCAAAATCGATCAGTTTGATACCGGACCTATCGATTAGCCTCTCATAAAAGGCTTTTCCGAGGTCTTCATTCTCCAATAGCAGCGAGACTTCGTCTTTCAAGCGCAGTATCTCGCTTTCGCTCACTGATGGATTGATGTTCTTTAGTGCGGGCACAAATACGTCGGGAAATATATTGGTGTCGGTATCCCATTGGGCTTCTTTAAGCGAGATATAAGAGTATCCTAATCTCATCAGGTGGAGAATTGCGGGGATCTTGACCCGCGAGTCTTCATTGAACTTTGTCAAAACCCGCCTCACAATCAATTAGTTGGGGAGAGCCTGTGCGAAGACTGGAGCTTCACTCTTTAGGCAATCTTGTACTGACGCCATCCTCACTAAATAGGCCATAAGATACAAGGGATAAGCTGCTACTGCTTTACCTGATCGTCCGTTCGCTGCCCTTAGAAGGGCAGGAGCCCAAATGTCTCGAGCCTCCAAAACCACAAGACGTCTTGGTCTAAGTGCTACCCCAGTGATACCCGAGAACAAATCGTCGCATCACCTGAGTGGCGGGATTAGCCGCAGGTCTTTGATCTAATTTGGAAAAAGTGGTGCCCGGGGGCGGAATCGATCCACCGACACGAGGATTTTCAATCCACTGCTCTACCCCTGAGCTACCCGGGCACGGGAAGGCTGATCGCCTTGGGTGGGGGCCTTCTATGCCGAGGGCGCGGCGGTGTCCAGAGGGTTTTTCAAAGAAAATTGCTAATGACGCGTCTGCTGCGTCTTTTCTTCGGATGTCTGTGCGCGCTCGGCTTCTTCCAAAGCGTTTTCAATGTCTTCCGGATCCTGGCTGGGCACCGAATAGACGCCGGTCAGCCATTTCCCAAGGTCGATATCGGCACAGCGTTTGGAGCAGAACGGGCGGAAGCTCTTTTGCGATTCCCCGCCGCAAATCGGACAGCTCATTTCAGCACCTCACTCAGGGCAATGCGGCCGCGTTTGCGCTGCAGTTCGTAGTGGCCAAGGCTGGTCCAGCCGGCCAGAACCGTTTCCTCGGAATCGGCCCGGAAGGCGGCCCGCAGCGCGGTCTCGAACCCGCGGCGGTCCTTCTTCGGCATCGGCGCCAGGTCCAGCACGATCTGGCCGCCCAGGCCCCTGACGCGCAGGGCCCGCGGCAGGGTTTTGGCGGCCGCCATATTGGCCTTCACACCTGCCGCCAGCGAGGTGTCGGACCCGGTGTTCACATCCACCGCGACCAGGGCGCGGGTGGGCTCGATAAACAGGAAACCGCCGCCCGGCAGCGGTTCGCGGATCCCCCGGGCAATGTCCAGCGCATCCAGAACGCCCAGGCGCTCAAATCCGCCCGGATCCCGTTCGATATCCGCAGGTTCTGCCCATTCCCGCCAGGCCAGCAGATGCGGGGTGTCGCCTTCGGACAGCACTTCCGCTTCGGCTCCTTCATCCTGCAACACCTGAGCCGCCAAAGCCGCCATGGCCGCGACATCCTCGGCAATCTCCTCGCGGTCCGCCCCGGCGCAGGCAGAGCGCAGGATCAGGCCATAGCCCGTGTCCCCCATTTCCTCATGGGCAATTTCCAGCAGCCGGTCGCGCTCTTCCTCGTCGCGGATGCTGCGCGAGATGTTCAGACCCGGGGCCTCCGGCGTCACGATCGCATAGCGGCTCTTGAACAGCAGCTTCTGGGTGACCGGGATCGCCTTGCCCGGCTCGGCATAGCCGGAGACCTGCACCAGGATCATTTGCCCCGGCGCCAGCCCTTTGACCTGACGCAGGAAGGCCGGGCCGTCAGGCGTCGTCAGGAACATGCCGCCCTGCCCTTTCACTGGCCGGTCGGCGCGGGCACGGTAGATGGTACCGGGCGGAGGCGCATCGCTTTCGATCAGAAAATCTTCCAGTTTGCCATCCACCATCAGCGCGGCGGCTTCACGGTCCTGGATGTGGTCGAGAATGACGGTGCGGCCCTTCATGCGGCGGCCTCCTGATACAGCGGCAGCCCGGCGGCGCGCAGAAGATTGGCCGTTTCTGACAGCGGCAGCCCGACGATACCGGTGAACGAGCCGCTGATCCACGGAATGAAGGCCCCGGCGGGCCCCTGGATGGCATAGGCGCCGGCCTTGCCTTCCCAATCGCCTGTGGCGAGGTAGGCATTCAGCTCCTCGTCAGACAGGTTTTTCATTTTCACATGGCTCACCACGTCCTTTTCCCAGATCTGGTCCCCGCGGCGCACGGCGACGGCTGTGATGACCCGGTGGCGGCGGCCCGACAGGGCGAGCAGGAACGCAGCAGCCTCCCCGGCATCGCGCGGCTTGCCAAGGATGCGGCGGCCCAAGGCGACGGTGGTGTCGGCACACAGGACAATATCGTCCGTCCCCGCGGGGACAGCCTGCGTTTTTTCCCGCGTCACCCGCGCGCAATAGTCGCGCGGCAGCTCGCCCTTCAGCGGCGTCTCGTCGATTTCCGGCGGGCGCACAGCGTCAGGATGCACGCCCAGCTGCGCCAAAAGCTGCAGCCGCCGCGGACTGCCCGATCCCAGAATGAATGCCATGTCTTGGCCCTCTTGCCTGTTCGCGCCTGTCATACGGTGAATTCCGGCCGCGGAAAAGCGCACTGGCCCCCTTCCTGTTGCCGAAAATATCCCCGCCGGAGGCCGCGGCTGCAAAGCCGCTTCAAAAACAAAAGCCCGGCGCGATGCCGGGCTTTGATTGCCTTGGCAGATCAACGGCTTACTTGAAGCGGTAGTTGATCCGGCCCTTAGTGAGGTCGTAGGGGGTCATTTCGACCTGGACCCGGTCGCCAGCCAGAACACGGATGCGGTTCTTGCGCATCTTGCCTGCCGTGTGCGCGATGATTTCATGGCCGTTTTCCAGCTCGACCCGAAACGTCGCGTTAGGCAGGAGTTCCTTCACGACAC
>JABXIA010000300.1 GCA_013373325.1 Paracoccaceae bacterium
AACGCCTCATAGCCGGCCGGGTCGCCGACCTGGATCAGCCCCTGCGCCGTGATGATGCCGATGGTCTGCACGATCATGTAAAGCGACAGCGCCTTGCCGCGGTTGGTGTTGTCGGCGGCGTTGTTCAGCCAGCTTTCGGCGGTCACATACACGCCCGAGAAGCAGAACCCGATGAGGATCCGTCCCAGCGCCCAGGCGACGGTGTTGGGCAGCAGCGGATAAAGGATCATCACCGCCGAGATAAAGGACGCCAGCGCCGCAAAGACGCGCACGTGGCCGACACGCCGGATCATCTCCGGCGCCAGCCGCGAGCCGCCCAGGAAGCCCACGAAATAGGCCGCCATCACCAGAGACATCTCGAACGAGGAGAACCCCTCCAGATCGCCCCGGACCCCCAGCATGGTGCCCTGCAGACCGTTGCCCACCATCAGCAGGCAAACGCCCAACAGCAGCGCCCAAGCGCTCGAAAGTACCTGAAGCATTCCGATGCCTCCTTTGAAAGCAAAGCAGCCCTCCACAAGGGTCGGGCTGCCATCACATTTGATTGTTATGTCCGGGCGATCAAGGCTCGCGTGGCCGGTATCGCCGATTCTGATTGCGGATTGATGACCCTGCGCGCGTGCTGATGATCGTCATCACGGCGCTTGTCGATGGTTTCGCGCGGTTTTTCTAAGGTGTATCCGCCTTCGCCGGGATCAAAAGCGACGCATCGCCATAGGAAAAGAACCGGTAGCCGCTGCGCACCGCATGGTCATAGATCCGGCGGATCTCCTCCTGCCCCATCAGGGCGGAGACCAGCATCAGCAGGGTCGATTTCGGCAGGTGGAAATTGGTCATCAGCGCGTCCGCCACCTGAAACTTGAACCCCGGATAGATAAAGATGTCGGTGTCGCCTTCCCAGGCGTGGATCTGCCCGTCCTTGGCGGCGCTCTCGATCAGCCGCAGCGCGGTGGTGCCGACCGGAATGACCCGGCCGCCCGCCGCCTTGGTGGCCGCGATCTCCGACGCCGCTTCGCCGCTGACCTTGCCCCATTCCGCGTGCATCCGGTGGGTGGTCACATCCTCCACCTTGACCGGCAGGAACGTGCCCGCGCCGACATGCAGGGTGACATAGGAAATCTCAACCCCGCGCGCCTTCAGCGCCTCCAGCAGCGGCGCGTCGAAATGCAATGAGGCCGTCGGCGCCGCCACCGCGCCGGAGTTTTTGGCCCAGACGGTCTGGTAGTCGGTCTTGTCCTGCTCATCCGCGGCGCGCTTGGCGGCGATATAAGGCGGCAGCGGCATCGCGCCAGCCGCTGCCAATGCAGCATCAAAATCGGTGCCGCTCAGATTGAAGCGCAGCTGCCCCTGGCCGTCCTCAATGACTTCAAGCCTGGCGCTCAGGTTTTCAGAGAAGACAATCTCCTCACCCGCCTTGATCTTCTTCAGGGGCTTCAGCAGTGCCGCCCAGCTCCCATCGGCGCGGGGTTCCAGCAGGGTTGCCTCGATCCTGGCCGCAACGGGGCCTTGCGCGCTGTCGCGGTGCCGCAGCCCGCTGAGGCGCGCCGGAATCACCTTGGTATCATTCAGCACCAGCCGGTCGCCGGGCTGCAGCCAGCGGATCAGATCGGTCACCTGCCCGTCGTGCAGGCTTCCGCCATCGGCCACCAGCAGGCGGGCCGAGCTGCGCGGATTGGCAGGCCGGGTGGCAATCAGGTCGTCAGGCAGGTCGAAGTCGAAATCGCTGAGTTTCATGGCGCGCGCTATAGGCTGTGCAGCGGGAGAAATCTATGGCGATTTTCGCATGCTGCAAGGTTTACTTGTCGGATCCCCGCGGCTCGCGGAACTGCTCCTGGCCTTCCTCCAGCTCCTCTCCGTCCGCCGTGAAGGCCCGGTTGTCCCCGGGCACCGCCGGTGCCGGGCCGCGGAAGATCTCGCGCAGGAACCCCGGCGCAAGGCCAGCCAGCGGGTTCACGGTGACCGACGGGTCATCAGCGGTGCCGCGCAGGGTGAAGGTAAACCCGAACAGGCCCTCGCCGTCCCGCGGCGACAGCACCCGTCCGATGGCGTTCAGCAGGTAAACGGGCGAGATTACCCCGCGCATGTTCAACCGGCTGCTGTTCAGGTCGAAATTGCCGTCCAGCGACAGCCCCATCGACGGGCCGACCGCGCTGCTCTGGTGCAGGATCAGATGCGAGGCCCCCAGCCGGAACCGCCCCTCCATGCTGGTGAAGAGGATGCCCTGCCCGGTCATCTCGTCCAGAAGACCCACCAGGCTGATCGCATTCAGGATCGCCGCCATCGAAGGCGCGTTTTTAACCCGGATGTTGCGGACCGTGACCCTGCCGTCATATTCGCCCGGTGCTCCTGCAGCCGGCACCAGCGTCATGTCGAAGCTGCCGCCGCGGCCATGCCCGAACACCCCGGCTGAGCGGAACACCCCGCCTGCATCATTGGAGCGGATACGCGAGGCGGTGCCGCCATTCTGCGGCACCAGCGTGCCCGCCACCGGCGTCTGCCCGTTCAGCCGCGCGGTAAACTCCCCGTTCATGCCGCCGCGGGTGGAAAACCGGCCCTGGAAATTCTGCAGCCCGATGCTGTCGGTCACCTGCAGGTTCTGCAGCCGCAGTGTCACAGGCACATCGCCGCCGCGGCTGGCTCCCCCGCCACCGCTTGCCGTGTCAGCAAACGGCGACCGGTTCAGGTCCAGCCGCCCGCCGGTCACCTCAATCGCAGGCGCTGCAGCACCCCGGCCGGTGAAGGTCACCGCGCCCTGAAACCAGTTGCCCGCCCGCGCCGAGGTGAACACCGCCTGGTTCAGCCCCCCGTTCTTGTGCGTCGTGACCCGGCCCGTGGCTGAAAGGCCCGGAGCTTCCAGTTCCAGCCTGTCCACCGTGGCACTCTTGCCCAGGGTTGCGGTCAAAGAGAGCCTGCCGCCTGCGCCCTCCCCCTTTCGCCAGCTGATTTCCGGGATCCGGAGCCCCGCGCCCTTCAGGTCCGAGTTCAGTTCCAGCCGCGGCGGCACGCCCGGCCTCAGATCCACTGCGTAGCGCGCCCGCGACTTACCCGACACGGCACCGCGCGGCAGGCCGATATTGAAAGCCTCGACAGCTGCCGCCGAAAGCTCGATCGTTCCTTCAACCCGGCTGTCCGGTGCGGCGCCCTTCCCGATCTTCTGCCGCCAGCTGGCGCTCAGCGGCACACCGGACAGGCTGCCATTGCCGCTGATCCGCACCTGCCCCTGGTCGCCCTCGATCTGCAGCAGCGGTGCAGCCGCAACATGTCCCGGCACCAGTTTGGCCGACTGAACACCGCGCACCGTGCCCCGGTAGTGATAGAGGATCTGCTCGACCGGTATCTTTTTCTGCAGCGGCAGCGCCAGCGTGCCCTCGGCCTCCACCTGCCCCTCCGCCAGATCCACCGGCAGGCTGGCCTTGTCCATGACCCTGAGCGGCTCCCGGTTCAGCAGCGACAGCGCCGCCGTAGCAGACCCGCGCGCCTTGATCCGGGCAATCCCCGGCGTGCCATCCTTGGCAGTGACATCCGGGATGATAAAGGACGTGCCTGCAACCTCCACATCGCCGCCCTGTTCCGCCGTGACTGTGCCGCCAGAGGCCGTGACCACAAACCGCTGGCCATAGAGGCTCAGCTGGCCGGAACCGCCCCGGACCGGCGGCATGAACTTCTGAAACACCACCTCGGCGTCCTCAAAGGCCAGATCCAGGCTGACAAACGGCTTGCCGCTGCCGCGCCCGCGCATATGGAAGCCGACGTTGCGCACCAGCCCGGCGTGCAGATTTTCGCCCACCCACTCCCGCGGCTTGGGCGCCAGCACCGAGGGCCACAACTCCTTGACCCGCTTCACACGCACCTGATCGACGCTGCCGTTCAGGTCATAGTCCCAGCCCTCCGGGCCTGCGCCGACAGTGCCGTCAAGGTGAATGCGGCTGCCGCCGTCGCGCACCAGCATCTCGCCCAGCCGCAGCCGGAACGGCTTGAGCCGCAGATCGAAATCCGCATCCACTGCAGGGAATTCCACCGGGCTTTCAAACAGGCGGCGCGGGTTCAGCTTCAGGTTCGAGAACCGCAGCTGCCCCACCAGCCCGGCCAGCTGGCCGTTCTGCACCCCGGCCAGGCTCGCCTGCCCCTGCATCACCCCGGAGACCCAGCCGCTTTCGATGCTCAGTTCGGAGAACGCCAGAAGCTGACGCGCCGGATCATAGGTGAAATAGCTGCGGGCGCCGGTGATCGGCACCGGGCGGGTCTGCGCCGCCGGCTGGATCACCCCCTCGCCGATCCGCAGGCTTGCCTGCACCGGCTGCACCACGCCATCCGCCGCCACGCCGCCGCGCAAGGAGCCGGAAATCGGCGCCCGCAGCACTCCCAGCCAGCCAAGCGCCGGGCTTTGCGCTGCGATATCCTCGCTGGCGATTTCGGAGACCAGCACCCCGAATTCCGCCTCCGGGCTGCCGATCTCAGACGCATAGCTGGCCTCCACGGTGCCCACCTCGCCGCGCCCGCTGAGGACCGAGAAGGCCGCCGACAAGGAGACCGTGCCATCCTCCCGCTGCAATCCGATCCGGCCGCCATCCAGGGTCCAGCCGCGCCCCAGCCGGTCGTCCGTGTAGGACAGCGTCAGTTCGCTGGTTTCGACTTCAGTCAATGCAGCAAGAACCGGCTTCTGCAACTGGCTGTCCCATTGCTCGATCAGCTCCACCAGGCTGGCGGCCCGGCGCGACGGGGCTGCGCCGCTGGCAAAGCTCAGCGCAAGGCTGCCGTCCTCGTTGCGCCTGAGCGCCGCAAACAGCCCGCTCAGCGCTATCCGCTTGGGCTGGATACGCCCCCGCAGCAGAGGCCGCATCGCCAGACTTGCCTGGGCATCGGCCAGCTGGGCAAAGACGCTGCCGTCCGGGTGCCGCAGCACCACATCCCGCAGGCTCACGCGCGGCCGCCAGCCCTTGTTCACCACGACATGAATGGCGCCGAATTCAACCTGCAGCCCGTTCAGGTGCCGCTCGATCCGGGCCTCTACCCGGTCCCTGACCCAATCCGGCGCATCCAGCCGCGTGCCGATCCCGAAATAAACCGCACCAGCGCCCAGAAAGCTCAGCAGCGCCAGCACCCAGGCCAGCCCGCGCAGCAGCCGCCAGCGGCGGCGCCGCCCCGGCACAGTCCGCACAGCCGCATCCGTTTCCGGAGCGGGACCGGACACCGGCACCGCCTCGGCGGCGGCGCGGATATTCTCGCCGGCGGGTTTGATCTCAGCTTTCCCTTCGCTGCTCATGGGTTATGGTCGCCGCGCAGTGATTTGCGCAAAAGACAGGAGACAGGCCAATGCTCGACGTTTCAGATCCCGCCCCTTCCTTTACCCTGCCCCGCGGCGGCGGCGGAGAGGTCACTTTGTCCGCCCTCAAGGGCGCGCCCGTGGTGCTGTTTTTCTATCCCCGTGATAATACCCCCGGCTGCACCAAAGAATCCATCGCCTTTTCAGAGGCTTTGCAGGCATTCGCCGATGCCGGCGCTCACGTTTTCGGGATTTCCAAGGACAGCCTCAAGAAGCATGAGAATTTCACCGCAAAACACGGGCTGACCACGCCGCTTCTGTCGGATGCAGAGGGCACCGTTTGCGAGGACTACGGCGTCTGGAAAGAGAAAAGCATGTACGGCAAGAAACACTGGGGCATCGAACGCTCCACCTTTCTGATCGATGCGGACGGCAAAATTGCCCGCGTCTGGCGCAAGGTAAAGGTCGACGGCCACGCGGAAGAAGTGCTGGAAGCCGTCCGCGCCCTTTGAGACGGCATTGCCTGAACAAAGCGGGGCGCTCCCGCCAGCCCTGCCCGCGCCCTGACGGGCACGGGCCGCGGCTGTTGGGCCCGGCGCCGCCCCGGCGGGGCGGCGCGCAGCGCGCGGGACGCGCGCTGCCATGCACAAGCCGGCCAGGGCGATCAGCCTGCTGATCTCCCGCAGGCGCGGGAGTGCACCGGTTTCCGGACTGGACTCTGCCGCTCAAATCAGGTGAATCCGCCTCTTGAGTGATCCAGCCTCACCGCTGCAACAGGAGAGACGCATGACCGATCAGCCCCTTTCGCTCGCCGAACGCGCCGCAGAAGTGCTGACCACGGCGGACGGGCGCGCCAAAACCGCCCTGTCGCGCCGCCATGCCGCCGAATGGTCAGCCAGCCGCAAGGGCGAGGCGCCGCAAATCCCGATCGGCACCGCCAGTCCGCCAATGCACCCGGCCCGCCCGGACAGCCCCGAACTCCTGAACCCGCGCGATGTGCCCAAGCGCAAGCCGGGATCCGAAGCGGGCCGCATTGCGCTGCTGCACGCGGTGGCCCATATCGAACTGAATGCCGTCGACCTGCACTGGGACATCATCGCCCGCTTCTCGCGTGTGCCAATGCCGCTGGGGTTCTTCGACGACTGGGTCAAGGCCGCGGATGAGGAATCCAAGCATTTCAACCTCATGTGCGACTGTCTTGAAGCCTTGGGCAGCCACTACGGCGCCCTGCCCGCACATGCCGGCATGTGGCGCGCAGCTGAGGACACCTCAGAGGATCTGATGGGCCGCCTGGCTGTGGTGCCGATGGTTCTGGAAGCCCGCGGCCTAGACGTGACTCCCGGCATGATCGGCATCTTCCGCAAGGCAAACCTCTCCCAGGCGGTGGAGGCGCTGGAGCTCATCTATGCCGAAGAGGTCAGTCATGTGGCCTATGGCTCGAAATGGTTCAACTTCCTCTGCGGCCGGGACAACCTGGACCCCAAGGAGGAATTCCACGCGCTGGTGCGCAAGTATTTCCGCGGTGCGCTGAAGCCGCCCTTCAACGAGGAGAAGCGCGCCGACGCCGGCCTGCCGCCGGATTTCTACTGGCCGCTGGCGGATCAGGTGAAACCGCTGCCTGGCTGGTAACCCGGAGGGCCGCCAGTCCCGGCCTTTACCAAAGCCCCGCCGGCGCGTAGACTGTGCGCCCCGGCAATCCGGCTGAACCCATGTTCCAAAACGATTTTCCATTGCTGAGCACCGCCAGCCTTGTTGCCCTGATCATGCACAAGGCCAGCTCCGGGCCGGTCACGCTGGAAAGCTGCGAAACCGCCCTTGACGCTCTGTTCCGGCAAGCGAACGAAACCCCGGGCCTGCCGCGGGCAGAGCGGCGCGGACGGCTTGCAGGCCATCTGGCAGATCTGCAGACGGCCTGCATTCTGGAGCCTCTGGGGTCAGGCCTCTGGCAGCTGACCCGGCGCGGGCGCCGGGCGCTGGAGCAGCACCCCGAGGGCCTCGATCAGACCGATCTGGCCCGGTACCCGGAATTTGCCGAGCATCTTCGCGAAACCGAACACAAACCCTGCGGCATGGACCCGCGCGGCGCCCATTTCGACGAGGGGTTCCAGGCCGGCATGACAGGCCAGCCGATCACCGCCAATCCTTACGCGTTCGACAATGCCGACCATCAGGCCTGGGAAAGCGGCTGGAGCGAAGCGCAGGAGGACCATCAGGACTGACCGCTGCCGCGGGCGCTCCTGACGTGCCGCCGCAGCCGGCGCCGAGGGGCTCTCAACCCGCATTCCGGGCCGCTTAACGGTCTTTTCAAGCATTTCCGCGACACTGTCCCACTGAAACAGTGGTTTACAAGTCGTGCCTGATCGCAAGAAAACATACCGGGGACGGGATCTCCGCGCCGCCGCAGCAAGGGCAGTCTGGCCGCGCCACCAATGCGGCGGCCTGCGTGCTGACGGATCTCTGCAGGTGGCGGCATGAACCCGACGGACCTCGAATTCATCCCCAATGACATGCTCGAGACCGAGGACCGGACGGTCATGCACTCGGGCCTCACCAACCTGTTCCATCTGGACGGCGACGCCGGCGACAGCGCCGGCAGCAACAACGGCACCGTCTATGGCGCCACCACCGTGGCCGGCAGGGACGGCGACGCGCTCAGCTTCGACGAAACGGACGACTATGTCTCCATTCCCGACGTCGAGATGAACAATGAATTCACCATCACCTTCCAGTTCAGGATCGATGAGAACGACGGCTCGCTGTTCCAGTACCTTTACAGCCACGGCGACATCAACAGCACCAACAGCATCAACATCTTTCTGACGGAAAATGCCCACGGCACCGATCCCGATGTGATGCGCACGGTGATCCGGGATGAGAACGACACGCTGGACAATTTCGCGCTGCAGTTCGACGTCAGCAGCATCATCGGCGACGGCCAGTGGCACACCTACACGCTGACAGTGGATGCCACCGGTTCCACGGTCTACCTCGACGGGGTCGAGCAGAACAGCAGCACCGCCGGCGGCGATGCCATCAACCCCACCGGCGATGTGATCCTCGGCAGCCGCAGCGACTTCGACGCCGACCGCTATTACGGCGGCGAGATGGATACACTGCAGATCTATGACCGCGCCCTCACCCAATCGGAAGTCACGGCAACCCACACCGATACTGCCCCGACGATTGCCGCGGGCACAATTGTCGCCTCGGTGTCTGAGGTCACAGACCCTGACAACCCGACTGGTCATACGTATTCGCTGACCGATGATGCCGGCGGCAAATTCGTGATTGACCCGAATACCGGCGACATTTCCCTCGCTGCCGACCATGACGCCGACACGCTGTTCAGCGATACCATCACGGTGCAGGTGACGGATCCGGACACCAACACCTACACGGAAACCCTGGGCATCGCCATCGGCACCGAAAGCGGTAATGACACCATGACCGGCCCGCACGACCAGAACGTGATGTACGGCCTGGGCGGCGATGATGACCTCACAGGCGGCAGCGGCGATGACACGCTCGATGGCGGCGCGGGCAATGACTCGCTGACCGGCGGCTCGGGCAACGACGTCTTTGCCGTCTCCACCGGCCATGACACCATCAGCGACTTCAACACCGGCAACACCGGCGCGCTGGACGATGGCGACAGCAGCAACAATGATTTCATCGACCTCTCGGGCCACTATGACCACCTGTCCGAGCTTTACGCCGACCAGGCCGATGACGGCATCCTGAACCAGTCGAACACAACCGACACCTTCGGCAATGCGGTCGACTACAGCGACAACACCCAATTCGGCGCCGGCGACAGCCTCACCTTCTCCGGCGCGTCCGCGGACAGGTCTTCCTTCACCACGGAGAACACCGGCGTTGTCTGCTTCACCGCAGGTACCGCCATCCGCACGCCGCGGGGCAGCAGACCCATTGAAACGCTGCGCCCCGGCGACCTTGTCTGCACCCTCGACAATGGGCCTCAGCCGGTGTGCTGGATCGGCACCCGGCGCCTCGATCACGCTGACCTTCAGCTGCACCCGAACTGGCGCCCGGTACTGTTCAAGCGCGAGGTTCTGGGGGCCAGCCGCGATCTGATGCTGTCGCCGCAGCACCGCATTCTGGCCGGTCCCGGCGGCCAGCGCCTGATGGCAGCCAAACATCTCGCGAGGCAAATGCCCGGTGCGCGCATCTGCAACGGTATCCGGCAGGTGACCTACATCCATCTGATGTTCGAGCAGCACCAGATCATCTTCGCCGAAGACACCCCGGCCGAAAGCTTCTATCCCGGCCCGATGGCGCTCCGCGCTGTCAGTTGCCGCAACCGGGCAGAGCTTGCGGCGCTGTTTCCGCAACTGTTCCGGCCCGGTGCCAGCGCCGTCAGCGCCTACGGAAGCCCCGCCCGGCCCGTTGTCGCGCAACCTGCGCAAGCCAGGCGGCCAGCCCCGCACATGCTCCCAACCGCCTTCCTCGCACAGCACCTTGCATTTTGACGCCGCAGCACTGGCCCTTACTGCCCGGCACGCTCCATCCCGCTGAACCTTCGGCAAAATTCCGCCTATCCCCGGCCTTGACCAGCACCTTCCGCCCCCGATGGGTCAACAGGCTTGCCCAAATGGCCAGCCCTGTCTATTGACTTCGGCCAAGGTTCCGGCCCCGCCCCGCAGCGGCGCGCCCCGGACCGGAGGACGGGACAGACAGGGAAGTCACATTGCGCACACGGCTCGCGATCAGAATTCACAGCTTTCTCGAACGCCGCTTCCCGGAGCGGCGCGTCTTCCTGAAATCCGACACCGACACAAGATTCATCCGGCTGCGCTCCGAAACCCAGCTGGTGGCCGTGGCCGGCGTTACCCTGTTTGTGGCCTGGTCGATTGTCGCCACCGCCATCGTGCTGATGGACAGCATCGGCTCCGGCAATTTCCGCGAGCTGGCAAAGCGCGACCAGCAAACCTACCGCACCCGCCTGAATTCCATTTCCGATGAACGCGACGCCCGCGCCGAAGAGGCATTGGCGGCCCAGGAGCGCTTCAACGCGGCGCTGGCGCAGATCTCGGTCATGCAGTCGGAACTGCTGGCCTCCGAGACCCGCCGCCGCGAACTGGAGACCGGAATTGAGGTGATTCAGTCGACCCTGCGCGACACCATGACCCAGCGCGACGGCGCCCGCAGGGAACTGGCGCAGCTGAAGGAAGACTCCGAGGGCGGCGCCAGCCCCCATGCCATGATGGCCAGCGCCGAGGCGCAGATGGGCCTTCTGGCGAATGTGCTGGCCGACACCGCAACCGAACGCGACCAGATCCTGGCCGACGCCCGCGGCGCGCTGGAACAGCGCGACGAGCTGGAGCTGGAACTTCAGCTGATGAATGAGCGCAACAGCCAGATCTTCCGCCAGCTGGAAGAAGCGGTTGCGGTCTCCGTCACCCCGCTCGACAAGATGTTCCGCAATGCCGGCATGCCGCCCGACCGCATCCTCGAACAGGTGCGCCGCGGCTACAGCGGCCAGGGCGGCCCGCTTGAGCCGCTGGCGATGTCGACCCGCGGTGAGGAGCCCAGCCCCGAAGCGCTGCGCGCCAACGCTATCCTGGCCAAGCTCGACCAGCTGAACCTCTACCGTCTGGCCGCCCAGCAGGCGCCCTTTGCAACACCGGTGAACCTCGGCCACGTGCGCCAGACCTCCGGCTTCGGCTACCGCCGCGACCCGAAAACAGGCGGCCGCCGCCTGCACAAGGGCTCCGATTTCGCCGGCAGCACCGGCACCGATATCTTTGCCACCGCCGACGGCGTTGTCACCCATGCCGGCTGGCAATCGGGCTACGGCAAGATGGTCACCATCCGCCACGCCTTCGGCATCGAAACCAGATACGCCCATAACTCCAGGATCCGCGTGACAAAGGGCCAAAGGGTCTCGCGCGGGGATCACATTGCTGATATGGGTAACACCGGACGGTCCACCGGGACCCACCTCCACTACGAGGT
>JABXIA010000102.1 GCA_013373325.1 Paracoccaceae bacterium
CATAGTCGTAGACGAAAAAGAACCCGGCCTTGCCGTAGATCATCGCGCTGAGGATCTGGGTGACCCGCTCCTTGGCCCCCGCATCATCGGGTGCCGCCAGGCCATAGATATGGGCAAAGCCGTTGCGCGCCTGGGTCACGTAATTGCGCAGCTCCGCCTTCTTTGCCTCCAGCAGCTGCATTTCCAGCGCCTGGATCTCGCGTTCGGCCAGGGCGCGCGACTGATAGCCCACCACCAGCGCAATCGCAGTGCCCGCCACGATCAGCGGCAGGGTCATCAGCAGCGACAGTTTCTGAGCATAGTCTGGGCGCAGCAAGGAACGGAACAGGCGCATGGGCACTCCGCTGGAATGGGTCAGAATCGTGTACCGAATCATTGCGCAGCCGCCCAGAGGAATCAAAGGGGCAGGGGTGGTTTGCCCTTGCTGCGGGAGTCCGCGGTTTTCTCATCGCGTCTGAAATGCATGCGAAGTGCTGCAATTACCGGCAAAAACGTTCCGTTCTACGCAGTACTAGGTATTCACATAAAATTCATCGCCGCTAGGCTGACCGCACTCGAACCGATCCGCCTTGGGGGGACCTGGGGCAATCCGAATTGATAATGGGAGGAATAATTAATGGATCGCCGTTCTTTCTTGAAAACATCCGCGCTGGGCGGGTCCGCAGCAGCAGCCAGCACCCTGGCGGCACCGGCCTATGCCCAGGGCAACCGCACCCTGACCATGGTCACCACCTGGGGCCGCGGCCTGGCAGGCGTGCATGACTCGGCGCAGTTTGTGGCCGACACCATCACCGCCATGTCCGACGGCACCCTGACCGTTGACGTCAAAGCCGCAGGCGAGTTGGTTGGCGCGTTCGAAGTGTTCGACGCCGTGACTGCAGGCCAGGCCGACATGTACCACGCCGCTGACTATTATTTCGTCAGCCAGCACCCGGGCTATGCCTACTTCACCGCCGTGCCCTTCGGCATGACCCCGCAGGAACTGGTGAACTGGTACTACCACGGCGACGGCCACGCGCTGCATGACGAACTGGGCCAGATCTTCGGTCTCAAGTCCTTTATTGGCGGCAACACCGGCCCGCAGGCCGGCGGCTGGTTCAACAAGGAAATCAACGGCCCCGAGGACTTCAACGGTCTCAAGTTCCGGATGCCGGGCCTGGGCGGCAAGGCGCTGGGCAAGCTGGGCGCCTCCGTTCAGAACATCCCGGGCTCCGAAGTGTATCAGGCGCTGTCCTCCGGCGCCTTCGACGGCACCGAGTGGATCGGCCCCTGGGCGGACGAAAAGGCGGGTTTCCAGGAAATCACCAAGACCTACTACACCGCGGGCTTCCACGAGCCGGGCGCGGCCCTGTCGGTTGCCACCAACCGCGACGTGTTCGAAGGCCTGTCGCCTGCGCACCAGAAGATCATCGAGATGGCATCTGCCGCCGGCCACCAGTGGAGCCTGGCGCAGTTCATGAACAACAATGGTGCAGCACTGCAGCGCCTGCAGTCCGGCGGCGTGAAGACCCTGGAATTCCCCGACAGCGTCTGGGATGCCTTTGGTGCAGCGACCAAGGAAACCCTGGACGAGTTCATGGGCGACGAGCTGTTTGCGAAAATCCGCGGCAGCGTCGAAGCGTCGATGAAAGCCTCCTCCGGCTGGATCACCAAATCCGAAGGCGCCTACCGCGTTCAGCGCGACCGCGTCCTGGGCTGATCTGCCTGACCGGCATCAACCGGATCCTCCGCTGACAGGCGGGGGATCCTTTTCCAGTTGCGTGACGCGGGCAGTCTGGCCGATGGGCCGCGTGCCTGACCCGCCGCAGCAAAGACCCCCGGGGGAAACATGCAGGAAGAGAGTGGCCTCACCTTCTTCGGCGCCATAGCGGGCGGATTGCTCTGGCTGGTCCAGAACATCGCCGGCGCCTTCTATAATTTCGGCTATGCCATCACCCATCCGCAGCTCTGGCTCGACTGGTCCGACAAGGCCTCGATCATGCGCTTCGTCTACTACGGCGGCTCGGTCGAGTTCTTCTTTGTCGTCTTCACCGCCTTCCTGGTGCTGACCGCGGTCGGAATTTATTTCCGCGGCTTCATGTGGGGCATGGTCCGCGGCCTGGAAGGAATGGCCAACACCGTTGGCCGCTTCTTTGCCTGGGCGGGCCTCCTGATGGTGCTTCAGCAGATCATCATTGTCTTCATGCAGCGGGTGTTCGCCCGGCCCGACATCAGCTTCGGCTTTGGCATTCCGTTCAGCCAGGACATCAGCTGGTTTGCCGAAGAACTGAAATTTTACAACGCCTTGGTGGTCTGTCTTTGCGTGACCTACACCTTCGTGCAGGGCGGCCATGTGCGGGTGGACCTGATCTATTCCGGCATCAGCTTCCGCGCCAAGCGGGTGGTCGACATGCTCGGCTCGCTTTTGTTCATGATGCCCGCCGCGGTGCTGACGTGGATGTACGGCTGGTTCTTCCTGTGGCGCCATCTGATCGTGCCGAAACCCTCGGCCTCGGACACGCTCGACCGGCTGGTGATGAAATCCCGCGCCCTGCGCTGGAACGTGGAGACCATCGGCTTCAGCCCCAACGGGTTCAACGCCTACTTCCTGTTCAAGATCCTGCTGATCGCCTTTGCAGGCCTCGTGTTCCTGCATGCCATCGCCTTCTTCTACCGCTCGTTCCTCGAGTTCGTCGAAGGCCAGGGCAGTGAAAACAAATACCTCGACAAGGACAGCCTTGGAGAGGGTGAAGAAGCCTACGAAGGCACGCACTAAGGGGACGTCGGAAACATGCTATTTGGACTTGATGGCGTCGAGATCGGCCTGCTCATCGTATTCTTCTGCCTCTTCGGGGGCATTCTCTCCGGCTTTCCAGTGGCCTTTGCCATCGGCGGCGCCGGGATCATCTCCTTC
>JABXIA010000142.1 GCA_013373325.1 Paracoccaceae bacterium
CGGGCGGGATGATCCTGTTTGACACTCGGGACGCGGATCTGGCGGCCTCAGGAGCGACCAGCCCGGCAGCGCGGCGGCTGCAGCAGATTGCGCTGCCGCTGGACATTCCACCGCTGGAGGTGGTGCCGGAGGACCATGTGCTGACCCGTGCCTTCTACCTGCTGCAGGCCTTTCCCGGCCGCCACGGGCGCGGCCCGGTCTGGGTCGAGGCGGCGCCGCCGGATGCGGAACAGGCCGAGGGCATCCCCTTCCGAAATCTGAATGACGGGGTGACGCCGGTGGTGATCGGCGGCAACGACTGGGCCGCGGCCTGGGCGGTGGATGATAACGGCCGGCCCCTGCTGCCGGTCGGGCGCGGTTATGCGGGCGAGCGGCAGCGGGAACTGGCGTTCCGGTTCGGCGTCAACCTGGTGATGCATGTGCTGACCGGAAACTACAAATCCGACCAGGTGCATGTGCCGGCCCTGCTGGACCGGCTGGGGCAATAGGAGTGCTGCGATGACACAGACGATCCTGTTCGACCCGCTGGTGCCCTGGCCGGTGATCTGGGCCGCGGGGGCTGTCACTTTGGCCGCCCTGCTGCTGGGGGTGTGGAAGGGTCTTGCGGGCTGGGCCTTGCGGGCGCTGGCGGCGCTGGTGCTGCTGGCTGCTCTGTCTGGTCCGGTGCATCAGAGCGAGGACCGCGCACCGCTGAGCGACATCGTGATTGTGGCGGAAGATCAGACCGCCAGCCAGCAGCTGCGGGACCGCCCCGGGCAGCTGGCACGCGCCCGCAGCCAGCTGAAGGCGACGCTGGCGGACCGGCCCGGCACCGATGTGCGCTGGGTCACCGTGCCGGATGGCGAAGGCGACGCGGGCACGCGGCTGATGGCGGCCATCGCGCAGGCGCTGGCGGATGAGCCGCGGGCGCGGGTGGCGGGGATCATCGCCCTGAGTGACGGCCAGGTGCATGACGCGGAGCAGCCGGTGAACCTGCCCGCGCCGATGCATCTGCTGCTGACCGGGCGCGCGGACGACTGGGACCGGCGCCTGATCGTGAAAAACGCCCCCGGCTTTGCGATCATCGGCGAGCCGGTGAAGCTGACGATCCGGATCGAGGATCGGGGCGCAGTGCCGGCGCGCGGCGGCTTTGCCGACATAGATGTCTCGGTTGCGGGCGGGCCGCCACAGCGGTTTGCCCTGCCGGTGGGCGTGGATTTCGAACTGCCGATGGTGCTGAAGCATGGCGGGCGCAACGTGATCCAGTTTTCGGTGCCGGAAGAACCGGGCGAACTGACCGCGCGCAACAACGCCGCGCTGGTGCAGATCAACGGGGTGCGCGACCGGCTGCGGGTCTTGCTGGTCTCCGGCGAGCCGCACGCGGGCGGGCGCACCTGGCGCAATCTGCTGAAGTCCGACAGCGCGGTGGATCTGGTGCATTTCACCATTCTGCGCCCGCCGGAGAAACAGGACGGGGTGCCGGTGGAGGAGCTGTCGCTGATCGCCTTCCCCACCCGCGAGCTGTTCCTGGAGAAGATCGAGGATTTCGACCTGATCATCTTTGACCGCTACAAGCGGCGCGGTATCCTGCCGGCGGTCTATCTGGACAATGTGGCCAATTACGCGATGGGCGGCGGCGCGGTGCTGGTGGCGGCCGGGCCCGATTTTGCCAGCGCCGACAGCATCTACCGCTCGCCCTTGTCGCTGATCCTGCCGGCAGAGCCCTCGGCGCGGGTGCTGGAGGAGGCCTATCGCCCGGAAGTCACCGGTCTGGGCAAGCAGCACCCCGTCACATCGGGCCTTGAGGGCGCGGCGGACTGGGGCCGCTGGCTGCGTCAGATCGAGCTGCAGGCGCCGGAGGGTCATGTGCTGATGAGCGGCGCAGGCGAACGGCCCTTGCTGGTGCTGAACCGGGTGGGCGAGGGCCGGGTGGCCCTGCTGGCTTCGGACCACGCCTGGCTGTGGAGCCGCGGATACGAGGGCGGCGGGCCGCAGCTGGAACTGCTGCGCCGCCTTGCGCACTGGATGATGAAAGAGCCGGAGCTGGAGGAAGAGGCGCTGTGGGCTGAGGTGAGCGGCCAGCGGATGCGCATCCTGCGCCGCACGCTGGCGGGACAGGTTGGGCCGGTGACGGTGACCGCACCCGATGGGTCCGCCGTGGCGCTGGAGCTGCGCCAAACCGCGCCGGGCCAGTGGGAAACCCGCTATGAGGGGCCGAAGCCGGGACTGTACCGTCTGGAAGAGGGCGAAGAGAGCACCGTCGTGGGGCTTGGGCCTGCGTCGCCCCGGGAGTTCGAGGAAACCATTGCCACCGGGTCCGTGCTGGCGCCGGTGCTGGAGCCTCTGCGCGGCGGTATCCTGCGGCTGGAGGACGGGATGCCGTCCTTGCGCAGCGTGCGGCCCGGGCGCCCCGCATCGGGGCGCGGCTGGATCGGCCTGACCCCGCGGGAGGCCTATGAGACGCTTTCGGTCAGCCAAGGCCCGTTGCTGCCCGGCTGGCTGGCACTGCTTCTGGCGTCCTTCTTCATCCTTGCAGGCTGGCTGCGTGAGGGGCGGCGGTAGGCGGCTCCTGCAGACGGGGTGCTCCCGCCCATATCCGGTTTCCGGCCGGAATCCGTTCTGGTTGGGCCAAGCGCCGCGCCAAAGGCGCGGCGCGGGTCGCTTCGGGCGCAGCCCGAAGCGAAAAACCTCCCCCTGCGGCGGTGGATTATTCCGGGAAAAACACCTCTACCACCGGGTTGCCCGGCAGCCCGTCATAGGTGACGCTGACCCCGCCCTTGCCCGCGCGCGGCGGGAACAGCGGACCGAAAGACCCCACCGAAATCAGGTCGCCCGGTTTGAACGCCACGCCTTTGGTGCGCAGCCATAGGGCGGCATTGACCGGGTTGCCCAGCACCGCCCGGCCCGGCGCCTGCACCAGTACGCCGCCCGCCGCATCGCGCATCGTGACGGACATCTCCTCCAGCATCCGGGCCGCCGCCGCCGGGTCTTCAACCGCCACTGGCGCGCCCAGGACGCCAAGCCGGGTGCCAACCCCCATTGCGGTGATGGTCTCCGGGGTGAAGGGCTGATCCTTGGCCAGCATCAGGTCCGGCAGCTCAATGAAGGGGCGGATGGCAGAGATATAGGCCAGGGCCTCCTCCGGCGTGGTTGCATTGTTGATGCCCGCATCGGCGACCACCAGTATCAGATCAGCCTCGACCATCGGGATCGCACCCCAGGGCGCGTCCAGCGTGGCGCCGTTCTCCAGCATCATGCTCTGATACAGCAGGCCCTGGACCGGCTCGGAGGCGCCGAAACGCTCCTGCGCGGGTTTGCTGGTGAGACCGGCCTTATAGCCGATCACCGGCCCCATGAGAGGCTCCAGCGCGGCGGCGAGTTTGGATCGGGAGCAGAGCGCATCGGCCATGCTGCCGCCGGGAGAGAGCGCCTGAGGCGGGGTCTTGGCGGTGAAGCTTTCGACGAAAGCGGCGATTTCCGCGTCGGTTGCGCAGGCGGCCATAGCAGCAGGGGGGATGAGAGCCAGAGCACAGGCGGCGAGGAGAGGTTTCAGCATGAACGGGCCTCAGGGCAATTTGCGGGATCAATCAATCCGCAGGTTAACCCGGTCGGAGCGGCCGGCGCCATCGACAATCACCAGCGAGGAGAAGCCGGGGCCGGGGCTGGGAAGGGAGAACTCGCGCCTTCGCTGGCCCGTGAGCACCGGCTGTCCGTTGGCCATCACCAGAAACGGCGCGGTGCCGCCGCGGAGTTTAAGCGTGAGGTCCGCGCCCTCCAGAATCAGCCGGGCGCCTTCGGGCGGGAAGATCAGTTCGGGCGCGTCTGCGGGGCCTGAGAAGGCCGCATCGCGGGGGCGGAAGCGCTGCAAGGGCGGCGGCAGGTCTGCGGAGCTGACGATCAGCGTGGCGGGCGGTGGCGGCGGCAGCGGGTCAAGCGCGGGTTTCAACCGCCCGAAGGCCTCAAACAGCACCGGCGCGGCGAGGTCGCCGCCGAAGATGCCCGGCACCGGCGTGCCGTCGGCGCGGCCCATCCAGACACCGATCACATGGCGCCCGTCCCAGCCGATCGCCCAGGCATCGCGATGTCCGTAGGAGGTGCCGGTCTTGTAGGCGATGGTTCCGGCCCGCGCGCCTGCTGGCACCGGCAGGCCGCGCAGGATGTCTGCCACCTGCCAAGCGGCTTCGGGGGAAGTGAGGCGGCCCGCGGGCTGGCGTGCCTCGCCTTGCATCACACGCAATTCCGGCCCCTGCCCGCCTGCCGCCAGCCCGGCGTAAAGCTGCACCATGTCCTGCAGACTGATGCCGAGACCGCCAAGGGACAGCGCCAGGCCGGGGGCGCCGCCGGGCAGTTCCGGACTGGCGCCGCTGGCGCGCAAAGACGCCATCACGCGGGCCGGGCCAAGCTCCTGTGTGAGTTTCACAACGGGGATGTTGAGCGAGAGCTGCAGCGCCGCGCGCACGGTTATGTCGCCGCGGAATTCACCGTCGAAGTTCTGCGGCGCGTAGCCAGCGAAATTGACCGGGCCGTCGTGGATCAGGGTTTCCGGGTGCGCAAGACCCTGGTCAAAGGCGAGGCCGTAAATCAGCGGTTTCAAGGTTGAACCGGGGGAGCGGATCGCCTGGGTCATGTCGACAAAGCCGCGGCGGGTGGCGTCGGAGTAACCGGGGGAGCCGGCCATCGCCAGAACCTCACCTGTCTGATGGTCGGCGGCGATGAGGGCGGCGGAGAGGCGCGGGCCGGTGCGGCGGGCTGCCTCAGCCAGCAGGGTTTCCATCCGCGATTGCACCGCGCCGTCGAGCGTCAGGCGCAGCTGACGCTGGCCGGGGTGCAGGGCTGCCACCCGGTCCGCAAGATGCGGGGCAAGGCGCGGGAAGGCGGCCATGCGGTGCGGCAGCGGGGTGCGGCGGGCGGCCTCGGCCTGTTCCCCGGTCAGGATACCCTGGTGCTGCATCCGCGCCAGCACCCGGTCGCGGGCATCGCTGGCGGCCTGGGGGAAGCGGTCCGGACGGCGGCGCTCGGGGCTTTGCGGCAGGGCCACCAGCAGCGCGGCCTCAGCCGGTGTCAGGCGCTTCGGCTCCTTGCCGAACCAGCTGTAGGTTGCCGCGCGGATGCCCTCTGCCGCGCCGCCATAGGGGGCGTGGGTCAGGTAGAGGGTGAGGATTTCGTCCTTGCTGAGGCGGCGCTCCAGCGCCAGCGCTACCCGCATCTGCCTCAGCTTGCCCGCCCAGCGGCCGGTGGTGCCGTCCTCCAGCAGGCGCGCAACCTGCATGGTGAGGGTGGAGCCGCCGGAGACTGTTCTGCCGTTCCAGAGCGCCTGCCCCGCAGCGCGCAGGAGGGCGATGGGGTCGACACCAGCGTGGGAGTGGAAGCGCTTGTCCTCGTAGCGCAGGAGCATATCGAGGTAGCGCGGGTCGACATCCGCAGGCCGGACAGCAAGACGCCAGAGCCCGTCGCCCACGGGGTAGGCGCGCAGGAGCTTGCCGTTGCGGTCGAGGATTTCGGTGGAGGTTTCCGTGAGGGTGAGGGGCAGGTCTGTCCGGTCGATCCAGGTGTCTAAGCTGCGCCACGCGGCGAAGGCCGAAACAAGCAGGACCGCCAGAGCAGCGGTGTGCCATTTCCGCCTCCCGCCTGGCCGATAGGCCGGGCACCGCCCGTCCGCCCCCGTCACGCCGGAGGCGTGCTTGCAGCACGACGGCGGGCGATACTCGCCCCCCCGCGGCCGGGCGATGCCCGTAACTCTATGCAGCCAGCGTTTCACTTCACGACCACGCGCCCCGTGCCGGTGCGGGCGCGGTAGGCGGGCCGGTACATATCCTCGACCGAGGCGGCCGGGTGGTGGAACACACCGGGTGTCACCGCGCGGACCACATAGGCCAGTGTCACCTGCGACGCATCGCGCACGTTCACCGCCGCCAAAAAGCGGTCGCTGCGGAACTCGGCGTGTTCGGCCTCTGCCGGGTTCAGCCAGTCGAGGTCGCGCAGGTCGCCCGACCGCAGGAGGTTCGGGTTGTCGATCTCAAACCCTGCAGGCAGCGGATCGTTGATCATCAGCCTCGCACCGGTCTTTTCATGCGGTTTAACCCGGAGGACCGCCACAAACCGCGCGCCAGTTTGCACGGACTGCACGTCCAGCGGCTGGCCTTCCAGCGAATAGTAGCTGCGTTCGATGGTGTAGCCGAAGCCGCCCGCGGCCGGCGGAACCTCTGGCACGCCAAGCGTGGTGAGGGTGATCTCAGCCGTTTTCCCGCTGGCGGCGGTCAGTGCCAGTTCCGGCACGTCCTGACCGTCAGCCGCCTGCACAAACGGGCCCTGGACCGGCTGGCCGTTGACCAGCAGACCGGAGTCTTCGGGGTTTTGCGTCAGCGCGTGGGCCGCCATCAGGGTCCAGGCGGACTCCTGGGTGGAGCGGTAACCGTTGGCGTTGGATAGCCGCGCCGACAAGCTGGCGCGATCCACGGCCTCAGAGCCCGCTTCTGCCGCCAGCGCCAGAACGCCCGCAGTGTCGCGCAGGCGGGTGCCGAAATCGGCGCGCCAGAGGCGGGCTTCATTCTGCCCTTCGCTGCCGATCATCTGCGCGGCGCGGGCGAACATCCGATCCGCCCGGCGCTGGTCGCCATAGGCCGCAAGAGCAGCGCCCAGCTGGGCGGCAGCAAGGGGCGTGGCGAAGCCCTCACCCTTCACATCCGCATAATAGCGCAGGTCGCCCATCTGGGCCGCGCCTTCGCGGGCCAGCACCAGCAGGGCATAGGCGATCTCCTCGCCGCCGATGTCGAAGTCGGGGGCATAGTTGATGCGGTTGCGCAGGTTGTCCATGGCCTGCGCGAAGGCCTGTTGCGGAACCTCATACCCTTGGGCGCGGGCACGGCTCAGGAAGTCGCTGGCATAGGCATCCAGCCAGAACTCGCCGCTGTCAGCGCGCCAAAGGCCAAAGGCGCCGCTGGGGGCCTGCCGGGTCAGCACCTGGCGGATGGCGGCGTTGATGCGCTTGTCCACCGCCGGTCCGTTGCCCAGCCCCGCCGCCTGCGCGACAGAGCTGAGATAGAGGAGCGGCAGCGCCTTGGACGTGACCTGCTCGGTGCAGCCGTAGGGGTACTGGTCCAGTTCCGCCAAGAGGCCCGGTACGTCGAACTTGGCCAGCGGGCCGGAGGATATGGTGGCACGCGCAGTGCCGGGGCGCAGGCCGGTGAAGACGTCCCTGCTGAACAGGAAGGTGTCGCCACCTGCCAGGGTGAAGCGGCGGGTCTGTGATACCACCGGATCATTGGCACGGACTGGCATCCGCAGGGTCTGCTGCAGCTCCTGCCCGTCGGGGGTGGTGAGGGTTAAGGTCAGCTCATGGTCGCCAACGATTTCTGCTGTGACCGGCAGTTCCAGCATGGTCTTGCCTTGTTCCTGCAAGGTGACGGAGGCTGGCAAGCTGCCTAGTGTCAGGCCGCCTGCGGTGCTGGCGGTCAGTTGCATGTCTCCGGCAGGGCCGTCGGCGTGCACGATCTCGATCCGGGCGCGGCTTTGATCGCCCGGCGCCAGGAAACGCGGCAGTGAGGCGGTGACCACCACCGGGTCGCGCACCAGCATGTCGGCCTCCGCCTGCCCCACGGCCTTGCCCGACCACGCGACTGCCATAAGCCGAACGGTGCCGTTGAAGGCGGGGAGCGTCAGGGGGAATTCCGCCTCGCCATTGGCATCAACCTTCAGCGGGCCGGAGAACAGCGCCACAAGGTCCTGCGTTGGCGGCGGCGATTGCATCTTCATGCCGCTGTCAGCGTCGCCGCCGGAGCGGATGCGGCCCATGGCGCCATTGCCCGGGTCGATGAGGCGGCCGTAGACATCGCGCAGCTCCACGCCTAAGCGGCGCTGGCCGTAGTAATGCGCGCTGGGATCCGGGCTGGTGAAGCCGGTGAGGTTGAGGATGCCGAGGTCAACGGCGGCAACCGTCAGCCAGACCTCCTCGCCCTCAGCCGCGCCGTCCACGCGGAGTTTTGCAACTTGGGTGCCGCGCGGACGGGCCACGTCGGGGACGTCAATCGCGACCTGCAGCTGCTGGCCGGGCTGGGTGACGC
>JABXIA010000121.1 GCA_013373325.1 Paracoccaceae bacterium
CCGGATCAAGCAGGACGACGTGATCCGCATGGGCGGGCGTGACTGGGATGTGCACACCGGCAACGGCCACGCCCCGGAGCACGCGACCTTCTGGAGCCGCGACGACAACCTGGTGATCACCGGCGATCAGATCCTGTCGACCATCAGCCCCAATATCGGTGTTTACGCGACCGAACCGATGGCCGATCCGCTGGGTGAATGGCTGGAAGCCTGCGAAGGGCTGGCGAAACTGGCGCGTCCGGATCACCTGGCGCTTGGCGGCCACAAGCTGCCGTTCTCCCGTTTGCCGCTTCGGATGCAGCAGCTCATTGGCAACCACCACGGCGCGCTGGAACGGCTGATGGATCACCTTTCCGTGCCGCGCACAGCTGCTGATTGCTTTGCGCCGCTGTTCAAGCGCACAATCGGTGAAGGTGAGTACGGGCTTGCACTGGTCGAGGCAGTGGCCCATGTAAATCACCTGTACCACACCGGCCAGGTGGCGCGCTGGAAACGCGAAGACGGTGCCTGGCTCTATCAAAGCAAGGGGTGATCCGCACCCCGGAAAGGGGAGGCATCATGAGCGACGAGATTTCCACCAGTGCAGAGGCGGCAGAGGCGGCGGTGCTGCCCTGCGTGCATGAAGTCCACGCCGACCCGGAGGCCTGTGCTGGCCTCACCAAAGTGCCGGAGAAGCTGCAGAAACCGGATGCGGCCAAAAGCCCGGCCCGCTGGGCCTATGAGCGGCTGATCCTTTATATCCAGAACTTCGAACAGCAGCTGGACGCTGAACATGAGGTTGCAATGGGTTTTACCGGCGGCAATACCGGCGTGCTCCGGATTGAGGGCATGGGCTATTTCGACCCGGACATCATCACCTATTACGGCAGCGAGCCGGATGGCTCCCGGACCCAGCTGGTGCAGCACGTGAGCCAGCTCAATGTGATGCTGCGCGCAGTGCCCAAGGCACGCGAGGAAGAGCCCGCCAACCGTATCGGTTTCCGTCTCGCCTCGGATCTGCAGCAGGAGTGAGCCGCACGATTCGCCCCCCGGGCCGAAACCGCAGGATCCGCAGCGGTTTTATGTGGTTTTCGGACGGCATTTCCCGGGGATGCGCCCGAATGACGTGGTGACAGGGGGCGGCAAATCCGGTAATCACCGGGAAAACGCACGTGAATTTTGAGGGATAACTCACATGGCTGATCACCAGCACGGCACCATGGACATCACCGTTCAGGAGAAGATGTTCTCGAGCTTCATGACCTTCGTGACCCGTTTCTGCATCGCGATGGTGTTCCTCGCGCTGTTCCTGGCTATGTTCGCCACCTGATCCCGGGACAATATTGATGCGCAATCTGCTCTGCCTCGGCGCGGTGATGCTGGCGCTTGCGGGTTGCGCGGCGCCGCAGCAGCCTAATGCGGACGCCGAAACCCTGGCCAAGGTGGCCTACCGCCACCCCGGCCCGGCAACGCTCACCCTCTACACGATGATCAACAACCGCACCGGGCGGGGCGGCCATGCGTCGCTGATGATCAACGCTTCGGAACGGGTGATTTTCGATCCGGCAGGCTCGTTCTATGCATCCGTTGTACCGGAACGGAACGATGTCCTTTACGGCATTACTCCGGCAGTCGAGAAAGCCTACCGCGGCGCCCATGCGCGCAGCACCTTCCATGTGGTGGTGCAGCGGGTTGAGGTGACGCCGGAGCAGGCCCAGAAAGCCTATCAGCTGGCAGTCACCAACGGCCGCGTGCCGGGTGCCTACTGCGCCCAGGCCACCATCGGCATTCTGCAGCAGATCCCAGGCTTCGAAAGCCTCGACCGCACCTTCTATCCGGAGAAACTGTCCGCCCAGTTCGGCCAGCTGCCCGGTGTGGTGACGGAACGCTACTATGAGAACGACAGCGCCGATCTGCAGGCAGGCATTACCAAAAGCGACGCCGCGCTGAACGCGGCAGAGTAATTCTTCCGCCGGGGCGCAGAGCGCTCAGGCGGCGAGATACAAGAGCAGAAGGCATAGCCCGCCGGTTCCGAGGCCGATCAGCACGTTGCGCGTCAGATAGCCTGCGGCGAAGGTCGCGGCAGCGGCGGCAAAATGCATCAGGCTGGGCGCGCCGCCCGTGGGCGCAGGCCAGACCACCAGCGGTGCCACCAGCGCCGGGATGATCGCCACGGCGGTATAGCGCAGATGCCGCATCAGCCATTCAGGGATGGGTTTGCCGCCCATGAAACCGATGAAGGCAAACCGCAAGCCATAGCTGCCAAGCGCCAGCCCGATGATCACGGTCCAGAGGATGGGAGTGGGGATACTGCTCATTTTGCGCCCTCCGCTTTGGCCTTCTGCCGCTCCAGCCACAATTCCGCCTGCGCGCCCGCAACCATGCCGGCAATGCCCGCCACGATCAGGCCGAGGTTATAGGGCAGGGCTGAGGCAGGCAGCGAGGCCGCCACCGCCACAAAACAGGCCGCCACATGCGCCGGCGTGCGCAGCATCGGGCCGATCATCGCCAGAAACGCCAGCGGCAGCACGAAGTCCACGCCCCAGCTTTCCGGGATCCGGGTGCTGACCAGCGCCCCCAATGCGGTGGCAATCACCCAGGCCGGGGTGATCAGCCCGTTGGTGCCAAAGAAATAGGCAACCCGCTGTGCCAGCGGCATCTCCGGCTCCTGTTCGAATTGCACAACCGACAGCGCATAGGACTGATCGACGATGAAATAGGCAGCAATCGCGCGCTGCCACATTGGCGCATCGCCCAGGTAGGGCGTCAGCGACGCCGAATACATCGCCATCCGCAGGTTCACTGCCAGTGCCGAAATCAGGATGATGATCAGCGGCGCATTCTCCTGCATCAGCTGCAGCGCGGTGAACTGGGCCGCTCCGGCAAAGACCGTCAGCGAAAAGGCAAAGGCTTCCGGCACTACCAGCCCGGCCTCCGCCGCCAGCACCCCGAACAGGAAGCCAAAGGGCGAGGCCATGAACAGAAACGGCGCGCTGTCGCGAACCCCCTTCCAGAAGGCCGATTTGGCGGTGGTGATTGCCATCTGCGCG
>JABXIA010000191.1 GCA_013373325.1 Paracoccaceae bacterium
CGGTTGCCTTTATTGCGCAAATCGTGTCCCTGAGGGCAAAGACTAAGGGAACCAGCCTGATGCCAAAGTACCGATCCAGAACCTCCACCCATGGCCGCAACATGGCGGGCGCGCGCGGATTGTGGCGCGCCACCGGCATGAAGGACGATGATTTCGGCAAGCCGATCATCGCCATCGTCAACTCCTTCACCCAGTTCGTGCCCGGCCACGTCCACCTCAAAGACCTCGGCCAGATGGTTGCCCGCGAGGTTGAGGCAGCCGGCGGCGTTGCCAAGGAATTCAACACCATCGCGGTGGACGACGGCATCGCCATGGGCCATGACGGCATGCTCTATTCGCTGCCGTCGCGCGAAGTGATCGCCGACAGCGTCGAATACATGGTCAACGCGCACTGCGCGGACGCCATGGTCTGCATCTCTAACTGCGACAAGATCACGCCCGGCATGCTGATGGCCGCCATGCGTCTCAACATCCCGGCGATCTTCGTCTCCGGCGGCCCGATGGAAGCGGGCAAGATCGACATCGCCGATCTGGACATGAAAAAGATCGACCTGGTGGACGCCATGGTCGCGGCGGCGGATGACAAGTTCACCGACGACCAGGTGAAGCACATCGAGGAAAACGCCTGCCCGACCTGCGGGTCGTGCTCGGGCATGTTCACCGCGAACTCGATGAACTGCCTGGCCGAGGCCCTGGGCCTGGCGCTGCCGGGCAACGGCTCAACGCTGGCGACCCACGCCGACCGCAAGGGCCTGTTCCTGGAGGCCGGCCGCAAGATCGTCGAGATCACTAAGCGCCACTACCAGGACGAGGAAAAGGGCCTGTTGCCCCGCGAGATCGCCACGTTTGAGGCGTTTGAAAACGCCATGAGCCTGGATATCGCCATGGGCGGCTCCACCAACACTGTGCTGCACCTTCTGGCCATCGCCAACGAGGGCAAGGTGGATTTCAACATGTCCCATATGGACCAGTTGAGCCGCAAAGTGCCCTGCCTGTGCAAGGTTGCGCCGAACATCCACAACGTCCACATGGAGGATGTGCACCGGGCCGGCGGCATCTTCTCGATCCTGGGCGAACTCAGCCGCGCAGGCCTGCTGCACAACGACTGCCACACGGTGCATACCGCAACCATGGGCGAAGCGATTGCCAAATGGGACATCAAGGTCGCCAACAACCCCGAGGCCGAAGAGCTGTTCAAAGCGGCCCCCGGCGGCGTCCGCACCACTCAGGCCTTTTCCCAGGCCAACCGCTACAAGGAACTGGACACCGACCGTGAAAATGGCGTGATCCGGGCCAAGGAGCACGCCTTCAGCCAGGACGGCGGCCTTGCGGTTCTGTTCGGCAACATCGCGCTGGACGGCTGCATCGTGAAAACAGCGGGCGTGGATGAAAACATCCTCAAGTTCACTGGCTCCGCCTATGTCTGTGAAAGCCAAGACGCGGCGGTGAACGACATCCTGACCGGCAAAGTCAAGGAAGGCGACGTGGTGGTGATCCGCTACGAGGGCCCGCGCGGCGGTCCGGGGATGCAGGAAATGCTCTACCCGACCTCCTACCTGAAGTCGAAGGGCCTCGGCAAAGCCTGCGCGCTGCTGACTGACGGGCGCTTCTCCGGCGGCACCTCGGGCCTGTCGATCGGCCATGTCTCGCCCGAGGCGGCCGAAGGCGGCACCATCGGCCTGGTGCGTCAGGGCGACAAGATCGAGATCGATATCCCCAACCGCTCGATCCATCTGGCGGTCTCCGACGAAGAGCTGGCCGCGCGCCGCGAAGAGCAGGACGCCAAGGGCTGGAAACCCGCAGAGCCGCGCAAGCGCAAGGTCTCCAAGGCGCTGAAAGCCTATGCGCTGCTGGCCACGTCTGCGGCCAAGGGCGCCGTGCGCGCACTGCCCGACGAAGACTGATACTGCTCAGACCTGGAGCACACAGAACCCGCCGCCCCAATCGCGGCGGGTTTTCTTTTGGCCTCCGTTCCTGAGGCCGGGTCAAGGGCCGCGCAAAGCGCAGCGGCGCAGCCGCTTGCTCTTGAGGCGGCATCAGGGGCTTCACAATGGGCAAGGCGCGTTCAGGGCACACCTGCCCCTGAACCGCTTCTCAGCAATTTTCCTTCAAAACCTTAGATCTCCCGCCCCCGCTGCAGCCTGCTGGCTGATGCCAGCACGCCACGCGGCGTTGGGCGTGGCGCCGTGCTGACGCACGGCGTGCCTCCGGCGGGAGTGCTTGGACAAAGGTGAAGCTGAATGGCCGCTTGCCGAACCCGTCTGCGCCGCGCCAGCGGCGCCCGGCCCAAGGCTTGTGCCACCGCATCTTTGATGCGGCGGCAAGGCGCGGGAGATTTCCGCCGGCCCGTTACTCCCCCAGCTTGGCGTGCACCTCATCGAGGTCGATCTCCCCCACCGGCATCTTGTTGCCCGGGTTCTCGAAATCGTATTTGAACAGCTCGAAGTCGCGCTTGTAGATCTCGTAGACCAGATGCATCGACAGGTCGTCGAAGTACGCCTCCACCGGATGCGCGCGTTTGGGGCCGTGGCCTTCGCTTTCGTTGAAGCGCGGGATCGCGGCCAGGTCCACGGGATGCGGCGTCTCGATTGCGTCCAGCACCCCTTGCATGCCGTCATTAAACGCCTCGGTCCAGAAGATCCGGTTGTAGCGTCCACCGTTCAGAATGAAAGTCGACACATGCCCTGACATCGCTGACCAGTGAATGTCCGGGTCCATCGGGCGGCGCCAGCGGATGGTGTCGCGCGCAAACAGCAAAAACCGGCGGAAGCTGGCGATCTGGTCGAACTCCTGCTTGCCATCCTCGCCGCCGACCTCAATGCCGTATTCGTAAGCCAGCTTGGGCACCAGGTTGCCGCGGTAGCGCTTGCCGTTGCGCTGAATGCCGCAGATCTTGTCGAAGAAAGACGACAGGATACGGGTATAGGGGTTGCGCACGCAGGTGAAAGCATAGGACTGCTGCCCCTGAACGTTACGGGTGATCGGCCCCTGACTGTGCTCCAGCGCCCATTTATGCAGACCGTCCTTGGCATCATGGATGTCGCCGTCAAAAAACTGCCCGTGGTCGGAATAGTAAAGGATCTGCCCGATGGTCGAGCAGGCGCATTTTGGCACCACCCGGTAGACCACAGTTTCACTTTCCGTCATCCAGGTGCCTGGGAACCCCATTTGCCGCCCTCTTGTCCGTCTTTGCCTGTTCCAAGCAGTAATTGCATATGTTTACCGAAACGGGAACTATCTGGTTTATTCGCGCGCGCCGCCCGCTTATCAAGGTAAACAATCAGGCAGAACAAGGCAGTCCGTCCCCACTATGGCAAAAATCGCATATATTCTGCTGTGCCATAAAGACCCCGACGCGATCATCCAGCAGGCTGAGCGGCTGACGGCGGCTGGTGACTGCATGGCGATTCACTTCGACGGGCGGGCGGCTCCGGAGGATTACCAGAGGATCCGGTCGGAGCTTGCGGACAACCCCAACGTCACTTTTGCCAAAAAGCGGATCAAATGCGGCTGGGGGGAATGGTCGCTGGTCGAGGCCACGCTGCACGCCCTGCGCAGCGCCGTGGAGGAGTTTCCGCGCGCCACCCACTTCTACATGCTGTCAGGAGACTGCATGGCGGTGAAGACCGCGGAATACGCACACCGGTTCCTTGACGAAAACGACAAGGATTTCATCGAGAGCTTCGATTTCTTCGAAAGCGACTGGATCAAGACCGGCATGAAGGAGGACCGGCTGATTTACCGGCACTTCTTCAACGAGCGCAAGCACAAGCAGCTGTTCTACTGGAGCCACGGCCTGCAAAAACGCCTGGGGCTGCAACGGGATATACCGGCCGACATTCAGGTGCAGATCGGCAGCCAATGGTGGTGCCTGCGCCGCCGCACTGTCGAGTGGATCCTGGGGTTCATCCGCAAACGCCGCGATGTCGTGCGCTTCTTCCGGACCACCTGGATTCCGGATGAAACCTTCTTTCAGACCCTGGTGCGCCACCTCATCCCCGAGGCAGAGATCGAGGCCCGCACCCTCACCTTTCTGATGTTCACCGACTACGGGATGCCGGTGAACTTCTACAATGACCACTATGACCTTCTGCTCAGCCAGGACTTTCTGTTCGCCCGCAAGATCAGCTCTGACGCCAAGGAGCTGAAGTCACGGCTCGGGCGGCTTTATGCGGCGCAGGGGGTGGAGTTTCAGATCTCCAACGAGGGACGCAGCCTCTACAAGTTCCTCGCACAGCGCGGCCGCGACGGACGCCGCTTTGCGCCGCGGTTCTGGGAGACGGAAAGCACCCTCGGCCGGGAGCGCGAACTGCTGATCGTGGTCTGCAAGAAATGGCATGTCGCCAAGCGGCTGCTGGAACAGATCCGCCAGGTCACCAACATTCCGGCGATCGAATACCTTTTCAACGAAGAGGACACCCCCCTGCCCGACCTCGGCGGGATTCAGGCGGCATTGATGAAACGCACCCGCCACCGCCGGGCGCTGATGCGGATGCTGTTCGAATATTACGAGTCCGACCAGCTGATCATCTGCCTGGATCCCGGGGCCATTGAGCTGATGAATGATTTTCATTCAGACCGGTCCTCGACGCGCTTTCTGCACATCGAATGCGACTTCAGCGACGAATACCTGATTGGCCATGCCCACCGCGTTGGCCTGGCCGGCGAACGCACGCCACAGCAAACGCTGGAGCGGCTGCTGCCGACAATCCGCAATGACATCCTGCATGAAAGCGACCGCATCCGCGATGCGGGCTTCAGCCATCTCTACAAGATCCGCGAAGGCAGCACTCCCGAGGCAAACGCGGGCGAACTCAGCAGCTTCCTGAACCTGACCGAAGAGAAGGCCCGGCAGATTGCCGGGACCGGCTATCTGTTTGCCGACTGACACGGGGCTCTTGCGCCCCGCATCAAAATTGAACACGGTCCTTAGTCTTCCAGCGCCTTGATCATGTCGACGCGGGTGCCGTGGCGGCCGCCCTCGAACTCAGTGCCCAGAAAGGCATCAACGATTTCCAGCGCCAGTCCTTCGCCGACCACACGGGCGCCGATCGACAGCATGTTGGCGTCGTTGTGGGCGCGGATCATCTTGGCAGAGAACGTGTCGGAGCAGACACCGCAGCGGATGCCCTTCACCTTGTTGGCTGCCATCATGATGCCCTGGCCGGTGCCGCACAGGACAATGCCCAGCGCGCAGCCGCCAGAGGCGACCAGCTCTGCCGCGGCGGCGCCATGCTTGGGGTAATGGGTGCTTTCCGGGGTCTGCGGGCCGATGTCCTCAACCTCCCAGCCTTGGGCTTCGATATGGGCGGCAACGGCCTTGCGCAGCTCGATGGCGGCGTGGTCGCTGGAAAGGGCAATGCGTTTGCTGGCAGTCATGGTCTGATGGTCCTGTGTCGCAACGGGGGTATGAGGCTTGGCCCCGTGTTGACCAAGGGACGGGCGCGGCGTCAATCCCTTTATCGCCGCAGGCCCGGACCAGAAAGCAGCGGAGGGCCCGCGGGAGGCCCTCCGTCAGATCAGATGTCCACTTCGACCCGCCCGATCGGGTTGGAGCAGCAGGCCAGGATATACCCTGCATCGATGTCCTCCTCCGAGATGCCGCCGTTGTGGACCATATGCACGTCGCCCGCGGTCTTCCTGACCTTGCAGGTGCCGCAGATGCCGAAGGTGCAGCCCGACGGGATGTTGAGGCCCGAGGCCTTGGCCACCGCCAGCACGGTGTCGGTCTCGGTGCAGGCGGTTGTGACGCCCGACGCAGCAAAGCTGATCTCCGCCGCCGCGGTCTCCTCTGGAACCACATCGTCCAGCTCCGGCGCATCTGCCTCGGTCTCCACCGGCGCGCCAAAGCTTTCCTGGTTGTAGTTCTCCATGTCAAAGCCCAGGCCGTTCAGCATGTCGCGCACCGCCTGCATGAACGGCTCCGGCCCACAGCAATAGACCTCGCGCTCCAGATAATCGCCAGCGATCAGGCCCAGCATGATCTGATTGAGCTGCCCGCGGTAGCCGGTCCAGACCTGATAAGGATCATCCTCCTCCACCACGAAGTTCAGCTTGATCCCTGGCACCCGCGCCGCCATGCCCTCCAGCTGGCGCCGCGCGATGATCTCGCTGGGCCGCTTGGCGCAGTTGATGAAGCTGACGTCCGGTGACTGGCCGCGGTCGAACAGGTACTGTGTCATCGACAGGCTTGGCGTGATGCCGGAGCCTGCGGAGATGAACAAGAACTTGCCGTTCGGGCGTTTCGGCAGGGTGAACACGCCTGCCGGGCCGGAGGCCTTGAGGAACATGCCCGGTTTCAGGTTGTCCAGCATCCAGCGGGTGCCGACACTGTCGGCCTGCGCCTTTACCGTCACCGAGATCGACAAGGGCCGCGACGGCGAGGAGCTGATGGTGTAGGTCCGCCAGACGGTGCCGCCCGGCACCGGCAGCTCCAGCGTCAGGAACTGGCCCGGCTGGTATTTGAACCACGCGCCCGAAGGCGCGCGGAAGCTGAAGGTGGCGGTGTTCGGCGCTTCCGGCACGACAGAGACGCATTCCAGCATCTCGTCGTCCTTCCACGCCAGGGTTTCATCCAGCGTCTCAAAGTTTGCCTGCAGTCCCATGCCGTTACTCCGCCGCGATC
>JABXIA010000229.1 GCA_013373325.1 Paracoccaceae bacterium
AATTACTGGAGCTGCTGCGGCACCCAGATCGGCATCGGCTGGGGTCCGGGCCTGACCCGCGAGCTGGCGCGCTGGATGGTGCATGGTGCGGCCGACATCTCGATGCGCGAATACGACCCGCGCCGGTTTGGCTCTTATGCCACCAAGGACTGGCAGGTCACCAAGGCGCATGAGGACTACAAGCTGCGCCACGAAATCCCCTTCCCGCATTTCAACCGCCTGGCGGGCCGCCCCATCAAACCCTCACCGCTCTATGAACGGCTGAAGGAAAAGGGCGCGGTCTACGAGGAGGTCTATGGCCACGAGCGTCCGCGCTGGTTTGCCAAGAATGGCGTTGCGCAGCAGGACCACTACTCCTTCCGCCGCAATGAAGTTCATTACATGGTCGGGCTGGAAGTGAAGGCCGTACGCGAACACGTCGGCATCATGGACATCTCCGCCTTCACCAAGGTCGAGGTCTCGGGCCCCGGTGCCGCGACCCTGCTGGACCGTCTGACTGCAAACCGCCTGCCGCAGAGAGTTGGCGGTATTGCCCTCACCCACATGCTGAACCGCCGCGGCCGGATCGAGTTGGAAACCACCGTGGTGAAACTGGCCGCCAACAGCTATTACCTGGTCTGCGCGGCCTTTTTTGAGCAACGGCTTCTGGACCACCTGAACCAGAACCTCGCAAGCGAAGAGGTCGAGATCAACATGCTGTCCAACGACTGGGCCGCACTTGCTCTTAATGGCCCGAACGCTCGCGAGGTCCTGGCCGCCTGCACCGATGCGGATCTGACCAACGCCGGCTTCAAATGGCTGACAGCGCAGCAGATCGAGGTCGCAGGCCATAAACTCTGGGCCTTCCGCATGTCCTATGCGGGCGAGCTTGGCTGGGAACTTCACATCCCGCGCGACAGCACCCTGGCGGTCTATGACGCGCTTTGGGCGGCTGGCGAGGCGCATGGCATTGCCGACTACGGGTCCTTCGCAATGAACGCGATGCGGATGGAGAAGGGCTTCAAGGGCGCGGGGGAACTTACCAATGAGGTTACGCTCGCTGAAGCGGATGTGCTGCGTTTTGCCCGCACAGACAAGGACTATCTGGGCAAGGACAAGACGCTGAACGACGAAGACAAGCCCTGGGTCTGCGCCTATCTGGAGATTGAGCCGGACGGGGTGGAGGACGGCCACGGCGGCGAAGCGGTCCTGCTGAACGGTCGAGTTGTGGGCTCCACTGCCTCGGTCGCCTATGGCCATTCCGTCGGTAAGATCCTGGCCTTCGCCTATGTGAAACCGCACGCCAATGTGCCGGGCACGGAGGTCGAGGTGATCATCGCAGGTAAGCCACGCAAGGGCCGGATCCTGGGTGCCCCCGCCTATGATTCCGACAGCCTGCTGCCACGCACAGACGCCACGCTCACCCCGGCAGAATAAGCAGAATTCGGCTCCCCTTTCATCTTGCTAAACATACTCCTGGGGAGCCAGAGGCGGGGGAGCGCCCCGTTCCCCCAAACCAAAAGGGAAACGCGAAGAATGATCCTGCCCGAAACCATGAAGGCGATGGTCCTGACAGGCCACGGCGATTTGGACAAATACGAATGGCACGAGAATTGGCCGGTTCCGCAGCCCGGGCCAATGGAGGTAATGATCAAGGTCGGCGCCTGCGGGCTGAACAACACCGATGTGAACACCCGCTCCGGCTGGTATTCCAAGACAGTCGAGGGCGCCACCACCGGCGGCGCCTTTGACGAAGTGGGCGAGGACGACCCGACCTGGGGCGGCCGGCCTCTGACGTTCCCGCGCATCCAAGGTGCGGATGCGGTTGGCGAAGTCGTGGCTGTCGGCGACGGTGCGGATCCAGCCCTGATCGGTAAACGCGTCATGGTCGGCGGCTGGGTCCGCGACTGGGACGACCCCGAGAACGATGACAAGGCCGGATACTTCGGCTCCGAATGCGATGGCGGCTTTGCCGAATACACCAAGGCGGATGTACGCGGTGTGGCCGTTGTCGAAAGCCCCCTCAGTGACGCGGAACTGGCGACCTTCTCCTGTTCTTATGTCACTGCCGAGGGGATGCTGAGCCGCGCGGGCGTGGGCACCGGAGACACGGTGCTGATCCCCGGCGCCTCCGGCGGGGTTGGCGGCGCGCTGATCCAGCTTGCCAAGCGCCGCGGCGCGCGGGTGCTCGCGATGGCCTCTGAGGCAAAGCACACTGAAGTGGCGGAGCTTGGTCCCGATCTGGTCCTGCCGCGCGCGCCGGAGAACCTGCGGGCAACCCTTGGCGATGAGAAAATTACAGTCGTTGCCGACGTCGTGGGCGGCGCACTATGGCCAAGGCTGATCGACGTGCTGGAACGCGGCGGGCGATACACCTGCTCCGGCGCGATTGCCGGACCGATAGTGGAACTGGACCTGCGCACCTTCTATCTGCGCGACCTGACCTTCACCGGCTCCACCGTCACACCGCATCGCAACTTCACTGATGTGGTCTCCTATATTGAACAGGGTGAGATCAGACCCGCGCTGGCCGCGGTATACCCTCTGGAGCAGCTGAAGGAGGCGCAGGCCGCCTTTATTGCGAAGGAACACACCGGCAATATCGTGGTAGTCCCTTGAGCCAGGTGCTTTCTGTTCCCGCCCTCGGTGCAGCCGAGTTCTGCCGCGCCGCACTGGCTGCCGGGAGAGAGTTTCCGTCCTGGTCCGCCGGCCCCGCCCCACAGGGCCGCGGCATACCGGAGGGTCCCGGGAACGCCTTGACGCAACCGGGTTCCGGCTTCGCCGCCAAGGAACTTACCGATGAACACGCAAGTCCCTGAGCTGCACCAAGGAGAGGGCACAATGAAAATTACCCGCATCACCGTATACCAGCTCGATATGCCGCTGACCGAGCCCTACTGCCTGTCGGGCGGGCGGCTGAAGTTCGAGAAGCTCGACAGCACCTTTGTGCGCATCGACACGGACGAGGGCATCTCCGGTTGGGGAGAAGGCTGCCCTTGGGGGCATACATACCTGCCCGCGCATGGGCCGGGGATCCGGGCTGGCATTGAAACTCTGGCACCTGCTTTAATCGGGCTGGACCCGCGCAGTCTGGATCATGTGAACCGGGTGATGGATGTGCAGCTGCCCGGGCACCCTTATGTGAAATCTCCCATCGATATGGCCTGCTGGGATATTCTGGGCAAGACCACGGGCCTGCCCCTGTGGCAGCTGCTTGGCGGGCCGGTGGCCGCGCCCGTACTGGTGAACTCGTCGGTTTCAACGGGCAGCCCCGAGGAAATGCTATCGCAAATTACCAGCGCCGCGCAGAAGGGGTACACCGTGCATTCTGCCAAGATAGGCGGCACTGACACCGGCCTCGATATCGACCGAATCGAGGCGATATCCGAAGGGATTCCTAAGGGACACAAGGTGACCTTTGACGTGAACCGCGCCTGGCAGCCAGCGGTGGCGGTGGAGGTGTTGAACTCGGTCAGGGCACGCGATTGGGTGGAACAGCCCTGCGAAACACTGGACCAGTGCGCCCATGTGGCGGCGCGGGTCACAAACCCGGTCATGCTTGATGAATGCCTGCATACGTTCAGCGACCACCTGCAGGCCTGGAAACACGGCGCCTGCGAGGGCGTTAAGGTGAAGCCCAACCGCGTTGGCGGGCTGACCAAGGCCCGGCAAATCCGCGACTTCGGCGTCTGCGCCGGCTGGCAGATGCACATCGAAGATGTCGGCGGCTCCGCGCTTTCGGACACCGCGGCGATCCATCTTGCGGCCTCAACGCCCGAGGCGAACCGGCTGGCAAGCTGGCTGTGCCACTATCACCTGGATGTGGATCCGGTCCCCGGCCAGGGCGCGCGGAATAACCACGGCGTTGCTGTGCCGCCCTCCCAGCCCGGCCTAGGCGTGACGCCCGAGGACGGCACGCTGGGGGATCCGGTCGCGGTTTACGGAGGCTGAGGCAATGCCCGAACAGCTGCTAAAAGAGCTGGCACAGCTTACCGCCGGGTCGCAGGAGTTGAACTGGTTCGCCGCGCGTATGCACGGCTTGCCGATGCTCGCAATTAAGCCGCGCCGCCTGCCAGTATGCAGGAAAGTTGAAGAACTCGCGAATTCAGGCAGGCAGAATTGCGAGGCGGCTGAGCCTGCAGTGGCCGCATTGGCCTCTGCCCTGCCCCGCCTGCGCTGGCAACAGACCTACACAGCAGCCGACGGCTTTTCCCGTGAATGGCTGGACAATTACGGCTGGGTCAATCTGATATCGCCCGAAGGGCTGTACCGAAGTGAAGAAATGCGGTTGTCCATTGGATATTGGGGCGCCGGGCAGCACTATGACGAGCATTCGCACGCGCCTGAGGAGACCTATCTGATCCTAGCAGGCCAAGCCCGGTTTCAGTCCGAAGGCCGCCCTGCGCGCGACGCAGGGCCCGGAGATACCATCCGCCACGCGCCGCACCAGAAACACGCCATTGATATGGTGCCTGGCCCGCTGCTGGCCGCAGCTTTCTGGCGCGGCGGCGATCTTCTGAAGAAATCCGAGTTGGGAGCGCGCTCATGAAGATCACCCGGATATCCCTGTGGCATGTGCCGCTGACCAGCCACACGCCCTACTACATGGCTGAAGGCAAGACCTGCGACACCGTCGAAAGCGTGGTGCTGGCGCTGGACACCGATACCAGGCTCACCGGCTGGGGCGAGGTTTGCCCGATCCCGCATTACCTGCCCGCTTATGCCCGCGGTGTTGGGCCTGCCGTTGAAGAGATGGCCCCTGTGCTGCTGGGCGCAGATCCGATTGGCCCCGAAGCCGTGACGGCAAAGCTGGATGCATGGCTGCAGGGGCACTCATACGCCAAGTCTGCAATCGACATTGCCTTGTGGGACCTGACCGCACAGGCCGCGAACTTGCCTTTGCACGCGCTGCTGGGCGGGCAAAGGCAGGCGGATATGCCGCTGTATCATTCGATCACCTGTATCACGCCGGAGGAAATGGCCCGTATCGCGCGCGAGGCACATGCAGACGGCATCACCCAGTTTCAGGTGAAGCTTGGTGCAGACCGGGATTGGCAGGCCGACGCAGCCCGGCTGCGGATGGTGCGGGAGGCCGTCGGGAGCGGACCGCTAGTCTATGGCGACTGGAACTGCAGTGCCACGTCGCTGGATGCCTCACGCGTGGGCCGGGCTGTGGCAGATCTCGACATCATGCTGGAACAGCCCTGCGCCACCATCGAGGACTGCGTGCGGGTCCGCGCTGCCTGCGGACTTCCGATGAAACTGGATGAAAACGCCCATGACACGGCATCGCTGCTGGCAGGCCATGCAGCAGGGGTGATGGATGCGGCGGCCATCAAACTGTCGAAGTTCGGCGGCCTGTCGGACGCACGCCGGGCCCGGGATCTGTGCCTGCATCTCGGCGCCAAGATGTGTATCGAGGACACCTGGGGCTCTGACATCACCACGGCGGCACTGCTGCATCTGGGTGCCGCCACCGATCCTCTGCGGCTGATGAATGTCTGCGACCTGTCTTCATATGTAAGCCCGCGGCTGGACCCAACTGGGCCGGAACGCCGCAATGGCCGCATTACGCCGCCTGAAGGTCCAGGCCTTGGTGTCCGTCCTGACCGGGAGGCTCTGGGCGCTCCCGCAGCTGTGATTGAATAGTTTTTGACTTTTTGGTCAAAAAAATTCCAACTAGGGCGACCCAGCCCCGACAGGAAAAGAGACCATGGAAAAGATCCGCACCCAGACCGAATGGATCCAACGCGCCCGTGACGTGCTGCCCGCTGGCGGCTTCGGCAATTTCGACCCCGGCATCATCATCCGCGAGGGCAAAGGCTCCCGCGTTTGGGACGAGGACGGCAAGGAGTACATCGACTATCTGATTGGCTCCGGTCCGATGATGCTGGGCCACGGCCACCCCGAGGTAATGGAAGCAGTTCTGGAGCAACTGCCGAAAGGCATGACCTTCTTTGCCAGCAACGCCCGCGGCATTGAGCTGGCAGAGGAGATCTGCCGCGCGGTACCCTGCGCAGAACAGTTGCGCTATGTCTCCACTGGCGGTGAAGCGGACATGTATGCAATTCGGCTGGCCCGTGCCTTCACCCGGCGCACCAAGATCGTCAAGTTCGAGGGCGGCTACCATGGCATGTCGGCAGAAGCGCAGATGAGCCTGGCTCCTGCCAGGCGGGTGAACTTCCCGCAGGCCATTCCGGACAGCGCCGGCATCCCGCCGTCCGTTGCAGCAGAGGTGCTGGTCGCGCCGTTCAATGACTTCGAATACGTAAAGCAGCTGATGGCGGAGCACGGGCAAGAGATCGCGGCCATCATCGCCGAACCTTTGCAGCGTATCGTGCCGCCGCTGCCGGGCTTCCTGCAGCTTTTGCGAGATGAAACCCAAAAGCACGGAAGCCTTTTGATCTTTGACGAAGTGGTCACCGGATTCCGCTCCACCTACGGAGGCGGTCAGGAGCTCTATGGCGTGACGCCGGATCTGGCGACGCTGGGCAAGGTAATCGGCGGCGGCTTCCCGCTGGCCGCCATCGTGGGACGCGCCGATATAATGCGGCATTTCGACAAGGCAGAAGTGGGTGCCAAAGGCTGGCTGATGCAGTTGGGCACGCTGTCAGGCAACCCGGTGGCCGCTGTTGCGGGCCTCAAGACCATGGAGATTCTGCGCCGCGCGGGTTCCTACGACCATCTGAACAGCACTGGCCGGCGGCTGATGCAGATGACAAGCGCAGCACTTGAAGAGGCCGGGGTGCCGTTTCAGATCGTCGGCGAACCTGCGCTGTTCGAGGTCGTCTTCACTGGTGCCAAAGTGCGCGATTACCGGGACACCCAGGCCGGAAACGCTGAACGAACCAAGCGCTATAACGACGTGCTGCGTCAGGAAGGCATCTTCAAATCACCGGGCAAGACCTACCCCAGCCTGGCTCTGACAGAAGAGGATCTGGAACAAACCGAAGCGGCCATCAGGAAAGCTGCCGCGGCTCTGGACTAAATCCTCAATGATAAGGCGGGCTGCCTGCCCGCCTTTCCCATACCAGCCAAGGCCAACTCAGGCTTTGGCCGCGGTCACAATCAGTTCCACCAGGAAATCTTCGCGCGCCAGTTTCGCCTCGCCGCAGGCGCGCGCAGGCGCATGCCCCTCTGGCACCCAGGCATCCCAGACCGCATTCATCTCGGCAAAATCCTTCATGTCAGCCAGCCAGATCACAGTTTGCAGGATGCGGGTCTTATCGCTTCCCGCCTCCGCCAGCAGCGCGTCGATCTTATCCAGGCAATCCTGAGTCTGCTGCGCCACGCTGGCGCCTGCGGTTCCCACCTGACCCGCAAGATAGATGGTATCGCCGTGGATCACGATCTGGCTCATGCGCTGGGTGGTGTGGCTGCGGGTGATTTCAGACATCTCTTTATCCTTGGAATAACTGTTTCAGGGCTTAAGCGGTCGCCTTTATTGGGACAGCTGCCATTTGCCTGCGGAAGGACAGAACTTGCGGCGGACTTGCTTGGCGGTCTGGTCGTCTTTGACAAAGGCCTGATGCTGCAGAAGCACGCAATCGCCCTCCTTGCCCGCCACCTGCACGTTACCGTGCGCACCGCTGTCCGGGTTGGCCCACTTGGCCCGCTTGCCGCCCTGCACCTCGGCCAGCAGGGTTTGCTCAGCCTGCCGCATGATGTTGGTGTCCTGCGGTGTCAGCCCGGACTTGGCCAGAATACGGCTGAGAGGATTTGCAGCCGCAGGCGCGGCAACCATTGCTGCCACGGCGGCAACTGTCAGAATTCCGGAAAAACGCATGTGAATACTCCTGCCTGAAGGGAACCGGCTTACTTCCAGTAAGGCGCAACCTGCGGGCAATGTCCATGCGGCGGATCAAGTGAAGCTGACAGGGTCAGGGGAACCTGATCGGATCAGGAGAATTTGCGGAACAGCCGGGTCATGTCGAAAAGCTCATCCAGGCGATCGTAGCGGTCCTTGGTCTTGTCCCAGCTCTCTTCCTGTGTGGCGGCGATCATAGCCTCCAGCAGCATCATAGTGGAGATGTTGGAATCCCAGGCCGAGGGGATTTCGACCCAGCAGTTGAATGTGTGCTCGGCAACCGAAGCAATCGGGCTCGCCCACTGATCGGTGATCAGCACGATTTTCACACCGCGTTCCGAGGCCAGCTCGGCCAGTCTTTGCAGGTTGGTCTCATACCGACGCACGTCGAACATCAGGAGCGTATCGCCCTCAACCATGTCCAGAACGTAATGCGGCCAGGTGGCGGATGAGGACGTCATATGGGTGACCCGCTGCCGGATCGCCTGGAAGTGGGTGAAGGCATAATCCGCCAGCGCCCGGGTGATGCGCCCGCCGACCACATAAAGCCGCCCTTCGGTGTTGGCGAGCTGATGCACGGCGGCGTCGAAATGGGCGGAGTCAATGTTGGAGAACGTCTGCTGAAGGTTGTCTGTCACAGCCTGTGCAAATCTGTTCAGCAGGTGGCCTTCGGGCGCCTCTGAGGCCCAGTTGTCGCGCCGCTTGGTGGGACCGGAAACTTTGGCCTCCAGCTCCTTCAGCAGGGCCTGATGAAACTGCGGATACCCTTTGAACCCCAGTTTCTGAACCATCCGGGCCACCGTCGGCGTGGACACTTCAGCATTCCCGGCAACGATGGTGATCGAGGCCAGTCCCGCCGCAGGATAGTTTTCCAGCAGCAGGTTCGCGAACTTCCGTTCGGATTGGGTGAGCGAGGAATAGCTCTCACGGATCAATTCGCGAACGGTGGCAGGAGGTTTCGACAAGGGCGCATTCCTGTTTTGAACAGACACTTTCTAACCTGGAACCGGCCTGAAAAGAAAGTTTCAGGAATACCTGTCCGGAACCGATCATGAAAAGATATTGACACAAATATCTCTTCATGGAAACATTTTTCCAATTCGCAGGGAGGCGGCGCATGCACGAGAGTGATTCTCACACTCAGAAGGACGCAGTGGAGGTGGTGAACCGTAACGGCACCAGCCCGGTCCTGCTTCTGTGCGAGCATGCCTCCAGCAACATTCCCGCCCGTTACGACGGGCTGGGCCTGCGCGAGGCCGACCGGCTGAGCCATGCCGCATGGGACCCGGGCGCGCGGGCCGTGGCCCTGCACATGTCCAAAGTGCTGGATGCCCCGCTGGTTGCCAGCACAGTGTCGCGGCTGGTCTACGACTGCAACCGCCCGCCAGAGGCCGCCAGCGCCATGCCGGAGAAATCCGAACTGGTGGAAATTCCCGGCAACAAGGATCTGACCGCGGAGCAGCGTCTGGAACGGGTGGAAACGGTCTATGATCCGTTCTGCGCAGCCGTTTCCGATGTGATCAAGGCCCGCAAAGAATCCGGGCGGCAGACCGTGCTGGTCACAATGCACAGCTTCACACCGGTTTATTTCGGCAAGCAACGCGCGGTGGAGATCGGCATCCTGCATGACAACGACAGCAGGCTGGCGGACGCGATGCTGTCAAAAGCCCCCGCCCTGCCGCACCGCCGGATTGAGCGCAACGAGCCTTATGGCCCGGCAGACGGTGTCACCCACTCCTTGATAATCCACGGGCTGGCGCATGGGCTGGCCAATGTAATGATCGAAATCCGCAACGATCTGGTGACCACACCGCAAGAAAAAGAGGCCATGGCAGAAGAAATGCTGACATTGCTGCGCCCGGCCTTGGCCGCGCTGACGGCAGAGGGAGGGCCAGATGCCTAGACTAATCCGGGCCTATGTCCGCGGCATCGATGCGATGAACCGCGCCATCGGCCGCTTTGCCATGTACCTGATTTTCGCCCTCATCGGGGTGCTGCTGTGGTCCTCGGTGTCCAAGACGTTTTTCAACCCATCGCACTGGACGCTGGAGACCGCGCAGTTCGTGATGGTCGCCTATTACGTTCTGGGCGGCCCCTACTCCATGCAGCTCGGCTCAAATGTGCGAATGGATCTTTTTTATGGCGGCTGGTCGACCCGGACAAAGGCGATGGTCGATGCTTTCACCGTGCTTTTCCTGATCACTTATCTGGTGATCCTGATGTACGGCGCTCTCAGCTCAACCGCCTATTCACTGGGCTATTTCGGGCTGGAACCGCTGCAGTTCTTCTGGGACCTGCTGACGACGCTGGTGACCGAAGGTCCAACCGCCGCCGGCGAACAGCTCGGCTATTTGGAGCGCAGCTCCACCGCCTGGCGGCCGTTCCTGTGGCCCGTCAAAACCATCCTCTGCTTCGGTGTCTTTCTGATGCTGCTGCAATGCCTTGCCGAATTGTTCCGGGATATCGGACGCCTGCGCGGAGTTGAAATCTGATGTCCTACGAATGGATCGCCATCGTGATGTTTGCCGGCATGATGCTCATGCTAATGACCGGCCAGAGGGTGTTTGGCGCCATCGGCTTTGTCGGTGCGGTCGCGGGCATGCTTCTGTGGGGTACCGGCGGGGTGGAGATCCCCTTCTCCGCCGCCATGAAGCTGATGAAGTGGTATCCCTTGCTGACACTGCCGATGTTCATCTTCATGGGCTACGTGCTGTCGGAGTCGAAGATCGCTGACGACCTCTACCGGATGTTCCACGTGTGGATGGGGCCGGTTAAGGGCGGTTTGGCCATCGGTACTATCGGCCTGATGGTTCTGATCTCAGCCATGAACGGCCTGTCGGTTGCTGGCATGGCCATTGGTGCGACCATTGCGCTGCCGGAACTCTTACGCCGCGGCTATGACAAGATCCTGGTGACCGGTACCATTCAGGCGGGCTCCTCACTGGGCATCCTGGTGCCGCCTTCGGTGGTGCTGGTGCTCTATGCGATGATCGCGCGTCAGCCGGTGGGGCAGCTGTGGCTGGCCGGGGTGATCCCGGGCCTGCTGATGGCCACCATGTTTATCATCTACATCTATGTCCGCGCCCGGATGCAGCCGAACCTCGGCCCCGCAATGCACCCGGAGGACTTGGCCGAGTATGAGCAGATTACCGACCACCCGCTGCGCCTGAACTATATCGTTCTCGGTGCGCTGGCGCTGGTGCCGCTGCTGATCCTGACCGGCGCAATGGAGACCAAGTCCGCGCTTGGTGTGGCGCTTGCCCTTGGCCTTCTTTCTTTCCTCACTCGCAAGAACGCCATGTTCTACAAGGACGTGTTCATGAAGGAAAAGTATCGCCTGCTGTTCTCCGGCGTGCTGCCCTTGGCGATCTTTGCCGCGATGATGGTGCCCTTTGTAAACGGCTGGACTTCGCTGGTGGAAAGCTCGGCCATTGGTGCGATGACTGCCTTCCTTGCTGCGGTGCTGAAGGGGCGGATGAACAAGGACGTGTTCGAAACCTCGGTGCGATCGACACTCGGCATCTCCTGCATGTTCATGTGGATCATCCTGGCGGCACTGGCCTTTGGCGCGATCTTTGACGGTCTTGGGGCGGTTAAGGCGATCGAAGACTTGTTCACCTCCAAACTTGGCCTTTCCCCTTGGATGATCCTGATCCTCATGCAGCTGAGCTTCATCGTGATGGGCACCTTCCTGGATGACACCGCGATGCTGGTGATCGTGGCACCGCTCTATGTGCCGCTGGTGGGCGCGCTCGGGTTCGACCTGATCTGGTACGGCGTGCTTTATACCATCACCACTCAGATCGCCTATATGACGCCGCCGTTTGGCT
>JABXIA010000352.1 GCA_013373325.1 Paracoccaceae bacterium
CGGTTGCCTGCTGAAAGCGCAGGTTGAAGCTCTCTTTTTTCAGGGATGCGAGCATATCGCGGAGTTCATCCACGGTCTTCTCGCGCAGATCATTGGCGTTCATCGCCTTTGTTCCTTGTCCAAAGCACCAGAAGGCCCCGAGGGTCACCTTGTTACCTGGTGGGTTATGTCAACTGCCCGGAAAGGGCAGCAAAAAAGAATCACCTGCCCCTGATCCATGCCGGACCGGGCGCAAGCGATGGGTCCCTATAGAGGAGAAGGGAGTGAGGGGCAAGGGTGAGTTTGAACCTTCCGGGAATTGCCCCCGCCGTCAATTGTCCAGCACCAAACCAGCCCGGCTGACGGGGCTGTCAGAACAACAGAAGCCCGCACCAGAAGCTCGCCAATGCCAGGAACGTAAGCAGGGTCATGGCAGACGCCGTGTCCTTTGCCCGCTTCGCCACATCTCCGCGCTCGGGGTGAACATGATCGACAAGAATCTCGACCGCCGTGTTTATGAGTTCGGACGCCAGCAGCAAGAACCCCAGCGCAAACACAGCACCGGCCGCTGCCGGGGGGTATCCCAGAAGCAGCACGGCACAGTCAGATACAAGAACCAGCAACGCCCATTGGCGAAAACTTGGCTCGTCGCGAAAGGCAACCTTCACCCCATCAACCGAGTAGCCCAGCTTGGTGAAAATCGTGCGCAATATTCCTGTCATTCCCATTCCCTTCGCAGCTCCTTGCCCAGGCCCTGGTCACAGAGCAATAGCTTTCTCAGTTTAGAAGCTGCTCCTGCCTGAAAAGTTTGTTTTGCCGGCCAAGATCATAGAAATACTTGATCGAGTAGATGAACTCATTTGTTTTGGCGTCATCCTGCGGGCCGTGCAAAAGATCCACGCCATCCGTATCAATCCTGTAGAATTCAGCTCCGAAAGCAGCCATGCCACCTGCTTTGTTCTCCGAGCCGTCAAACAGGGAACGCCCCAGAAACGCGTTGGGAACGTCATCAATCTCAAGCAAATGCAGAATCGACGGAGCCAAAGCCAAAGAGGTCCGGTTATTTGCCTGCAACGTCCTGGGCAGGGCAACATGCGGAGCATGGATAATCAAGGGAATGCGGTCAACAAAGTACTGTCGGTACGAAGGCTCCTGCAGAGCTCTCACAACCGGGGGCTCTGGGTAGGAAGCATGATCCGCAGTGAAGATAAGGATCGTGTTGTCTGCCGAAGGGGAGTTCACAAAGTATTCAAGAAAGCTGCCGACAGCCCTGTCAAACTCGTGGAAACGGTTCAAGGCGGAATTATCGCCGTCGTGGAAATGAAGGCCGTCAGGCGCGGCATCAATAAATGCATGCGTTCCGATATTGTAAGTAGCCGCAAAGAGAGGCTGGTCAGTTCCCGACTGCTCGTGTGCCTCGAGCAGGGAACGCAGCCCCTGAAACACCGTTTCGTCAGTCACCGCCCCAAGAGGTATCTCCGGATGCTCCGGCACCGGGCCGCCAAGCAGTTCTGGGAGGCTCTCAAGAGAGTACACTTTGTCGAAGTCCAGGGCACGCAGCATGGTATTGAGGGGATTTTTGTCGGTGTGCGGCGAGAGGAAAACTGACTTGTATCCACGCTGGTTCAAAATCCTCGCGAGCGAACGGTCGCGCAAGGATGACCGGGCATCCTCCGGATTGCCCTCCGCACCATCCCAATCTTCCCATTTGGAAGCACCGCCTGCCAATGGATAGCCGGAGGTCAATTGCCCTTGCAATCCGCGAAATGTGGCGGCTGTGTGATTGTAGTAGCCATCCACGACCATCGCTGTTTCCGCAAAAGAATTCAGATTCGGTGTCAGGTCGGCGTACTTACCGCCATAGGTGTTCATCAGACGCGCTGAAAATCCCTCTGCAAAGATCACCACCACATTCAACGGAGCCGCGCCGTTTTCCACTTTGGCAAAAGGCAACGGGCCTGCGCCCAGGCTGTCGCGTGCAAATGGATACTCAGCCTTAGGGTCGAATTCGAACGGTGGCGTAACCTCGCCCCTTCCTACGCGCCGAGCCAAACGCACCATCTCCAGGCTGGGCTCATGACCATTAAAAAAGATGTCCGCAGTGTGCACCAAACCTGTAAACGGAGCCAAGTCCGGGCGCAGAAGGTCCGGGTACTCGGAATTTTTGCTGCTGGCATCAAATGAACCAAGATACAGGACAGTAACCAAGCCTGTGCAGGCCCAAGCCTTTCCGGACAACCGGGGCTGGTCAGACCGGGGCAGATCCTTCCAAGCGAACAGGAACAGGCTGCCCCAGAACAGTGCAAGAAAGGCAATGGCAGCAGCAACTTCAACACGCATAATATACTGTTTTTCAGTCATATTATCCATTGCAAGCGGGGTGATGTAGTCGCTGGCGATCACCATGGACCCCAATTGCACCGCATACACCGAGCTGAGAACGGCCAGCGGCACTGGCAACAACAACAGCATCAGAAACCGCAACCTGGTGGTGCGAAGCTGCCACAGAGCAATAGTCAGCCCGGCAAAGAACGCAACTTCAATAGCGGGTATCGCTATGGTGGAAAAACCCCAGAAAAACTTCACAGGCTTCACATCCAAAACCAGCAAGGTTCCGATGTAAGCGGTATAAACCGAAAGAAAGAAGAGTGTGCAGACTTTTCCAAAGGTCATTCGTCAAGCGCCCCTAATGTAACGAATCCATGAAGCGCGGCCCTTAGACCACCCGGAACTGGTCGGCAACACAGCGCTCGGCGTCCTTACAAAAAATTCGACTGTGTCTCCCTTAAGCTGCACATGGAAGGCTTCACTCTCTCGCCCTTTCAAGCAAGCGAGTGCGAAAACCGGGCGGCCGTACCGCCTCTGCGGATCCATTCCTGAAATGCGCGCACCGCCCATTCCGGCGCGGCCATAGACGGCCGGCCGGCTCCGGGCCGGGGAGATTACCGCTTGCCTGCGGAACAGACACGATGACTTTCAGACGCATGTGCCTGATCGGCCGCGCCTTGATGCGTGCTGCGCGTGAAACAGCAGGGGCTAGACGAAGATGCCGCGAAGGAGGTTCACCCGGTCATGAGGCTGCCCGCCTCAAATAATCTCATCCTCGTCAAACATCGCCGCCCCGTCTAGCTGGGCGTTCAGGCTTTCGATGCGGTCTTCAGCCTCTTCCGGCGCGGACACTTTAGCGATGTGGAACAATGCGTCGCCCTCGTTGACGATGGGCATGTTGGCGCGGCCGATAATCAGGCCCGGCTGGCTGGCGGTCAGCTCCACCTCCTCCTCACCGAAGGGGTCGGCGACAATGCCCAGCACGTCGCCCTCCTCCACCATTTCACCGGTGGTTTTGTAAGCGCGCAACAGCCCGCCGGCAGGCGCGCGCTCCCAGCTGCTGTCGCTGGCCTTGACCGGCACCGCCTCGGCCAGGGGCACGCCGTCGTCGGGGATCATGCCCAGCGAATGCATCACCCGCAGGATGCCGGCCACGCCGACGCGGGCGGACTGTTCGTCGAACCGCAGCCCCTCCCCCGCCTCATAGAGCAGGATATCAACACCCGCTTTCTGCGCCTCTTTGCGCAAGCTGCCGTCGCGCAGGGACGACCGGATCACCACCGGCGCGCCGAAGGCATCGGCATAGGCCAGCGTCTCCGGCGACTTGGGCGACACACGGATCTGCGGCATGTTGGTGCGGTGGATCGCGGCGGAATGCAGGTCGATGCCCAGATCGCAGCGCGCCACCACCTCTGTCATGAACAAATGCGCCAGGCGGCTGGCCAGGGATCCGCCCTCGCTGCCCGGAAAGCACCGGTTCAGGTCGCGCCGGTCCGGCAGGTAGCGGGAATGGTTCAGGAAGCCGAAGGTATTGACGATCGGCACCACGATCAGCGTGCCCTTGAGGCGCGAGAACTGGCGGCTGCGCAGCAGGCGGCGGGCGATTTCCACCCCGATCACTTCATCGCCGTGGATGGCGGCAGAGACAAACAGCGCAGGCCCCTCCTCCGCGCCGTGGATCACATGGGCGGACATGGTGACCGGCGTGTGGTCCGACAGCACGCTGACCGGCAGGTCCACCGTGCGGCGGGTGCCGGGCGGAATGTGGAAGCCGCCAATTTCAAAAGGGGAACGCCGCGCCATCCATACCTCCCGCAGTGCCGTTCCGGGAAGCTAGGCGAGTCCCGGAGTTTTTACAATTGCCGCACCCTGTTGAGGATGGTTTCGAACTGCCAGCCGTCAGGCAGGCGGGGAAGCCAGAGGCGGGTCTCCGCTGTATAGATCATCATAGCGCCGCGGAAAGTCCTGAGACGCTGGATGTCCCTGACCGCGACCTCACTGCAAGCGCCCTGTTTTTCCACCGCCAGCACACGCTGGGTGGTGATCACATAGGTGGCTGAGGGAAAGGCCCGGTGAACGAACAGCCAGATCACCAGAGCAACCGGCGCGCAAAGAACAATGACCAGAATTTCGGTCAGCGTGGGCGCGATGCGCGCATGGACAGCATGAACAACCTGCTCGCCCTCCCGGAGCACGAGCGGCGCATGGTCATACATTGGCAACGCCCGGTTTACAGGTGAACCGCCGGGGAGTGCACATCACTCCCACTTGTAATTGAAGCTTACCGAGATCCGCTCGTCCTCGGCCATATTCATCGGCACCTCGTGGCGCAGCCAGCTTTCCCACAACAGCACGTCACCCACATCAGGCTTCATGTAGATGAAGGGCTGCAGCTCGCGCCGGGCTTCCTTGGTGCGGGTGGGCGCCGCCATCATCCGGGCCGAGCGCGGGTCCTCCAGCTTGAGCGCGCTGGCGCCGTCGGGCATCGACACATAGGTGGTGCCGGAGATCACCGAATGCGGGTGCAGGTGGCTGGAGTGGGTGCCGCCCTCGGGCAGGATATTGATCCAGAGATCCTCCAGCTTCAGCGCGCGCCCGTCCAGGTCAAACTCCAGATCCTTTGCGAACGCTGCGACGTGCTGGTCCAGCGTTTTCACCAGGTCGGCAAAGATCGGGAAGCGCCAGGGCAGATCAGTCAGCGAAGCATAGGAGGTGTAGCCGGGATAGCCGTTCTCCTCGCACCAGTCCTGGCCTGCATCGTCGTCGCCGGCGATCACGAGGCAGGAGTTTTCCAGTTCCTGCGCGTCAACCTTCGGTCCGTATTCGGACAGCTGCGCGCGGTAGAGACGGGTCACGAAGAGCGATTCAATCTGGGCCATGGCGCCGTCTTAGCGCAGCTCTGCGCGGGAACCAATGCAGCAATTGCCGGCCCGCGTGCAGCAATAGCTGCAGCGCCTTAACCTCTGGCCATATTGGTCAAAGGCGGTTTGACTTGGAAACAGCGCCGTTCCCTTACCCAGGCCTGGGCGAAACGCCCAACAGGCAATGGTTCGCAGGGGCATCTCAGTCCGTGTTCGATGCCCTCAACCCGTTTCTCAGGCTGCCGGGCCACCCGCCGTGGAAGAACGGCGACTTGACACCGGAAAGCACGGTGAAGACTGCAAAAAGGCAGGCGCCGCCCCGCGGCATCTACCTGCCGCACGAAGACTGTGCCCCGCCGCTGCTGGAGATGTCGACGGGGCAGTGGAGGCCAGTCAGGATAACCCCTAAGGGATACTGAAGCCGATGACCGCAGGGACGCGGCACGGGTGGCGGCAGTGGCATTTACCGCCCGCCAGTGTCACCCCCGGACCGGCTCCGGTGCCGTGGCGCGTGGCACATTTCCCCCTGCCGGCTTACCGCAATTTAACCACCCCTGTGCAAGATCCATCGGGAACCGCAGAAGCGAAGGCATTGGATCATGCACATCATTTACGAAGACGACACTTTGCGGCTGGAAACCCTGAAGCCGGGGCCCGTTCCGGCAGGGGGAACCGTGCTGCTGTCTTTTCCCGGCATTGGTCAGGCGGTGGAGCTGATCGACGTGCAGCAGCCCGAATTTGCCGGGTCCGGACGCAATTGCAGCAATGTCATCTTTTGTTATGACAAGACCCGGTCCTGGGGGAACCGTCTGGATTGGGACGCGCTGACCAGAACCGTACTGGAGGCGGCAAGGGGCTGCACCCTGTTTTCGATCGGCAACAGCATGGGCGGCTATCTGGCCATCGTTGCAAGCGCCTTCCTGCCAATAGCGCGGTCAATTGCCTTTGTGCCGCAGTTCAGCGTCGACCCGGAGGCCGCGCCCGGCGACAGGCGGTGGCGGGTGTACTCCAAGAGCATCAAGAGCTTTCCAATGAAGCCTGCGGGCCACTACTTTGTGCCGGAGACCGAGTATTTCATCTTCTCCAGCGGCACGGGCATGGACGGCCAGCACGCCCAGCTGTTTCCCGAAGGCGGCAATATTCACCACTGGCTCTTCCCTTGCGCCGTCCACTCGCTGGCCGCGGACCTCAAAGAGCGGGGCGAGCTGGACACCTGTATCCAAGCCAGCCTTGCCGGGGACACAAGTCTCAGCTTCTCGCAGCCCAGCGAAAAGCTGAGCCCAGCGGCAGCCCCCAGCCATCTGGTTCCGCTTGCGGCCAGTCTGCCCCTGCCCGCCCTTGGCAGCGGTTCTGGCCTGACGGGCGCCGTCTAGCCGGATCGGGCCGCCGGTGAAGCCGGTTTTTTGAACGACGTTCAAAAATTGTTTGACAGAGTCGCCCAGGATGCGCAATATTCTGAACATCGTTCATGAACGGAGTTCAAAGTATGCTTATTTCCAAGAAATTGCTGGCGGCCGTGGCGGTTTGCGCAGCATCCCAAGCCGCAGCTGGCCCCAGCACACAGCATTCGGCACAAAGCCTTCAGCATTCCGGATACAGCGCTGCCGCCAGCAGCGAAGCTGCGGCTGATACCGCTGTGGCGATTGTTGCCATTCCCGTTCTGGCCGTGGGCGCCGGGCTTGTGGTGTCCGCAGGCGCGCTGGCCTCCCCCCACCCTCACAGCCATGCCCACAGCCACCCTGCCCCGGGGCAAGCCCCGCAGCCGGCACAAGGGGGCAACCGATGATCCGCAGGATGTTCATTGCGATGGCTGCTGCGGCCGCCCTCCATGCCGCCCCTGCTGCGGCTGGCAGCAGCGAAACCGGCAAGACGCATTTGCCCATTTCTGATACGGCTGCCTTTTCCAATCAGGTGCAACTGGATCTGGCGGCCCGCGGCGCCGGTATCGCAATTGTCGCCCGGACCGGGCGGCCGCCGCACACGCTGCCAGAGGGGGTCAACTACACGCATACCGCCTTGTGGGTTTATTCAACGATCAAAGCCCCGGATGGCAGCAGCGCCAAAGGATACCGCGTATACAATCTCTATCAAGACCAGGATGACCTGACCCGCAGCTCCCTGGTGCAAGAGGCGCCTGCAGATTTCTTCAGAAGCGCCCACACGCTGGATACGGGCATCATCATCCCCGCCCCGCACCTGCAGCACAAACTGCTGAAGGCCATCGCCAGCCCGGTCTATCCCGCACTGCACAATCCCAGCTATTCGGTGCTGTCCAATCCCAATACAACGCAGTTCCAGAACTGCAACGAGCTGACTCTGGACCTGCTGATCTCAAGCATCTACGGCACGACGGACAAGTCCCGGATCAAAGACCGGATCGCCGCCGAGTTTCACCCCCAGCCGATCCGCATCAACGGGCTGAAACGGTTTCTGGCCCCCGCCGCCTCTGCTGCGCTGACAACATCCGACCATGGCAAGGGTGTTGCGACTGTGACCTTTGGCTCGCTGGCGCGCTATCTGCGGGCCAAGAACCTCGCCTCAGAGATCTACCAGCTCACGCCTGACAGGGCGGTGCGGCTATAAACTGCCCCAGCCGAAAAACAAGAAAGCCCCCCGCTGATTGCTCAGCGGGGGGCTTTTAGTTCTCCGTGACCGGCAGAGTTTACCAGTCTTCGCGGACCACGACGCGGGTCTTGACCGGCAGCTTCATCGCGGCCAGGCGCAGGGCCTCGCGTGCGATTTCATCGCTGACGCCGTCGATCTCGAACATCACGCGGCCAGGCTTAACCTTGGCTGCCCAGTAGTCCACGGAGCCTTTACCTTTACCCATACGGACTTCGGTCGGCTTCGAGGTCACCGGAGTGTCCGGGAAGATACGGATCCAGACACGGCCCTGACGCTTCATGTGGCGGGTCATGGCACGGCGGGCAGCTTCGATCTGGCGTGCAGTCACACGCTCAGGCTGGGTCGCCTTCAGGCCATAGGTGCCGAAGTTCAGGTCGGAACCGCCTTTTGCCAGGCCGTGGATCCGGCCCTTGTGCATTTTGCGGAATTTAGTGCGCTTTGGCTGAAGCATCTCAAATCCTCCTTAGCGACGGCCGCCACCAGCACCACGGGGTGCAGGGCCGTCCTGGATTTCTTGTGCTTTACGGTCACGCGCCGAAGGATCGTGCTCCATGATCTCGCCTTTGAAGATCCAGACCTTGATCCCAATGATCCCGTAGGGGGTCATCGCTTCGGAGTGTGCGTAATCGATGTCGGCACGCAGGGTGTGCAGCGGCACGCGGCCTTCACGGTACCATTCGGTACGCGCGATTTCCGCACCGCCCAGACGGCCAGCGACGTTCACCCGGATACCCAGGGCGCCCATGCGCATGGCGTTCTGCACGGCCCGTTTCATGGCACGGCGGAAGGACACACGGCGCTCCAGCTGCTGAGCGATGGACTCGCCGACCAGCTGAGCGTCCAGTTCCGGCTTGCGCACTTCAACGATGTTGAGGTGCAGCTCGGAGTCGGTCATCTTGGC